>JAZLEM010000089.1:0-5663 GCA_045615245.1 Acetobacter sp. | reverse complement strand
CATGTTTCTGAAGGGCGTCGGTATCCCGGGTTAGAGCATTGGTTACCTTTGTTTCATTCTGATCTTGAGACAATATTCGATTATGTACCTCATGCGACAATTATTCTAGAACATCAATGGGAAGAGGCAATTCTTTCCCGTCTAGAAATGATAGAAGACCATTACCAAGCACGGCGCTTACCTGTGCCAGATGGAGAAGTTCCTTACCGTCCATTGCCTCCTGCTCTTTTATACCTTAATTGCACGAGCTTAAAAGCTATTTTATGTCGTATGCACTGTGTCATCTTAACTCCTTATGCTAAGCCCGAAGGAGGGGAAGGTGTGGATATGGGGGGACGGCCAGGTAAACAATACTCCAAACTCGTAGCGAATGCCGAACGGGGGAAGGTTTTTGATTGTTTGCGTGACGATATACAAAAATGGACACAAAAAGAAGTATTCGGAGTAATAACGAAAACTCTAAAAACATCTGTAAAAAAAGAGCTTAACAAAGGATGTAATAAAAATCGTAAAGTTTTGATTGTGGCGTGGACGCGTGGTTCACGTGAGCGTTTAGAAACATTGTTACAAGAACACGGTATAATAGCTAAACCGTGTGAGACATGGCAAGAAGTGTGCGATCTGTCTACTGAATCAATAGGTTTGTTGACACTTAGTCTAGAACGTGGCTTTACTACTGAATCTTTTGTTTTCGTTTCAGAACAGGATATATTGGGAGAACGAATTGGTCGTCCACAGCGTCGCCGTCGGCGTGTGAATGAACTTATTGCCGAAGCGAGTGAAATTACGTCAGGTGATTTGGTCGTTCATCAAGAATATGGTATTGGTCGTTACGATGGCTTAGAAACGTTACACGTTGGCACGGCTCCACATGAGTGTTTGCGTTTACTATACGATGGCGGACAAAAATTATACCTTCCTGTTGAAAATATTGAGTTATTAAGCCGATTTGGATCCGACCAAGTAGGAGTTATGCTTGATAAGTTGGGAAGTCTTGCTTGGCAAAGCCGTAAAGCACAAATTAAGCGGCGTATTCGTGATATGGCTGGAGATCTTATTCGCATTGCGGCAGCGCGTGCCTTAAAAGATGCTCCTGAAATATCTCCGCCCGAAGGGATGTGGGATGAGTTTTGTGCTCGTTTTGCTTTTATTGAAACCGACGATCAATCACAAGCTATTTCTGATGTACTTGCTGATATGGCTTCAGGCCATCCTATGGATAGGCTGATTTGTGGTGATGCTGGATTCGGTAAAACCGAAGTGGCTTTACGTGCTGCGTTTGTAGTAGCGATGTCGGGAGGACAAGTGGCTGTTGTGGTACCTACTACATTATTGGCACGGCAACACTATAGAACTTTTCAAACACGTTTTAATGGTTTTGGGCTTAAAGTTGCTCATCTTTCACGAATGGTAACACCGAAAGAGGCTGCTATCGTAAGAAAAGAGTTGGCCGATGGTAGTGTAAACATTGTTATTGGAACACATACGTTACTTGCAAAAACAGTTACCTTCTCAAACCTTGAATTATTGGTGATTGACGAAGAACAGCATTTTGGCGTAGCTCATAAAGAAAAGCTAAAATCGTTGCGCGAAGGGGTTCATGTGCTGACTCTGTCAGCGACGCCTTTGCCACGTACTTTACAAATGGCATTATCTGGCGTGCGAGAAATGAGTCTGATTGCAACACCACCAACAGACAGGTTAGCGGTACGCACGTTTATTATGCCGTTTGATCGGGTAATTTTAACAGATGCGATCAAACGGGAGCGTTTTCGCGGTGGGCAAATTTTTTGTGTTGCACCAAAAATTGAGGATTTAAACCATTTAGCAGAAAGATTAAGTGAACTTGCACCTGACGCACGCATTGTACAGGCACATGGGCGTTTGTCAGTGACAGAGCTTGAACGGGTTATGACTGAATTTTCAGACGGTCATTATGATATTTTACTTTCAACAAATATTGTTGAAAGTGGGCTCGATATGCCTTCGGTTAATACGTTGATTGTCCATCGTGCGGATCTATTTGGTCTCGCTCAGCTGTATCAGCTGCGTGGGCGTGTTGGGCGTGGTAAGTTACGGGGGTATGCCTATTTAACCTGGCCTCAAAAACATGTATTGTCAGAATCGGCAAGGAAAAGGCTTGAAATCATGCAAACGCTTGATACGTTAGGAGCTGGTTTTACTCTTGCTTCGCATGATTTGGATTTGCGTGGAGCAGGTAATTTATTAGGTGATCAACAGTCGGGTCATGTGCGTGAAGTTGGCGTTGAGCTTTACCAACATATGCTTGAAGAGGCGGTTGCGGAGTTACGGTCGGATTTACGTGCTGAACATTTGCAAGAAGAGGTCGAAAAAACAGAATGGGTTCCGAATATTGTTCTGGGACTTCCTGTTTTAATTCCAGAAGACTATGTGCCAGATTTATCAGTTCGGCTTGGGCTTTATAGGCGTATTGGGGGGCTTGCCTCTGAGGTTGAAAGAGAAATTATAGAGGTAGAATTGGTTGACCGTTTTGGGAGTATACCGCAAGAGCTTAACAACCTATTAGATACTGTTGATTTAAAAAGATTATGTAAACAAACCGGTGTTGAACGCATTGATGCAGGTCCAAAAGGGCTTGTATTACAATTTCGGAAGAATATGTTCTGCAATCCTGAAGGCTTGGTACGGTGGATGGAAAACTGGCATGACGGAGACGTTCGTTTACGGTCTGACCATAAGCTTGTTATTGCACGTGAACTTACTAATAATCAGCGTATGGCATTCGTGCACCAAATTTTAAAAGAATTTGTTTCTCTGTCTGATACTATATAATGATTGGAAATGACTTGTTATATATAGTTATAACTCGTCACGCAAGATATAGAAAAAGTGAAACACGTAATTCTCTAAGTATTAAGGTCATAGTAGAGATTTGTGATATGATTAAAGAAAATTATCGTTGGTAGAGGGGAGGTTATGAAAAAGGCTGAAATTGCGACAGTTTTTGGCGGAAACGGATTTCTTGGTCAGTATGTTGTACAACAACTCGCTTTGGCAGGTTATAGAGTGCGTGTTGTGAGTCGTAGACCTGATTATGGTATGTTATTGCAATATTTAGGACGTGTTGGACAGGTTGCCCCTTTTTATGCTTCTGTAACAGACGAAAAATTAGTTGCACGTGCTGTAAATGGAGCAGATGTTGTGGTGAATCTTAGTGCTGTTCTTGCTTCGTCTGCACAACAAACTTTACAGGCTATTAATATTGAAGGTGCGGGCCGTGTAGCACGTTTGGCTGCAGATGCAGGAGTAAGGCGTTTTATTCATGTGTCTGATCTAGCAGTATCAGCATCACAGTCTTCAGATTATCTAAAAAGTCGATTAGAGGGTGAAGAACAAGTGCACCATTATCAGCCGGAATCGGCTATTGTTCGTCCTTCAGTTATTTTTGGTTTTGAAGATAAATTTTTTAATTTATTGGCAGGTTTTGCACGTTACTTACCTTTTTTACCTATTTGTGGCGGAGATACACGATTACAACCTGTCTATGTTGGCGATGTTTCTCGTATTGTCGTGGCTTTGGCTCAGAAAAGTAGCAATGTTGGAGGTATTTGGTCTCTCGGTGGTCCTTCGGTTATGACGATGAGAGAAAGTGCTGTTTTTGTGTTGAAAGAAACGCGCAGAAATAAACCTGTAGTTGAATTGCCTTTTTGGGTGATGAGATCAGGTGCTTCTTTATGTCGGTATTGGCCTGGTGTTGTAAAAACGCGCCATATTATAAAAGCTCTAATGATGGAGAGTATTTTGCGCGATGAAAAAAATACTTTTGAAGCATTTGGTATTACACCAAGATCTGTTGTTTCTTTAGTACCTTCTTACTTAGAACGTTATAGGAAAGGTGGAAGCTGTTTTGGTATGATCGTTGGAGAGTTTTAAGTGAGAATGGTTAAGAACTATTAAAGGAACATCTTTGAGGAATTTTTTATTGAATTTTTTTGGTTGAAAATACCTTAATGATTCATTGCTTTAGTTGTATGATAGTTGTTTAGTGGTATGCATTTGGATAGGGTCTAAAAAGACTTGGAGAGGGCTTCGTTTGTAAACGGTGGAGAAGTGTTTTCTGGACTCGCTTTATCAGCGTAGGCTTTTTCTAAAGCATTTTACAACCGAGGTTACCCTAATCTTTCGAGAATTATATATGACAAATAAAATGTTAAAATTTGTCTCGCTTTCGCAGAGACAGCCAGAAAAGCGATCAGCAGAAATTCGTCGCACTGACTTTAATGAAATTTATAAAAAGTTTGCGCTAGAACGTGCTGTAGAACAAGCAAGTCGTTGTTCTCAGTGTGGGGTGCCTTTTTGTTCAGTACATTGTCCACTAGGAAATAATATTCCAGATTGGTTGATGCTAACAGCACAAGGTCGTCTTGAAGAGGCCTATCGTCTTTCTTCTACAACAAACGCTTTTCCAGATATTTGTGGGCGGGTTTGTCCTCAAGATCGGTTATGTGAAGGGCATTGTGTTATTGAGCCTAACTTTCAAAGTGTTACGATTGGTGCTATAGAGCGTTATATTACAGATACGGCATTTGAACGCGGTTGGGTTGAGCCGATTGTTCCTGTATGTGAGCGCACTCATTCTGTTGGGATTATTGGTGCAGGTCCTGCTGGATTGGCAGCTGCAAGCCGTTTACGTGCGAATGGGTTTCAGGTTCATGTTTACGATCGTTATGATCGTGTCGGTGGTCTTCTCATTTATGGTATTCCTAGCTTTAAACTTGAGAAGCATAATGTAATGCGGTGGCATACATGGCTTGAAGAAAGTGGGGTTGTTTTTCATCTTGGAAAAGAAATCGGTTCTCGTGAGGGAGAACTCTCTTTTGAGGCAGTGCGTTTTCGTCATGATGCGATATTGATTGCAACAGGTGTTTATAAGCCACGTGAGTTGTATATTCCGGGAAATTATTTATCTGGTGTTGACCATGCTTTGGCGTATCTTACAGCCTCTAATAAGCGTAATCTTGGCGATCGTTTATCATCTCATGCCAATGTGCTTGATGCTAAAGGAAAATCTGTTGTGGTTTTGGGAGGTGGAGATACAGCAATGGATTGTGTTCGTACAGCTATTCGACAGGGGGCTACCTCGGTAAAATGCCTGTATCGTCGTGATAGAGACAATATGCCAGGTTCTCCTCGTGAAGTGCAAAATGCTGAGGAAGAAGGTGCTGTTTTTGAGTGGTTTACTGCACCAGAGGCCTTTTTAGGACAGGATCACGTAAAGGATGTGCGTGTAATACGAATGATGCCGAGTTTACCTGATGCGTCTGGACGTCAATCCGTAGAGCCTGTTGAGGGGTCATCTTTCACTATTAAAGCAGATCTTGTTATTAAGGCTTTGGGTTTTGATCCTGATCCATTACCACAGCTTTGGCAACAGCCTGAACTGGAGGTGACAGATCGAGGAACGTTATATGTTGATAACTCCTCAATGACGTCGTTACCAGGTGTTTTTGCCGCTGGGGATATCGTACGTGGTGCTAGTCTTGTTGTTTGGGCTGTTCGTGATGGACAAGAGGTTGCTTTAAACATTCAACAGTGGATTGAAACAAATATAATGTCATCGGTCATAGCGGAGCGGGAATAAAGATATGGAACAGGTTCCAAATACTGTGGGAACAGAAACT
>JAZLEM010000088.1:0-4846 GCA_045615245.1 Acetobacter sp. | reverse complement strand
AAGAACTTGCCATTATTTCGGCTATTGCAACAGGTATGGGGAAAAAAGCCCTTATTGTTTTACGTATTAACCCCGATATTGATGCGCAAACCCATAGCAAAATCACCACAGGGCTATCTCATAATAAATTTGGCATCCCTTTTGTTGATGCTATGGCTCTCTATACCCACGCTGCACGCTTACCCGGGATAAATCTTTTAGGGTTTGCCAGCCATATTGGCAGCCAAATTTTAACCATGGACCCCTATCGCGCTGCCTATGCTCGTATGGCCTCTTTAGTGCGGGCTGCACGTGCTCAGGGGCTTTTTGTTCATGTTGTGGATTGTGGCGGGGGATTAGGTATTTCTTACAACACCACCCCTGAAGCCCAACCAGAAGATTTAGCAAAAGTCATTCATGCAGAATTAGGGGCACTCGATGTACGCCTTGTTCTTGAACCAGGTCGTTGGATTGTAGGACCCGCAGGCATTTTATTAAGCCGTGTGATTTTACGAAAAGAGCAAGGTATGGCTGTGCCATTTCTCGTTATTGATAGTGCGATGAATGATCTGTTACGCCCTAGCCTCTACGAGGCATGGCATGGTATTCTCCCCCTTTCGGCAGAATCTTTCCAACAACCTTTAGACAAAACACATGTTGTTGGTCCTGTGTGTGAAAGCAGCGATTGCTTTGCTCAAAACCGCCTTTTACCTAAACTTCAGCAGCAAGATTATCTCGCTATTTTAGATACAGGTGCTTACGGTTCTGTGATGAGTTCAACCTATAATAGTCGTCCTTTAGCGGCACATGTTCTTGTGGACAACAATTCTTGGAAGATTATCCAAGAAAGACAAACGATAGAAGACCTTTGGCGTGGTGAATTATCTCCCCTCTACTAACGAACCTCTTTGGATTACGATGACATAGCGTTTTAAATAGCCTGATTAAAAAAAAACCGCCTTATTAAAACCTATGCCTATTGATCATCGCCAACATCCGATTTCAGCATTACCACAAAATCACTACGTTTTTACGCAACAACTTGCCCAAATACGTCGCCGTACGATTTATGTTCTTTGGATAGAGCAACTATTCCCAGCCTTTGCACCTGCTGCGATACTTTTTTGCCTTTATATTTTTGCGGGGTTACTCCGGATTCCGCAAAGCCTTCCCGACTCTCTTCGCCTTATTCTTTTAATTCTGTTGATCGGAATATGCTGTTATTGGACATGGTGTCGAATACGGCATATAACCCCACCAACTGCCTCGAGTGTTGACCGTAGAATTGAACATGCCTCCCACCTTGAGCATAGACCGCTTGCCACGCTAGAAGATACTCCCGCACACATTGCCACACCTGTAACACAAGCTTTTTGGGATCTGCATCAACATCGTGTTATAACTTCTCTTGGTTCGTTGCGTTCTGGTTTGCCCTCTCTTTTACCGCGTACGAAAAGAGGTCAAATTTATTTCATAACCCTCCCAACCCTTCTTATTTTAACCATCATTGCTGTTGGTCCTACAGCGCCATGGCGTATTGTCGCAGCTTTTATCCCCGGTCGAGATGACCCGGATGTACCACTCCCACATGTAGAAGTCTGGATTACGCCTCCGCCTTATCTATCAACGTCCTCAACGGCAACTCTACCTCTATTTCTTTCAAAAAGTGCCCTTATTGCCTCGCCTATTACACATGTTAACCAAGGCGCCCAACTTCATGTTATTGTGTCTGATCTCCGCTCTGCCCCTCATTTATATGCCTCTTATGGGGCTCTCTCTCAAACACTTCAGCAACTTGATGCCCATAGTTGGAAACTCACCGCAAACCTAACGCAAAGTGGCACCATACATCTTCAAGCGCGAGGTCGCGTTCTTGGCTTATGGTCTATTGACATCCTTCCCGACTCTCTCCCCCTTGTTCAATGGGGGGAAAACCCGGGGGCATATGAGGGAGAGTGGCAAACCATTCTTCCTTATCGTGCAAGTCATGCCTATGGGTTATCTTCTGTGACTTTTGTACTCCATGCCCCCCACTCTTCTCCCTATAATGCAAAGAGTATAAAAACGCGTATTCTCACTCTTCCTGTTCCATTTACGGGACATCCTCGTTCTATCAGAGGTATACTTACACCTGATTTATCAACAGACCCATGGGCAGGGCAAGAGGTCAGTGGTGAAATTATTGCGCGTTCTGTCAGTGGGCAAGAGGGCAAAAGCCCTACAATAACGTTCCGCCTAGGGGCACGAGTTTTTCATTCACCGCTCGCACGCCATATTTTAGAGATTCGTAACCGTTTTGCTTTAGGGCAAGCCAGCCGCGCTGATATAATTGAGAACCTAGAAACACTCACCCAACAACCAACAAACCTTCTCTATCGGCATACAGGTATGTTACTGAACCTTGTGAACATTATAACAACGCTCCGAGACTCGACAATTAACTTACAAACAGCCAGACTCACTACCACCAATCTGTTATGGGACCTCGCCCAAGATATTGAGGAACATACGATAAACACCGATTCAAGCGCCCAAGCCTCTCTTGATATTCGGGCTGTGCAAGCCGATATCGCGCAAGAACTCGCACAACTCTCGACTTTAGACCCACATGATCCGCAACGCAAGTTGCTTCAAGCCGACCTTGAAACACATTTACAAGCCTTACAAAAAGCGATTAGTCGTAAAATGCAAACCATGGCAGACCAAGCCAATTTTCCCCAAGCGACGCCTTTAGAAAAAGCCGAATTATCAGCTCTTTTTTCAGCAGGAAACAAAACTTTTTCCAATCTTCTCAAACAAATTCACTCAGAGGCTCTCAATGGGCACCCGGCAGAAGCCCTCAAACGATTAGAAGAAATAGAAAATATTACCGAGCAAATGCAGAGTGTTACTTCCCAAAATTTAGCAGACCTCATCCATCAGAGGATGGTAAGCCAACAAGTGCAAAAAGAAATGGCTGATCTTAAAAATTTAATGACACAACAAATGTCTTTATTAAACCGTGTACAAGCTCGGCAAAACGATCATCAAAACATACATCATCAACTCTTCGATCATCTCCCCCATCATAAAACCTTAACAATAGAAGAAAGTGAAGAAGGTGAAGAAGGTGAAGAAAATATGGCACAACAAAACGCCCTGCGTACCTATAACAGTGCCAGAGCCTTTATAGAAAAATTATTCAGGCAAGAAGGACAAGAAGGAGAAAAAAGAGAAAAAGGACAACAAGGAATAGCCTCCCCTTTTCATGTTTCCTCCCCTGAAATGTCCGACACAGATCATTCTGACAAGACGCCTCTCTCTCAAGAACAGCCCTCAATCAACGCCATAAAAAAGAACCCTCTCAAAGAAAAACAGCAAGCGACTGATCGACGTTTAGAACAAACCATGCAACAAACTCTGGAAGAGTCTACTGAAAAACTAGGTATAGAATTTTACAGCCTTACGAGGCAAAAGCCAGAATCGCTTCCCACTGTGCGCCATGATATGACAAACGCGTGCCGTGCCTTATCTTCAAACGATGATAATCTTGCCGCACAATCAGAAACGAACGCCTTAAACGCGCTCAATAAAACCTATCAAGAAATGCACGCTATTGTGCATCGGGAAACTACAAACCCTCAACGTCGTTTTATTTTTTCCTTTGAAAATGCTTTAAAGGGTTCTCCTCAGAGAAGCGTATCCGATCGAAGCAAACAAGATAAAAACAACATTCTCTATCACGACCCATTAGGGCGTCAGTTCAATGAAAACAATAGCAGAATCGATGATGATGGAACGACAATCTCAGATCCGATTGTCCAACAAAAATCTCGTAAAATCGAGCAAGAACTTCGGCGCCGTGCCTCAGATCGCACGCGTCCACAGGAAGAGTTAGATTATTTTAACCGTCTCCTTAAACCTTTTTAAATCGTTTTATCAACGAGCGGAGAAATCAACAAAAAGCCTGTTTTAATGCGGGTTGTTTGTTGAGGTTTGGGAAATATGCTTTTTGTTCCACCCTCTATCCATGTTCTATCCATGTTCTATCCATGTTCTACATTGGAAACCGTGCAAAACTTCTTGCCTTAAAGAGGCTTCTCATATATTTTAATATTTAGAAAAAATCTCTCTTTTACCCCCCCTTATCATTTTGATAATAGGGTAGGTGTGGGTCTCTTTTTGATTTGTTACACCTTAAGGAGACTTCTTACTCATGCGTCTACGTCTACGCTCTTTCCTGCTGACCTCCGCTTTAACTTTTGCCCCTGCCATTGCCTCTGCAACCACCATCTCCGGGCTCTATGTCGACGGTGGTTCCGGCTATAACGAGGTGCAAGACCAACACGTCCACGCTAATAGCCCATATGCAAATAGTCCTGCCGTGCAAAAATTCTCCGTCAATCATGGCACAGGCTTCACAGGCTTCGGCGCTGTTGGTTGGGGCTTTGGCAACGGACTACGCGTCGAAGCCGAAGGGCTCTACAATTTCTCTCACAATAGTTATACAAGCTACACCAGAGACAACACCAATAACGTTGACGTACCAGGAGAAAACCTGGTAATTTCTAATCTCTTTAGAGGTCCCAATATTAAAAACGAAGGTGTTGGAGGAACAACAGGAGACACTGGCTCGCCCTCACCGGAGGGAGACGAGGGCAATAGTGGCAATACACCCGCAGGAGGCACAGGACCTGAACCCATCGTTCCTGGAAAGGGTTCACATCGCCCGGTACCGATTCAGCCGGAACCGATCACTACGCCCCCAACAATTGCTAATAGGGGTATATCACAGGTCGCTATTAACCACCATGGGAGCGATGAGTCGTGGGGAGGTTTTGCCAATGTGCTCTATGATTTTGACCTTGAGCGTCTTTTTGGGATTAAG
>JAZLEM010000087.1:0-2361 GCA_045615245.1 Acetobacter sp. | reverse complement strand
AAATAGCGCAAACAACTCATAAGAGCACTTCGATAATGACGAAGTGCTCTTTATTAGAGAGTATTTTCCTCATAGAGGTTTATCGTTTTTCAATCGGCACAAACTGACGTTCTGCGTGGCCTGTGTAAAGCTGGCGCGGGCGAGAAATACGTTGGCCGGGCTCTTCAATCATTTCTTTCCACTGACTGATCCAACCTGTTGTACGGGAAAGAGCAAAAAGAGGTGTAAACATACTTGTAGGAATACCCATGGCTTTTAGGATAATACCAGAATAGAAATCAACATTCGGGTATAATTTGCGTTGGACAAAGTAATCATCGCTGAGGGCAACATTTTCGAGTTCCATAGCAAGATCGAGGAGCGGATCGTCCTTAATACCAAGTTCTGCCAGAACTTCATGACATGTTTTTTGCATAATCTTTGCACGCGGGTCGAAGTTTTTATAAACGCGATGCCCAAACCCCATAAGTTTAACGCCGCTGTTTTTATCCTTAACTTGTGCAAGAAAATTCTTAATGTTTTCTTTTTTGCCGATATGTGTCAGCATCTTTAAAACAGCTTCATTCGCACCACCATGGGCAGGACCCCACAAAGCAGCAATACCAGCGGCAATACAAGCAAATGGGTTAGCACCTGTAGACCCTGCGAGACGCACCGTAGAGGTCGAGGCGTTTTGTTCATGGTCAGCATGGAGAATAAGAATGCGGTTAATCGCACGAGAGAGAATAGGATTAATCCGATAGTCTTCAGACCTTAAACCAAACATCATGGATAAAAAGTTTTCTGCGTAGTTAAGGTCATTACGCGGATAAATAAAGGCTTCACCCTGGGTATATTTATAAGCCCAAGCCGTAATTGTAGGAATTTTGGCGATAAGGCGAATAGCGGCTAATTCACGATTGGCAGGCACACTAATATCGCTAGCGTCGGGATAAAAGGCTGATAGAGCGCCGACGGTGCCGCATAAAATAGCCATAGGATGGGCATCGCGACGGAAACCATTGAAAAAGTTACGAATTTGTTCGTGAAGAAGAGTATGTGTTATAAGCGTATGCTTGAAAGACTTATATTCTTTCTCTGTAGGCAGTTCTCCATAGAGAAGGAGATAAACAACTTCTTCAAATGAGGCATGTTCAGCAAGTTGACCAATCGGGTAACCGCGGTGTAATAAAACACCTTTTTCTCCATCAATAAAAGTAATCTTACTTTCACAAGAAGCTGTTTCTCCGTAACCTGGGTCAAAAGAAAAGACATTTAACTGTGCCGGTAATTTTCGGATATCAATAACATCTCGCCCCAATGTTCCTGAAAGGACGGGAAGTTCTGCGGTTTTGTCATCAATTTTAATCGTAGCGGTTTTTTGCATGTTTTCCCTCATTGCATTATACAAACCAAACAACAAAGATATAATGCGATACTCTCGCAATATCAGTAAGAACAAACAGCCTTATTTATAGGCACTCTTAAGAAACTTATAACACATTTTCTTACTTTATAGGAAATAGAGAAATAGATAACGTGTTAATCTTAGTTAAATTTGGGTTAAAATTGGGTTAAAGCTGGGTAAAATATCTGTTACAGACTCTTGATCTGTTCGTGCCCGTATGCCTCCCCCGCGGGAGCTGTTTGCCCATGCCGCTGCAACACTCGAAAACATACCTGAATGCGAAAGCAGAGCAGAGGGCGAAAACACAGCCGAAGGACATTTTGCTGTTCCTCTGTACATGGCTATTTTGTCAGGTTGGGCGCCTGTTCCTTGAAAGTGAGGAGTTTGTTTCTGTAGTAGGTGTATTGTTTTCTACGGGCTTCTATTTCGGCTGGTATACCTTCAGTAAGGCTCGTGGTAAGCGTATGAAATTGATCTAATATCTCTACTATCTTACGCTGTACCTCTAAAGGAGGAAGGGGGATTATAATACTTTCTAAATGAGATATATTTAATGCAGGAATAGCACCTCCTTGCTTTCGCTTTAATATATCGTCTGTTTGATTACATAAGCAGTAATAAATATATTTCGTCATCAACAAGTCGGGGGCTTTTGTTGTAATGCCATAGCACAGAGGACCAAGCCAAAACGGTTTTTCTTGATAACCAACAAACCCGATACTACTACCTCGTGAAGGGGTTGTTATAATGTCACCATCACGATTGAATTGTGGTGTGTAACCAAAAGGGGTCGTTCCTGCGTTAATACAAGTATAAAGCCCTTCCGTATACTCTTTCGATATTTCTTGGGGTTTCGTTCCCGTTTTACAATTTGCAACCTCCCCCAACGTCTTCCACTCTATGCCGTTAGGGCAGAGGCGTTTTGTCATTTCTTTAATAACAGACGGGCTCTTCTCATCAAACGACAGCAAAAC
>JAZLEM010000086.1:0-2135 GCA_045615245.1 Acetobacter sp. | reverse complement strand
TATCGTAAAGCAAAACGTAATAAAGAAAGTGTTTCTATATTAGAATTTCGCGCAGAATGTCGTGCCTATGCTGCTCATTGGTTGCAAGTGCAAATGGAAGAATTTCGTAGGCTTGGTATACAGGCAGAGTGGCAGAACCGTTATTCAACTATGGACTTCTCATCGGAAGCAGCAATTGTTGAGGAAATAGGGCGTTTTCTGCTAAACGGAAAACTTTATCGCGGCTTACGCCCTGTGATGTGGAGTCCTGTTGAAAAAACCGCTCTTGCGGAAGCGGAAGTTGAATATCACGATCATAAGTCGACGACGATTTTTGTTGCTTTTCCCATTATTAAAGAAAATACGCCGACACATATACTCTCTAATGCTTCGATTGTTATTTGGACAACAACACCTTGGACTATTCCTGCTAATCGTGCGCTCGCGTATGGACCAGATATTCCTTACGCTGTCGTAAATGTTGAAAAAACTTCTTCTGACTCTTTGATAAAAAAAGGAGCCAAAGTTGTTGTCGCCGAGGCTCTCGTTGAATCGTTTTGTCGTGAGGCACATATTGAGGCTTTTCATATTCTTCACATTTTACCTGGTGTTGCCTTAAGTGGTGTTGTTTGTGCGCACCCATTGCGAAGCAAGGGATACGAATTTGATGTACCTCTTTTAGCCGGAGATTTTGTGACAACAGAAACAGGGACGGGGCTCGTACACCAAGCACCTGCTCATGGCGAAGACGATTTCAGACTATGTCGGGCACACGGTATTGAGGTGCCTGAACCTGAAGTTGTCCAATCTGATGGGACTTATGCCCCATGGGTGCCTTGTTTTTCAGGATTACATGTTTTTAAGGCAACGGATGTTATTTGTGAAGTTTTATCTGAAGCGATGAATGAAGCGAATAAGGCTGGGTGTGCGCCTGCTGGGCTTATAAGTCGAGGGGAGATGACTCACTCTTATCCGCATTCGTGGCGTTCACGGGCGCCGGTCATTTATCGGGCAACCCCACAGTGGTTTATTCGTATGGATGGGCAAGATTCTTTACGAGAACAGGCTTTAACAGCGTTAGAGAGTGTTGCTTTTATACCGCGTCAAACACGGAATCGTCTGACATCTATGATACGAACACGCCCTGATTGGTGTATTAGTCGTCAGCGTGCATGGGGTGTGCCTATTGCTGTTTTTGTTGAAAAACGTACGGGAAATGTTTTACGTGACGCTGTTGTTATGCAGCGTATTGTGGATGTTTTTCGTCAAGAGGGGGCTGATGCTTGGTATACATCTCCTCCAGAGCGGTTTCTTGGTTCTGCGTATGAGGCACAAGCCTATGAACAGGTTTTTGATATCGTTGATGTTTGGTTCGAAAGTGGTTCTACCCATGCTTTTGTCCTTGATCAACAGGGGAAATCTGCGCAACCTAATCAATCAGAGAAAACTGGCTTAAATTTTCCAGCTGATCTTTGTCTTGAAGGGTCTGATCAGCATCGTGGTTGGTTCCAATCCTCTTTACTTGAAAGTGTCGGAACCCGTGGTGTTGCGCCTTTTCGTGCTTTGCTTACGAATGGTTTTGTTTTAGATGAGCATGGGCGGAAAATGTCTAAATCCCTTGGTAATGTTGTTGATCCACAAAATATCAATGATACTATGGGTGCTGATATTTTGCGGCTCTGGGTTATGGATTCTGATACGAACGGAGACCAACGTATTGGGCGTGCTATTCTTGAACAACAGGGGCAGATCTATCGTCGGTTACGCAACACATTGCGTTGGTTGCTTGGCGGTTTGGATGGTTTTACTGAGTCTGAGATCGTACCTTATTCAGAATTACCAGAACTAGAACGTTGGGTGTTATATCGTCTAACGGAACTGGGGGCATTAATAGCACGTGCTGTCGAAACGCATGAGTGGGTAGGGGTTTATCCAGCAGTGCATAGTTTTTGTACAACAGATCTTTCTGCTTTTTATTTTGATAAAGTCGGATCGTAGCCATGTCGTTCTGTGAGCCAAGGAGTTGAACAACTTGCTTGTCTTCCTAAGACCGCTTGGCCTCCGACTTCGTGCTGTCGAAACGCATGAGTGGGTAGGGGTTTATCCAGCAGTGCATAGTTTTTGTACAACAGATCTTTCTGCTTTTTATTTTGATA
>JAZLEM010000085.1:0-3017 GCA_045615245.1 Acetobacter sp. | reverse complement strand
TATCGCTTCGTATGCGACCGCTATTCAAGCGATCGGTGGCACGTGTACGCTTATTTCATCTGATAAAGATTTAATGCAATTAGTGGGGGAAAAAATAAAAATGTATGACCCCATTAAGCAAAAAACAATAGACATCGCCGAGGTTGAATCAAAATTTGGTGTTCCGCCTGAAAAAGTGGCTGAAGTGCAAGCTCTTATGGGGGACTCAACCGATAACGTGCCTGGTGTGCCCGGCATAGGACCAAAAACAGCCGCGGCACTGATTACCGAATATGGCACAGTAGAGCAAGTGCTGGCGTCGGTGGATTCGATGAAACCTTCTAAACGTCGCACTTTACTCCAAGAACACGCCGAGTCGGCACGTCTTTCTCTACGCCTTGTGACATTGGCACGTGATGTTCCGTTACCTGTTCCCATAGAAGAACTTACCCGACCCACACCCCAGAAAGACTCCCTTCTCCATTGGCTCGAGCGAATGGGGTTTCGTTCTGTTATCGCGCGGATAACGCGCCCTCAAAATCACCCACAAGGGGAAGAAAAAACACCACAAGCCCACCTTGATTCTTCTTCTTCAACACCTTCTAACAATATATTAGAGGGTGAGAGCGCGCTTTCTTCCGCGTTTTCTAAAATAACGGATGTACCCTACGGTTCATATGAAACGGTTCGCACAGCCGAGGCATTACAAACATGGGTTGAGAAAGCGTGTGAAAAAGGGATTTGTGCGGTGGATACCGAAACAAGCGGGTTAGACCCCTTAAAAGCGGATCTTGTCGGTTTTTCACTTGCCTATGAGCCGGGAAAAGCCTGTTATGTGCCGTTAGGGCATGAAAATACTTTAGACAATCCAACGGGGTTGCAGCTTGAAATCGCAACCGCCTTGAAAATCATCAAACCGCTGTTTGAAAATCCCGCTGTTTTGAAAATTTTTCATCATGCGAAATTTGATATACTGGTTCTTCAAAGGGCGGGATTACGGGCGCACACACCTTTTGAAGACATAACCCCTATCGACGATACCATGCTTATTTCTTACAGCCAATCAGCGGGGTTACATGGGCAGGGTATGGATGAGCTCTCAAAACATTATTTATCTCATACTCCTTGCTCATATGACGAGGTAACAGGCACCGGGCGGGCGCGTATTCCCTTTGCACAAGTCGCCATAGAAAAAGCGACTTTTTACGCAGCAGAAGATGCCGATGTTACTCTGCGTTTATGGCATGTTTTACGCCCCATGTTGCGTGTGCGCCAAGCGTTAGCCCTGTATGAATATATTGAGCGCCCTCTTATACCTATTCTTGCTGAAATGGAACAAGCAGGGATTGCCGTTGATTTGGTAGAGTTGGGGAGGCTTTCCAAAGATTTTGAAAAACGTATGCATGGGTTAGAACAAAATATTTATCGGGAAGCTGGGCGTGTTTTTTCTATTGCCTCTCCCAAACAGCTGGGAGAAATTTTATTTGAGGACATGGGGCTGTTGGGAGAACGGAGGAGTAGAAAAGGCGCGTGGAGCACGGATTCGACTGTTTTACAAGGGTTAGCCGATCAGGGGCATGTTTTGCCGGCTCTTGTGCTAGAGTGGCGACAATTAGCCAAACTCAAAAGTACTTATACCGACGCGTTATTACGCCAAGCGAGTGTGCAAAGCCGGGTGCATACCTCTTTTCAAATGGCGACAACAACAACGGGGCGTCTTTCTTCTTCTGACCCTAACCTTCAAAATATTCCTATTCGTACTGAAGAGGGCACGCGTATTCGGCGCGCTTTTGTGGCACCATTAGGGTATAGGCTGATTTCGGCAGATTATTCTCAAATTGAGTTACGTTTATTAGCCCATGCGGCAAATGTGCCCGCTTTGCGTGAGGCGTTTGCCTGTGGGCAAGATATTCATGCCCGTACGGCGTCCGAGGTGTTTGGTCTTCCTTTAGAAAATATGGATCCGCTAATGCGCCGACGGGCAAAAGCCATTAACTTTGGGATTATTTACGGTATTTCGGCTTTTGGGCTTGCTAAACAACTCGGCATTTCTCCGCGTGAGGCTAAAATCTATATTGAGGCTTATTTTGCGCGTTACCCGGGAATACGCGATTATATGGAACATGTTAAAGAAGAAGCACGACAAAAAGGCTATGTTCTTACTCTCTACGGGCGTCGGTGTTATGTACCGGGGATTACAGAGCAACAAGCCACCCGCCGTCATTATGCCGAGCGGCAAGCCATTAACGCGCCCTTACAGGGGGGCGCGGCAGATATTATTAAACGGGCTATGGTGCGTTTACCGGCGGAACTTCAGGCTGCGGGATTAACATCGGCACGTATGCTCTTACAAGTGCATGATGAACTCCTTTTTGAAGCCACTGAAGACGAGGCAGAAGAAGTGGCGCAACGAGTACAGCGTGTTATGGAATCGGTAGCCGAGCTCACTGTGCCATTGGTTGTTGAAACGGGGATCGGTCAAAACTGGGCAGAAGCGCATTAAAGAGATAAAAGCAAAGAGGCAAAACCACATGAACAGGGATGAGGGCATAAACGTTAAAGAGTCTTTTCTTTGTACCGCTGTTCGTTTTTATGGTTCCCTCATCGTCATCGGGGGGATTTTTCTTTGTTTAGATATAGGCTCGTGGGTGCTACGGCAGTGTCTACCAACGGGGCGGCGACGTCAGCGTATAGGGCGGCGTTGGTTGCATAGCCTCGCCCGTTTGAGCGTGTGGTATTTGCACAAAGTGGGGATTTTAGACTGCGAAGCACAGGATTTACACGCTTTGCGGGCGGAAAAATCGGTGATTCTTGTGGCGAATCATCCCTCGCGGTTGGATAGTTTAATTTTAGCGGCGATGTTACCGCAGATGGTGTGTGTGACAAAGTCGTCCATTTGGGAACGTCCTATTTTTGGCAGTACGTTACAAACAGCCGGCTATATTCGGCATGATACGCTGTTACGTGTGCTCGCTCCAGCAAGTGCCCATTTACAAGCAGGGGGACAAGTGTTGATTTTTCCAGAAGGAACACGCGCC
>JAZLEM010000084.1:0-2444 GCA_045615245.1 Acetobacter sp. | reverse complement strand
GGTAACATCTTGAATGAAAAAAGTTGCGTCTGTACGGTCATTCCAATTTTCAGCACGAAGATACCCCGCAACATGAAGAAGCGGGCGCGTTGTTTCTTCTAGGGCTTCGGCTAAAGGTGTCTCATCGGCACGGAAAAGAAGCGCTTTTAACCGAGCCCCGTTTTCACTTTGGAGGAAAACGCGTAAAGTCTGCCCTTCTCGTCCTATTCTTTCATGACAAACAACTGTGACATATGAAAGAGCAATCACAGGCTCGGGGTTACCAGCACCAAAAGGTGCCATAACCGCCATTTGTTGAGCAAAAGCCACTGTTGCCCCAGAAACACACAGCACAATATCTACCGTAAGATCGACAGTATCAGGAAGATTGACTGCTTGCGGACAATAAGAATCTAGAAAATCTTGTAATTCAGCCAACCGATGTTTTTCAAACGAAAATCCGGCAGCCATTGCATGACCGCCCCCTGTTTTGAGTAAACCAGCTTGCCGCGCGGCAATAATGGCATGCCCTAAATCAATCCCGACAACAGAACGCCCAGATCCTTTAATCAAACCATCCTCTTGTTCGGAACCCACAAGCGTAGGACGATTAAAATGCTCTTTAATCCGCCCTGCAACAATACCCACAACGCCTATAGGCCAATCTTTGCCACTGATAACAAGAACTCCTCGCCCAGCCTGTTTTTGCTCTGCAGCGTCAGCCATAGCATGGTCTAAAATGGTAGATTCTACCCTTTGACGACGACGATTCACTTCATCGAGTTTCAAAGCTATTTGCTGTGCTAAAGGTTCGTCTTGACACAGCAATAAATCAAGCCCCAAAGTCGCCTTAGCAATACGCCCCCCCGCGTTAATACGAGGACCTAGCACAAAACCGCAAGAAAACGCATCTGGCTCCTTTGTTATGCCCGTTGTTTCCATAAGAACAGACAGCCCCAGACGATGCCGCTGAGCCATTATTTTGAGCCCTTGCGTCACCAAAGCACGATTCAATCCTTGCAAAGGCATGACATCGCACACCGTTGCCAAAGCTACCAAATCAAGTTGGTACCTTAAATCAGGTTCAGGACGCGTTGTTGAAAACCAACCTGCCTCACGTAGAACACGGCGCGTAGCAACCATAACGAAAAAAGTGAGTGCTGCAGCACAAAGAGAATACAAACCGGAATTACATTCAGACCTATTCGGGTTCACAACCGCCGTAATCGAAGGTAACACATCTTCCGACTTATGGTGATCAATCACGATAATATCGACAGACTTAGCAACAGATTTGGCAACAGATTCGGCAATTGGGTTCAGCACATCGGCGGCGGCAGTGCCACAATCAACACAAATGAGTAAAGAAGCCCCTTGCGTTACAAGTCCTTCAAGGGCAGCCTGATTAGGTCCATACCCCTCGGCAATACGATCAGGAATATAAGTTAGAACACGACAGCCTAAACTTTCCAACACATCGGCAAGAATAACGCTTGAACAAGTTCCGTCAACGTCGTAATCACCAAAAACACCAACAACCTCCCCCTGCATGACAGCCCGCGCTATACGATCCGCCGCTTTATCCATATCGAACAGACATGACGGATCAGGAAGAAGGTTTTGTAATAAAGGTTTCAAATAATTTTGTGCTTGTTCAGGCGTAATACCCCTCAACACCATGATACGAGCTATAATACGTGAGACACCGCATTGGTGCGATACGATTTCAGCAATACGATCGACTTGTGACTCGTTTTCAGCCTCCCGCCACACCCAGTGCTTCTTACTCAGGCTGGAGGTTACGCCTAACACTGTCGAGACCCCTGTTTGTCGTTCTGAAAAGTTTTCTCTCATCTAAAGCGAGCACATACGAGTAAGTAGAAGCTTGTCAACATATTATACAGATTTATCTCAACTCATTCTAAATAGGATGATGTGTTTCAATAAAGCAAACTCTCCCTGATTGAGAGCTCATAACAAGCGAATGCGTAATAGCCTGAGAAGGCGTATGAGAAGAATAACGCACACCGCGCAACAAATTACCAGATGTTACCCCTGTTGCTGAAAAGAACACATTACCCGCTGCCATATCATATAATCCTAACTTACGACTCGGATCTTGATGTGCGTTCATCGCTATAGCCCTTTGACGTTGCTGTTCATCTTCAAATAATAAGCGCCCCTGCATTTGCCCCCCAAGACACCGTATTGCCGCAGCCGTCAAAACACCTTCTGGCGCTCCCCCAGAGCCAACATAAATATCAACATCACTTGTTGTAAGACTCGCCGCCATGCCTCCTGCAACATCCCCATCGGTCAATAATTGCACCCGCGCCCCCACAGCACGAACACGGGCGATAAGCTCTTGATGCCGTTCCCGCTCTAGTGTACACACCACAAGATCTTGCACAGCTTTCCCCTTAGCACGTGCTAAGTTTTTGAGATTGTTTTCAATCGATGAGTCC
>JAZLEM010000083.1:0-1319 GCA_045615245.1 Acetobacter sp. | reverse complement strand
GCTATCGACCCTACTTATTTGTTTGATGACGAAACCACGTTAGCCATTCTTGCCGGGTTTATCCATAACCGACGCGTCATGGTGCAAGGTTTGCACGGTACGGGTAAATCCTCTCATATCGAGCAAATTGCAGCACGACTCAACTGGCCCTGTGTACGGATTAACCTTGATAGCCATATCTCGCGCATTGACCTTATTGGGAAAGATGCCATTGTGTTAAAAGACGGGCAACAAATTACAGAATTTCAAGAAGGGTTATTACCGTGGTGTTTACAGCGCCCCTGTGCTTTGGTGTTTGATGAATATGACGCCGGTCGCCCTGATGTCATGTTCGTGATTCAACGTATTCTTGAAGTTGAAGGGCGATTAACGCTACTTGATCAAAACCGTATTATCACCCCTCACCCATGGTTTCGGCTTTTTGCCACCGCCAACACTGTTGGGCTTGGCGATACAACAGGGCTTTATCATGGCACACAACAAATTAACCAAGGACAAATGGATCGTTGGAATATTGTCACCTCCCTCAACTATCTGCCTGCCCAACAAGAAATAAGTATTGTTTGCTCACGTTTAGGTATTCCCCAAGAAGATACTCAAAGCCAAGAAAAAATCCGCGATATGGTGGCTTTAGCTACCCTTACGCGTCATGGATTTATGGCGGGAGATATTTCAACCGTCATGTCTCCCCGCTCGGTGATTTCGTGGGCAGAAAACGATAAAATTTTTAACGATGTCGCTTTTGCTTTCCGCGTTACTTTTCTCAATAAATGTGATGAGTCCGAACGCCCTCTTATTGCCGAATACTATCAACGTTGTTTTAATGCGAGCCCTTTTCCAGAACAGGCTTCCACAACAACACTTTAGACCATCTCCTTAAGGAGAGTCCTATGGCAAAACGTACAAAAGCTCCTACACCTCCGCCTTTTTTGCCCGAAAATCAAACAGAGGACGAGCAAAAAATTGCTGAAAAAATTGCCGAAAAACGGGTAGAACTTTTTTGCCAAGCCACAGCGGCAACCCTTCGCGCGCTTGCGGGTTGTTTTTCAACGCATGGTCATCATGAGGGTAATCAGAGGAGCAATCAGAAACGTGTAGAGATTTCTTTTCATACATCTCCCCACATTTATACATATCAGGGGCATACATATCAGGGGGCATCTTCTCAAAGAGGAGGCGGACTTAAGCCCCTTTCTTCTGTTGGTGTTGAGACTAAAATTCGTTTACAAGCCCCTTCTCCCCGTTTAAGTGACGCCGAACGTCGCCACCTACGCGGTCATGCCGACGCCCATGCCCTTCGCCTCAAATACCATGATAAC
>JAZLEM010000082.1:0-5117 GCA_045615245.1 Acetobacter sp. | reverse complement strand
TACTTATGTATATACTTATATACGTATTTTTATATTTGTATATTTTTTATTTTAACACCAAAAATATTACAATGTGTATTTCTGTGCACGGTATCTTTAAAAAATTTATAAAGCTTGTTTAATACAGTTTGTTTAACATATTTCAGAGCTTTAGAAAAGCCCTCTTGCAACCCGGTCACACTCCACGCCCTAAACAAATGTTCTCAAAACTAAAAATTTAACAAACCGTTTCCTCATTCTCTATCCCATCATACCCCTTCCCTCAATGATAACCAGTATACAAAATATTTTTCAAGTTCTCATCAATCACGTTACTTGATGTTTACACCGATCACCTACACGCACGATATAATATACGTTATAAACTATATTTAAACATCGTCTGTTTCAGATGATAGACTCACGTCATAAAATTCTGTTTCTCATTGTTAATATTGTGCTTTTCTGCTATACTAGTTTTGCTATAAAAACAAAAACACCCTCTCTCTAAAGCGCTTTGTGTTAAGGCTTTATGCCATAACCTTATCTTTTGGAGGAAGTGTTTTTATACTTAACAAATAACTCTCTAATAAATTACTTTTATTTTTTATTTTAAGGACAACACTATGAAACAACAGGCAAATCTAATCCGTGCCGGTCAAGTTATTGAACACGATGGACGACGTTGGACAGTGCTCAAACAGCAAATTATTACCCCAGGTAAAGGAGGCGCCTTTATTCAGGTTGAAATGCGTGACCTCAAAACTGGGAATAAAACAAATGAACGTTGGCGCACGGCAGATACCGTTGAACGCCTTATGACCGAAGATCGGGAATACCTTTATTCTTATACCGATGCCGATCAACTCGTTTTAATGGATCCCGAAACGTTTGAACAAATAACTGTACCCGTAAGCCTTTTAGGGGATCAGGCTCCTTTTATTCAAGATAACATGACCCTTAACCTCCATCTTGTCGAGGGAGACCCTGTCAGCATTGACCTCCCGCCTCATGTGACATTAGAGGTTGTTGAGGCTGATCCTGTTGTTAAAGGACAAACTGCCAGCTCTTCTTACAAACCAGCCAAACTTTCTAACGGCGTCAAAACTATGGTACCTCCCTTTGTTGAAGCGGGAGAACGCATTGTTGTCCGCACAGAAGATGGTTCTTATGTAGAGCGTGCCAAGAACTAATATCTCTGTTTTATCTCTCTGTTTGAAGGTTCAGTTTTCTTCTTCAACTAACATACGTACGACCATGCACCTTTCCCCGATTATGACCATTATGCATGCAGCCGCACAAGCCGCAGCTAAAAACCTGTTGCACGACTTTAATGAAGTTGAACATCTTCAAGTAAGCCTTAAAGGGCCGGGAGATTTTGTTTCTCAAGCAGATCTCAATGCTGAACGTATTTTACGTGAAAAACTTGAACGCGCCAGACCAAGTTACGCTTTTCTTATGGAAGAAAGTGGGGCTTTTGGCAATGACCATTGGACATGGCGTTGGGTTGTAGACCCTTTGGATGGCACAACGAACTTCCTTCACGGTATTCCACACTGGGCTATTTCTATAGGACTTCAACGCCAATTTCCTGATGGACGCAGTGATCTTATGGCAGGGCTTGTCTACAATCCTGTCGCTCAAGAAATGTTTTGGGCGGAAAAAGGAAGTGGCGCTTACCTTAATGAGCGCCGTATTCGCGTTTCTGCCCGTAAAAATATGCAAGAATCTCTTTTTGCTACAGGTTTCGCTAAGAGAATTTCTTCTGATAAAAACTCTTCTGGCAAAACTTCTTCTAAAGAAATTTCTTTAGAAGAAAGTTCCTCTTCTAAACCCCATTTTCTTGTAAAAACACCCTCCACATGCATTATAAACCATTTAATACCACGTGTAGCGGGTATTCGACGGTTTGGCTCTGCTGCGCTTGATCTGGCTTGGGTTGCTGCAGGTCGTTATGAAGGATATTGGGAATTTGGGATTAAACCATGGGATTGTGCGGCAGGCATTCTCTTAGTACGTGAAGCTGGTGGGCTTGTTACCGACCCTAACGGTAACCACTTTAACAGTCTTCCTGACAGTATCGCACTTATTGCAGGAAATACACATATCCATAAAAAACTGCAAGAAGTCGTAACAAACAATCTTAAGTCTAAAGATACCATCGATAAGGTTGATGCCCCCAAAATGCCTTAAAAATGCCTTAATGTTTTTAGGCTATTACATTAAATAAGCAAGTTGAGGCTCCTCATGCTTGATTGATCATTTTTAAATAAGGTTCTTCATAACTACTTTCACAATTATAGCTCAATACTCAAAAAATATTAACGCATTCTATAATATCTTTATTCTCGGAGAGAGTTTCAAAGAGATTAAGAAGAAATAATATTTTTCTTATTCTTTCCTTCATTTTTCAAATAATAAAAAATATAAAATACGTAAATTTGGCGGAAAACAGCGTGAAAAATCCTTCTCTCTCAAAAAATATTATTTTTCTTAGAGAAAAATATTGTTCTCTTCCTTGACATTACGGGTAAGCAAACCTAAATCTTATTCTGGTGCTTCTATGGTGGAAGTGCTACCACGTTGCAGCATTCTGTTGCGCGCGGTTCCAACAGGTGGCACTGCTAATCATTTGGAGTGCCCCATAGCATGATGAATGTGGAGCGATCTATAATGACGAAATTTCGTCCTTTACATGATCGGGTTGTTGTTCGTCGCCTTGAAAGCGAACAGAAAACCGCTGGTGGCATTATCATTCCCGATACTGCCAAAGAAAAACCAATGGAAGGTGAAGTCATCGCTGTAGGCCCAGGTGCCCGTAATGAGCAGGGCCATGTTGTAGCGCTTGATGTCAAAGAGGGTGACCGTATCCTTTTTGGTAAGTGGTCTGGCACAGAAGTTAAGATTGACGGTGAAGAACTGTTGATTATGAAAGAAAGTGATATTTTAGGCGTTGTGTGTTGCTCAAAACACTAATGGCACTTTCTAAATCCAGAATAACTTTTTCAGGAGAAATTTAATGGCTGCTAAAGACGTAAAGTTTGGTGCTGATGCACGCCATCGCATATTACGCGGTGTGGATATTCTTGCCGATGCTGTCAAAGTAACGTTAGGACCCAAAGGACGTAACGTTGTTCTCGAAAAGAGCTTTGGCGCTCCGCGCATTACAAAAGACGGTGTTTCCGTTGCCAAAGAAATCGAGCTTGCCGATAAGTTCGAAAATATGGGTGCACAGATGCTACGCGAAGTAGCTTCTAAAACCAATGACGTTGCGGGTGATGGTACTACAACAGCTACTGTGCTTGCTCAGGCAATCGTACGCGAAGGTATGAAAGCTGTTGCTGCAGGCATGAATCCCATGGACCTTAAACGTGGTATTGACAAAGCTGTTACCGCTGTTATCGAAGAGCTTAAGAAAAACTCTAAGAAGGTTACAACACCTGAAGAAACTGCACAAGTCGGTACAATTTCTGCCAATGGTGAACACGAAATTGGTGAAATGATTTCTAAAGCCATGCAGAAAGTTGGTTCGGAAGGTGTGATTACCGTTGAAGAAGCTAAGCATTTCCAAACCGAACTCGATGTTGTTGAGGGTATGCAGTTTGATCGGGGCTATATCTCTCCGTACTTTATCACCAATGCGGAAAAGATGACTGCTGACCTCGAGAATCCTTATATTCTCATTCATGAAAAGAAGCTTTCTTCTCTTCAACCAATGTTACCGTTGCTTGAGTCTGTCGTGCAATCTGGGCGTCCGTTGTTGATCATTGCTGAAGATGTCGATGGCGAAGCTCTTGCGACATTGGTTGTCAACAAAATCCGTGCCAGCCTTAAAATCGCTGCTGTCAAAGCACCGGGTTTTGGCGATCGTCGTAAAGCCATGTTGGAAGATATTGCCATTCTCACGGGTGGTCAGGTCATCAGCGAAGATCTTGGCATTAAGTTGGAAAATGTCTCTTTGGATATGCTTGGAACAGCGAAGAAAGTCCACATTGACAAAGAGAACACAACTATTGTTGATGGCGCTGGTAAATCTGAAGAAATTAAAGGACGCGTTAAGCAAATCCGTACTCAGATTGAAGAAACCACCTCTGACTATGATCGTGAAAAACTGCAAGAACGTTTGGCTAAATTGGCTGGCGGTGTTGCCGTTATCCGCGTTGGTGGTTCAACAGAAGTCGAAGTTAAAGAGCGTAAAGACCGTGTAGAAGATGCCTTACATGCAACCCGTGCTGCGGTTGAAGAAGGTATTGTCCCTGGTGGTGGTACAGCGCTTATTCGTGCGACGAAAGCTTTAGAAAATCTACACTACCATAACGAAGATCAACGTGTTGGTGGTAAGATTGTGCGCCATGCTATTCAAGCACCACTACGCCAGATTGCAACAAATGCTGGTGAAGATGGCGCCGTTGTTGCCAACAAAGTTCTTGAACATCATGACTACAATTTTGGTTTTGATGCTCAAGTTGGTGATTATAAAGACCTTGTTCATGCGGGTATTATCGACCCTGCTAAAGTTGTCCGCACAGCTCTTCAAGATGCGGCTTCTATTGCAGGTCTGTTAATCACAACTGAAGCTATGGTTGCAGAACGCCCAGAAAAGAAAGCCCCTCCTGCGGGTGGACATGATATGGGTGGTATGGGTGGTATGGACTTCTAAGTTCCATTTCATCTCATATGAGATTTATCTCTACCCATTGTTTGAAAACGGTCATAGAGGAAACTCTATGACCGTTTTTTTTTGATATTTTTGATTTTCTACTTCAGAAAAAATATTTCTCTTAAATCTTATCAGTAAAAAAAAACTTTTTTCTATCGTTTCTGTGTCTCTGTTTTTTGGTTATATGACATGACACGATTTTCTCTTTTTAAACCTCACTCCCAAACGACAGCTCAAACCATCTGAAGATGTTTCAAAACATCATCAGAGTGGTTTAATCTTCAAAAGAAAACTGTTTTAATCCATATTAAGAGCGGGAAAGCTACCCATATGGCACGAACCCACTTGACGAGCGGGATTTCCAACAACCGTTGTAAAAGGAAGTACAGGTTCAAGAACAATAGACCCTGCCCCAATTTTAGAACCCTCTCCCACTTCGATATTCCCAAGCACTTTTGCTCCGGCTCCAATTAAAACC
>JAZLEM010000081.1:0-21609 GCA_045615245.1 Acetobacter sp. | reverse complement strand
CCAACACCATGATGGCTGCCATTACCGGCACACATGGCGGGTTCTCATGGCAAGGCATTGCCGGTGTGGCGTTTGATACCGGTATCTCGGGCTTACAAATCACCGCCCAATACCGCATGATCGGGCAACCGGGCTCATTCTATAACGGGGCTTTCAACTACGGCACCGAAGGCGGACACGCCAATTTTGACCAACGCTTTAACCATCAATTTATTCTGGGCTTCCGTTATGCTTTCCAGAACAAGCCTGTACATATTGCCCCGCCCTCTGTGTCAAGAGCTTTCGCCACAGCGGCTGCCGCAGCGCCTGCGCCTGTACCGGCACGGTCTTACCTCGTGTTCTTTGATTGGAACCAATATGCCCTCACCTCACGCGCCCGGCAAATTGTGGTAGAAGCGGCGCATGCAACCAGCTATGTCCATACCACCCGCATTAACGTGAATGGCTATACGGATAGTTCTGCTGCTCCGGGACCTGCAGGGCAGAAATACAACTATGCCCTTTCTGTCAAACGCGCGAAAAGTGTTGAGGCTGAACTCATACGTAACGGCGTTCCCGCTTCAGAGATTGTTATTCGGGGCTATGGGGATACCAATCCTCTCGTACCAACAGCTCCCAACACGCGGGAACCTCAAAATAGACGCGTGGAAATTATCCTTCATGCTTAAATAAGGGCGCACCTAAAGCGTTCCCATAGAAGAGCACATAAACGCGGGGTCATGACCCCGCGTTCGAAATTCACCTCAAACTATGGGTTTGGCACTCCTCAACAAAATCTAACCCTGGGTCATGACCCGTGGTTCGGAAGTAAAGACCCACACCTGTGGTTCAAAACAGACTCTGACAAAGTCACAAAGTTCTCAAGTTTACTATAAAAACAAAGAGACATGAACAACATGCCTCTTTCTTTTATAAAACCAGAACGCTTGTTATTTTATCTGTTATCCCTACCCTACCGATAGATGATAAGAGAACATTTCCGCTTCTTCACAGCTCCTTAAGAAGAAGATCCTATATCAATCTCGGCTTGGACAGACAAAATCTCATTCTGTAGGGCATTCAAACGTGCCACGTCAGATTTATCTGCTTTTTCCCACAGTTGAGATAAAGCCTCAAGTTCTGCCGTAGCCCTATCGATATCAATATTCTGAACAGGTACAGCTCTATCTGCTAAAACAACACACCTGTTTGGGGTAATATCGGCAAAACCACCCCCAACAAAATAAGTATCTATAATAGCATTATCTTTATAGAGCGTAACAACACCGCCACGCAGTAACGACATTATAGGGGCATGCTCGGGCATCGCCGCAAGATCACCGTCGATACCAGGAAGAACGGCCATATCAACCTGACATGATACCAAAACCTTTTCAGGACTGATAATTTCAATCTGAACGGGCATAGAACTCCTCCTAAAGATAAGATGATTAAGTCGATTCTCTTAACTTCTCAGCTTTAGCTATCGCCTCTTCAATCGTTCCAACCATATAAAACGCTGCTTCGGGAAGGTCATCATATTCCCCTGCACAAATAGCCTTAAAAGAACGCACTGTATCTGCCACAGAAACTAACTTACCTGGTGCCCCTGTAAACACTTCTGCCACATGGAACGGTTGAGATAGAAACCTTTGAATACGACGCGCACGCGCCACAATCAATTTATCCTCTTCAGAAAGTTCATCCATACCAAGAATCGCAATAATATCTTGAAGAGATTTATAAGTTTGAAGAATACGCTGCACCTCGCACGCCACCTGATAATGTTCCTCACCTACAATTTGAGGATCTAAGGCACGTGAAGTCGAATCGAGAGGATCAACAGCCGGATAAATACCCATTTCCGCAATCGCACGGTTCAGAACGGTTGTCGCATCAAGATGAGCAAATGTTGCAGCTGGTGCAGGATCCGTAAGATCGTCAGCAGGAACATAAACAGCTTGAACTGATGTAATAGAGCCTTTCTTAGTCGATGTAATCCGTTCTTGCAAAGCCCCCATTTCTGTTGCAAGAGTAGGCTGATAGCCTACGGCAGAGGGGATACGCCCCAAAAGGGCAGATACTTCAGAGCCCGCCTGTGTAAACCGAAAAATATTATCCACAAAAAAGAGAACGTCTTGGTTTTCTTCATCACGGAAATATTCTGCCATCGTTAAGCCTGTTAGAGCAACACGCGCACGAGCACCTGGTGGCTCATTCATCTGACCAAAAACTAATGCAACCTTAGAACCCGTTGTTGTGCCATCTTCGGCTAATTTAATAACGCCAGCATCCTGCATTTCGTGATAGAGATCATTTCCTTCACGCGTACGCTCTCCTACACCCGCAAAAACAGAAACACCCCCATGTGCTTTGGCAATATTATTGATTAACTCTTGAATAATAACGGTTTTACCAACACCCGCCCCTCCAAATAAACCAATTTTTCCGCCTTTAAGATAGGGACATAACAAATCAACCACTTTAATCCCTGTCATAAGAATCTCTGAAGCAGAAGCTTGCTCTTCAAAAGACGGCGCATCACGATGAATGGGGGTACGCCGCGTTGTACAAATAGCCCCTTTTTCATCAATAGGCTCACCAATAACATTCAAAATACGCCCTAACGTTTCAGGTCCAACAGGAACAGAAATTTGTGCACCAGTATCCAGAACTTCCATGCCACGCACGAGCCCGTCTGTTGAGTCCATGGCAATACAACGAACTTCGTGATTGCCAATTTCCTGTGCCACCTCAAGAACCAAAACACGCCCGTCTAATTGAACATGTAAAGCGTTGAGAATATTAGGCTGATTGCTCTCAAATTTAACATCAACAACAGGGCCTTTTATCCCTGTAATATAACCAACAGAACGCGTCTGTGCGCCTCCTTGAGGTTGAGACTGTTTTGTATGAGATTCTGTTATTTGTGTCTGGTTTATTTGTGTTTGGGGTGTCGTTGTATCCAACATTAAGTAGCTCCTACAAAGTCAACAAACAGGCAAGGTCAACAAACAGGCTTAAACAGCTTGTGCACCTGAAATAATTTCTATCAATTCTTTTGTAATATTCGCCTGACGTGTACGATTATAAACCTGCGTTAGACGATCAATCGAACGACCAGCGTTGCGTGTCGCATTATCCATAGCCGTCATCCTTGCCCCGTTTTCGCCAGCAGCTGTCTCTAACAATGCCGCATAAATTTGCACCTGAAGATTGCGTGGCAACAACGCAGAAAGAAGCGTTGTTTCATCAGGCTCAAAGTCATAAGCTGCAACACGATCAGCGGGAATATTTCCCTTACCGGTTTCTATAACCACAGGCACAAGCTGTTGACATAATGGCTTTTGCATCATCGCATTGTGAAACCTGTTAAACACAAGTGTACACACATCAATTTCACGTGCTTCAAATAAGGCATTGATTTTCTCACCCAAAGCACTTGCAATAGAAAAAGGTATCTCTTTTCCACTAAAACCGATGAGTTTATCCACAATCAAGTCAGCATGATTATGCATAAAAAAATCAAATGCCCGACGTCCGACAGGGAAGAGTCGCACAACTTTACCTTCAGACTGTAGGCGAGAAATCATTCGATTCGTTAATTTATGGACATTCGCATTAAATCCACCACAAAGACCTCTGTCGCTTGTCAAAGGTACAAGTAAGTGCACACGATCTTGCCCAGTGCCTGCAAGTAAAGGAGGAAGGGCAACTTCTCCAGATACCGCTCTAGCAAGCTCACTCAGCATTTGCTGCATAGCCTGTGCATAAGGACGCGCTGCCTCTGCACTAGCTTGCGCACGACGCAATTTTGCCGCCGCCACCATTTTCATAGCACTCGTAATTTTTCGTGTTGATTTAACACTCCCAATCCGAGCACGAAGTTCTTTAAGGGAAGCCATGAACTTTGCCCCTTTAACCTACAAAACGATGGTTAAATGCCACAAGGTATTCTGTTAGTTTTTCTTCTAACTCTTTAGAAATAGCTTGCTCTTTCGCAAGAGTGGTCAAAATATCTTTACCCGCACTTTGTAAATCAACTAACAAATCCCGCTCCCATCCAACAACATTAGTTGTTGGAATGTCATCGAGAAAGCCACGCGTACCCGCAAATAATAAAACGACCTGTTCTTCTACACTTAAGGGAGAAGATTGAGGCTGCTTAAGTAATTCCACCAGACGAGCACCACGGGCAAGCATTTTCTGCGTTGCCAAATCAAGATCGGAAGCAAACTGAGAAAAGGCAGCCATTTCACGATATTGAGCCAACTCTAACTTAACTTTACCCGCAACCTGTTTCATCGCCTTAATTTGCGCTGCCGACCCAACACGTGAAACAGATCCACCTACATTAACCGCCGGACGAATACCTTTATAGAATAGTTCTGTTTCAAGAAAGATCTGCCCATCTGTAATAGAAATAACGTTAGTTGAAATATAAGCCGCAACATCACCTGCCTGCGTTTCAATAACAGGTAAAGCCGTTAGAGAGCCTGCACCATGGCTATCCGACATTTTTGCCGCGCGTTCAAGCAAGCGAGAGTGCAAATAAAACACATCGCCTGGATAAGCCTCACGCCCTGGAGGACGACGCAACAACAAAGACATTTGACGATAAGCAACGGCATGTTTAGAAAGATCATCGTAACAAATAAGCGCATGCATACCATTATCACGGAAAAACTCACCCATTGTACAAGCCGCATAAGGCGCAAGATATTGCAAAGGCGCAGGGTCGGATGCTGTTGCCGCCACAATAATAGAATAATCCAGCGCTCCCTTTTCTTCTAAAAGACGTACAAGATGAGCAACGGTAGAACGTTTTTGACCAATCGCAACATAGATACAGTATAGAGTTTTCTTATCATCGCCGAGCGCATTAATATCTTTCTGCGCAAGAATTGTATCTGTAAGAATCGTTGTCTTACCTGTTTGACGGTCTCCGATGACCAATTCACGCTGTCCACGACCAATCGGCACTAAAGCATCAATAGACTTAATCCCCGTCATCATCGGTTCATGTACAGACTGACGCGGCATAATCCCAGGTGCTTTTACTTCAGCACGACGCATTTCAACATGAGAGAGAGGACCTTTGCCATCAATCGGGTTTCCTAAAGCGTCAACTACACGCCCCAACAATCCCTTACCGACAGGTACACTCACAACCATACCCGAACGAACAACCGTATCCCCTTCGCGAATATAGGTATCATCCCCAAAAATAACAACGCCCACATGATCATGCTCTAAATTTAGAGCCATTCCCTTTTGACCTACCGACGGAAAATCAACCAATTCTCCCGCCATAACGTTTTGTAGACCAAAAACTCGTGCAACACCATCCCCAACCGACAGGACTGTACCTGTTTCCACAACACCAGATTCTACATCGAATGATGCCATCTGTTGCTTAAGAATATCCGAAATTTCTGCTGGGCGAATTTCCATACGGGATCCCATCACGCAACTCCCTTCATAGCGTAACGTAAACGAAATAAATGAGCTTTTAAGCTCGCATCATATAATTTTGTCCCCACCCGTATAACCAAACCACCAAGCAAGGAAGGATCAACAAATTCACGAATAGTAAAACGACTACAGCCTATACGACTAAGAGATTCCTTAATCTGTTCACGTTGATATTCAAGAAGGGGAATAGCACTGCCAACCTCTACAAGCACATCCCCGCGCCGATCAACAGCGAGAGCTTCTAATGTCACCAAGATAGGCCGCAAAAAAGACAAACGACGATTATTCGCAACAACCCCAACAAAATTTTGAATAATCTTACTAAAACCACATTTCTTCAACACAGCGATAACAGCATCACGAGCCCTACAAATATCCAACCGCTGGTCATACAAAACCGTACGTAAAAGCCGATTCTCATCTATCAAACGAATAAGGCTCTGACTCTCCTCAAGAACAAGACTTAACTGATTTTGTTCAACAGAAAGATCATAAAGTGCCGTGGCATAACGACCCTCTAAACCACCAAAAGTACCACAAGATGATTGCAACACATCCACCCTTCAGACCAATACCCCGGCCATCTTTTTTAATAAACCAGACACGATAACCTCACACAAAAACCCTTGTAAACTCATCGTGGCAATACAAAATTTTTAAAATGTTTGACAATAAACTTTAACAGGACTCAAAAAATAAAACAATTTATAATTTCCAATAATTTTCACGACTCATCATTTTGACGACTCAAACTAAAAAACCAGTCACACTGATACACATGGATAACGCAGGACAATTAACACGTATTATCTTTACCTTTGGCGATACCTTTATCTTTGGCGATATCTTAGCGACACTATCTCAAAGCAGATTTTCAACAATATCTCCTAAACCGTACTCAACACCCACAGGAAAACAACAGACAACCAGCGGGTGAAAGTCGTTAAATGGAGCGGACAGAGGGAATCGAACCCTCCTCAGTAGCTTGGAAGGCTACTGCATTACCACTATGCTATGCCCGCGCTTCGCTCTGCTTTGTGAAATAACTACCGCTAAACTCTCTCTACGTCAAGAGATAATCTATATAATTTTTATTCTATTGTGCCCTTGATTGTATCCTCGTGAAGATAGAGACAGGATGCTCTATTATTGTTTTGTCTGTTTTTATTATTTTTGTTTTTTCAGTCATACTGCCTATTTTTAGAGGTTTTTGACAAGAGTCGTTATTAATGCGAACTGTTCAACTGGGTATTAGAGTAAAGTAAAACTGACCTCATTACTCATCATTTAGAAAAATCATCACACAGCACAAAAACAATAATGATAAAAAAAACTTTTTATCTAAAAATTTTAAGTGTAGAGATTACGCTTATCAGCCTTGACAGACTTTTTACACATAGAGTAGATTGTTTTGGAAAACGTTTATTATTCTTATATCAGGTCTCTCTCAAGGGGTGTAGCTCAATTGGCTAGAGCGCTGGTCTCCAAAACCAGAGGCTGGGGGTTCGAGACCCTCCACCCCTGCCAGCAGGTTTCCCCATTTCATTTTTGCACATTTGATTAGGAAGCAAGTGGGAGGTTTTGAATTTATGATACCCGTCATTTCAGTTCAATAACCGTATCTAGCTTCATCAAATACGTTCATTTTTCGTGGGTGTGGTTAGTTTCGTAAAAATATCTCTTTTGTGCCAAGCTTTAATATTTCTTAATGTTTCAATGCGTGATATCATTAGGATAGTAATATATAGTTTGTTAAATGTTATACCCAACAATACTAAAATATTTAGGGTTTGGTGAAAGTTTAGGTATCCTTAACTATGTCATTTAGTCCAAGTCAGTTTGTTCAATTTTTACGTGATGTCTACGCTGAAGTAAAACGCGTAACATGGCCCACACGTCGTGGGACACTTGCAACAACTGGCGCCGTTGTGGTCATGGCAGGTGCCATGTCCATTTTCTTTTTTGTGGTTGATCAGCTAGTTGGTTTAGCTCTACGTCAATTATTTGGTCTATAGTTTTTAGGAAGAGATTATGGCTCAGCGTTGGTACGTTGTTCATGTTTATTCAGGTTTTGAGAAAAAAGTCGTTCAACATATTCGTGAGGAAGCGGAAAAGAGGGGACTGACAGATCAGATTAGTGAAATTTTAGTTCCTTCTGAAGAAGTTATTGAGTTACGCAGAAACCAGAAAGTTAATGTCGAACGGAAATTTTTTCCTGGCTATGTACTCATTAAAATGGAAATAACAAACGAGAGTTTGCACCTTGTAAGAAGTGCTCCCAAAGTAACAGGTTTTCTTGGGGCCAAAAACCGACCTGCTCCTATTTCTGAAGCAGAAGTTTCTCAAATCCTTCATCAAATGAAAGAGGGAATCCAACATCCACGTTCTGCGATTATTTTTGAAGTTGGTGAGCAAATTCGTGTTTCTGATGGACCATTTTCATCTTTTAATGGTGTTATTGAAGAGGTTGATGAAGAAAAAAACCGTGTTCGTGTCAGTGTTTCTATTTTCGGGCGTTCTACACCTGTAGACTTAGAGTTTAGTCAGATAGAAAAACTTTAAAGTATTGATCCCCTACTTCAATACTCTCTTTACCTTATAATTTTTTAACATAGCGTTTTTATACTTTAATCAAGATATATTATGTTTTGTTAAATCTTTATTTAGATGTGTTCAGTTGTGGTTTTTCTTACCCTTAACTTTGTGTCTTAATTTTGTGTTTTACGGGTTTCGTCAACATTCTCATCTTTCATGAGAGAGTCTCTGCCATGTCTCGTTCTGCCTCTTACTCTACACTACCCAAAGGTTTACCTCTTCTTCATGATCCATACCATAATAAAGGCACTGCGTTTACGGAAGAAGAACGACGCCTTTATGGATTAGAAGGGCTTTTACCGACACATGTTGAAACACTTGAACGGCAAGTTGATCGTGTTCTCCGCCACCTAGAAGTGAAGGGTAATGATCTCGATCGTTATATTTATCTAAGTGGATTGCGCGATCAAAACGAGACTTTATTTTTTTGTGTCATCATGTCTAATCCAGAGCGTTTTGTGCCTATTGTCTATGCCCCGACGCTTGCAACGGTATGTCAAAAATTTAGCCACATTTACCGCCGTCCTCGTGGCATGTATATTAGCCTAACAATGAAAGGACGTATCGAAAGCGTCCTCAGAAACTGGCATTTACGTGATATCCGCTTTATTTGTGTGACAACAGGCGGACGCATTCTAGGCTTGGGAGATATTGGCGTCAATGGTATGGGTATTCCCATTGGAAAGCTTGATCTTTATACAGCTTGTGGCTCTATTCCACCAGATGTTTTACTCCCTATACAGCTTGATATTGGAACAACAAATTGTGCTTTGCGAGCAGATCCACTTTATCTGGGGTTACGCAGGGAACCTCCTGGAGAAGAAGAACTTGATGAATTCGTTGATGAATTTGTACAGGCCGTGCAACGCGTTTTTCCACAGTGTTGTATTCACTTTGAGGATTGGAAAGGCACAGACGCCATCCATTACCTTCAAAAATATCGTCAACAAATTCTTTGTTATAACGATGATATTCAAGGAACTGCTGCCGTCACCCTTGCCGGACTAATAACCGCTTTAAAAATTAAAGAAGAAACTTTACAACGGCAACGTTTTCTGTTGTTCGGTGCAGGCTCATCCGGCATTGGTATAGCGAATATGCTTGTTTCTGCCCTCCAGCAAGAAGGCTTATCAGAGCAAGAAGCCGTTGCACGGATTACGCTTATGGATGTTAACGGCCTTTTAGAAACTACGCGAACAGATTTATCCTCTCATCAACGCCGCTATGCGAAAGATTTACCTGCGACAAAAGATCTTTTGAGTGTTATTAAAACAGTGCGTCCTAGCGTGCTAATTGGTGTCTCAACTGCTGGCGGTGCTTTTACGCAAGAAATTATTGAAACCATGTGCTCGTTCCATGAGCGTCCGATCATTCTTCCTCTTTCTCTTCCGCAGAACCATGCCGAATGTACGGCACAACAAGCCTACGAATGGTCAAAAGGAAAGGCATTGTTTGCAGCAGGAATTCAATTTCCGGAAGTTCCGCTTAATGGATACGTTTTTCATCCAGGACAAGCTAATAATTTCTATATCTTTCCATCTATTGGTTTAGCGACTTATGCAACATGCCCGAAAATAATTACGGATGCCATGGTTATTCAGGCGGCTCATGCTCTCTCCGATCAAGTCACTCTTTCACAACGCGAGCAAGGTCGTCTATTTCCCATGCAAGCAGACATCCAAGAAGTCTCTGTGACATCGGCTTGTCGAGTCGCGGAATATATTTTTGATCAAGGCCTCGCAACCGTTGAGCGTCCTCAAGATATCCGCACATATATTGAAGGACTTCTTTACAAACCTCATTATAAAACGTATACGGATGAGGCTTCTTCCTAAACATACCTTTCCTTAAAGACATGTTCTCTCATAATCTACTGTCGTAGATGGTCAAATCTTAAGTTTGGCATCATGGAAGCCAAACATTCTCAGAGATATTTCGTGCTCGTTGAATTTAGACGCAATTAGAGGATCTTCTTTTTTTTTATTTTTTGCCGTTACGGTAGAAGAGAGACAAACGAATCGAGGATGTCAACAACTCTGTTACAGGCTATCAAAAGATGCGATAAGGTTATATCCACAGACACTACAAGATCCTTATTCCGTAATAGACGGCGTAAAACCAAATACGGTACCATAGAAGCGAAGCTCCGCCTCAAAAGCAGCACGAATTGTTGCCTCACGCCGAAACCCATGCCCCTCGTCAGGAAATTCCTGCAAAATACAAGGTGTTCCCACTTTTTGGAGAGCACGAGCCAATTGGCGTGCTTGCTCTGGAGGAACAATTTTATCTTCCATACCTTGTAAAAGTAGCACCGGCGTGCGAATACGTGCTGCCATATTTTGAGGTGAACGTGCATGATACAAAGCTTCAAGCTCAGACAATGGACCGATAAGATTCTCTAAGTAATGAGCTTCAAATTTATGGGTTTCCATTGCTAAAGCGTATAAATCCGTTACCCCATAAAGACTTACACCCGCAGCAAACATATCTGATTCGGCGAGTGCTAATAACACAGTCAAGCCGCCTGCACTCGTGCCACGAATAGCAATCCTTTTCGGATCAACACGCCCCGTGTGGCAAAGATACTGACACGCTGCGATACAATCGGTCACATCAACCACACCCCATTTCCCTTTAAGCCTTTCACGCCAAGCACGACCGAACCCCGTAGACCCTCCATAATTAACCTCTAAAACAGCAAACCCGCGTGATGTCCACCATTGCACTTTAAGAGATAAAGCATCTTGTGCACGCGCCGTCGGGCCACCATGTACCCAAACAATCATCGGAGGTCGTTCATTTTTCGGCACGCAAATTTGTGCATTGGCAGGAGGATAAAAAAAAGCATGTCCATAAAGCCCATCCTCGACAGGAAACCAAATAGAGTCTGGGCAAGAGATATCCGCCTGAGACAAAGTTATTGGTGCCGCAGAACGTAGGATTTGCGTGGTATCGGCATTCCCTATTTTAATGCTTGGTAAGGCTTCAAAACAACTCTCCACCCAAGCAAAACGTCCATCAAGTAAAGGAACAGGACATTGATCAGGTCGTCCGAAAAATGGCACTGTTTCTCCAGCCTCTGTTGATAAAACGCAAGAAGTTTTGCCCTCATCAACCGATAAAAACAAACATTCTCCCTGCGGTAAAGGCGTATAACTTCGTTGCCCGAAAACCCATGCCGGTTGTCCTATTTCTCCTTTCACAGCATTTTCTCTATAAGGATGCAATGTAACACTGTGTTTTTCGATAAGAACTTCCCACACTCTCCATTGCCCACCCCGATCAGAAATAACGAGCAAACGCCCCCTATCAGTCCAACGCGGTTCACTTAAGGATTCATTTCCCTCTCCTCCCGCCAACACACGATATCCTTCAAGTCCAAGAATTTGACCATTCTGGTTCCTTCGCACATATGCGCAACACAGACGAGTTGCATCCCATGGCATAGACGGATGATCCCACTCTATCCAGACAAGCTGATCCCCTCGAGGCGATAATGCCGGTGCCATATAAAAATCAGCCCCTTCTCTTATCACATGCCCCGCACATGCCTCACTACCTAAAACAACCAACGCGGCTTTAGGCTCTCTTTGGGATTTTGCTGAAGAAAAATGCTCTTCCCGTACGGCTAAAACCATCTCACTGTACGGATCAAGTCGTAAATCCGCATAGCGCATCCCCACGCCTTCTGCTATTAAAGAAGCTGGGAATCCTTTACGGAGATACCAAATAGCCCCTGTGCTCTTTTCAGAATAGACAACACCACGTGTATCAACGGCATAAGATCCCCCGCCATATTCATGCACACGGGTACCAACATCAGCCCATTGTGGTGTAACCTCGAACATGCCTTCTGTTTCTGACCACTGCATAAGGGCTGTACGCCCTTTTTCATGAGGACGACGTTCAAGCCAAAACAGAGAATACCCGTCCGAAGCAATATCAGAAAAAGTAAGCGTTTGCCCAGACACCAAAGAAAGCGTTATTGGTGAAGACCACGTGCCACATGGACGTTCCTCTAAATGTTTTTCCAAATATTTTTTTTTAAAGAGATCATTTTTAGTCATAATAAAAATACCAGAAGTTAAAAAACATGAAGTTCAATAACAATTAAATAACAATAAATATAATACTCTCTCTCAGAGGTACACATTTGTTCTTTTCTTTTAACAACTTTTTTTATGATTTTTATGTTTTCTCTCTTGAAGTTTACCTTTACTGTCTCATAATGAGTTCGTTAACACCTCTGTAAGTTTCTTTGATAGATGTGTTCTCATTGTAGATCTCTTTAAAGTTATGTTATCGTTGTTTAAATTTTCTGTTTTTGTACAGGGATTTTTTACGCTGTCATATTTTTCATATTTTCTCGATCACTGTTTCTCATTAGATTACCTCACAAATCTTTTTACACATTACGGTTTTTGGGTTATTGGCATCGTTGTTATGCTTGAAAGCATGGGGTTTCCTCTGCCTGCTGAAAGTTTGCTTATAACAAGTGCACTTTTTTGTGCCACAACTCATAAATTACCAATTCAAAGTGTTATTATTGCTGGCATTATCGGTGCTATTATGGGAGACAATTTTGGTTATCTCATCGGACGCCATTTTGGCATGCAGATTCTCCATAAACATGGTCCAAAAATTGGTCTTACAAAACAACGATTGCTACTTGGCAATTATATGTTCTCTAAATATGGCGGTATTATTGTTTTTTCTGGGCGATTTATCGCTATTCTCCGAATGTTTGCAGCCCTGTTAGCCGGAGCAAATCGTATGCCGTGGCATTCATTTTTATTTTACAATGCTCTCGGCGGTATTTTTTGGGCTGGAGGCTATACCACGTGTGCCTATTTTCTCGGCACAAAAATTGAACGACTTTCGGGGTATCTCGCTATTATTTTCGGTGGCATTACAGCCATTATTATTTTAACCTTGCTTGTCCTTTTCAAATACAATGAAAAACGTCTGACAAAACAAGCACTAGATGCGGCTCAAAAAGAAGCCGCCAAGAACACATGCCCACCAGTTGAAACAACACATTGCTCTCTTTCTTCTACAACACAACACTCTTAATATATTTCTTATACTTATTATAAATAAATAATAAATTAAGTATGATTCAAATATATTTGGGCAAAAACCCAAGAGAGAAAACCTCTTAAAACATTACCAAACGGTTACGTGGCTATTCTTTCTAGCTCAAGACAAAACAAAAAAACAATAAACAAAAGCAATCAATAGAAAGAGAGGATTGTTACAAACCGATTAAGTGAATACACGTTTATTGGCATGTCGGGAACGGCTTTGATGACACAAAACCTTCTCAATCCATTCATTTAAGAGGCGCGTTGTTTCCTCTGCCTCTGCGTGGTCTTGATAAAATTCAGGAAAACGCAAAGCCAACCAACGCCATGCTAAAAGCCTTTTATATCGTTTTTCAGCTTGTTCAAGATCTTTCGAGCCTGCACGCTCAACAGAACAGAGCCGTCCTTCCCCGGGTGGTGGTATATTTCTCCCATTCGCATGCTCTGCTGCCCAACCTACCAAACGATAAATACCATTATCACGATCATCAATCGGACACATCGTGTAAGACCATCTTGTTGCAAGATCCAAACCCTCTACCCCCTCGAGTGCCGAAGCAATAGCAAAAGCTTGTTCCATATCTGCCAAACGATAATTGGGATCATCCTTACGCAAAACGGCTCTACGAATACGTGACAGTACACCATACAGACTTTGGGAACCCATTTCTAAAGCCACGGCTTGTACAATATCTAAATCTGGCTGTACAAAAGGGCGTATATCCTCATCGACCACAGAAGGTCTATCCAAATGGCGACGCACAACAGCCGGTGATCCTGCACCAGCAAGAACAGCCACAACGCCAGCATCACTTTTACCATAACGCCCAGCACGCCCGCCAATTTGCTTAACCTCTTGCGTATTAAGATCACGAGAGCTGCGTCCATCATATTTTGACAAAGAGGCAAACACCACGCGCTTAATAGATAAATTTAGTCCCATCCCAATGGCATCTGTTGCTATAAGAATTTCTGCTTGCCCACTATTAAAGCGTTGAGCCTCCGCACGCCTTACCTCTGGGCTTAAAGCACCGTAGACCACAGCAACACGACGCCCCTGACGCACAAGATCTGCCCGAAGGTCGAGAACTTCTCTGCGTGAAAAAGCTACCAAAGCATCTCCCGCTCTCAAATTTTTAAGCGATATATTATGAGAAGCTGCCCGTAAGGGCGTTTTTCGCTCTAAAGAAATCTCATCAAGCGGGTCGTCACAAAGTGCCGCAATACGCCGCACCATAGGAATGCACTCTGCCGCCCCTAAAACATACAGATGGCGTGCCGGTACTCCCATAAGGGCAGCTGTCCATGCTGCCCCTCGATCAGGATCAAACAACATTTGTGCTTCATCAATAATCGCCACATCAACAGGTGTACGATAAGGACACATTTCCACAGTGGCAACTAAATGACGGCTCGTAGGCACAGTAATACGCTCTTCTCCCGTTAGTAACGAGGCTTCAACCCCACGCTCTGCCAAAGCCTCACGAAACTCGTGGGCTAAAAGTCGCAAAGGTACTAATGCTAACCCACTTTCTGCCTCAGCTAATGCGTTAAGAGCCGCATAGGATTTTCCAGAATTTGTAGGACCTGTTACAAGCGTTATACGCCGTTGAAGCGCACGAGCCGTACGAAAATGTGCAGCATAACGATCTAACGCCGCCACACGTGCAATAACAGCATTCGTCACTTTTTTCCCCCCGAGAGAGGATCCCTCCGTAGAATCGTTCATAGAGGAAGAAAGTGTTACACGAACACGCGGTTCAATCTTTCGATGAGTTTTACCCCCTGTTTTTCGCCTGCTACTGCACCGCCATTCATGTAAATGTACACGTAATGGCGTTAATTGGGCAGGATTAAATTCCCATTTTTCGTATCCATCGGCTTCACGCTGTTTACGCGCAACAGGTATGCGATTTTCCGCAACCCAACGTAAGGCTTCCTGATAAGAGCATCGTAAAATACGCGGTACTTCCTTAAACGGAACAAGGCTTTTTTCCCACGCAGAGAGCCGATCCTCTTCTTGTTGACGTCGTTGAAAAGCAGCCTCTTGAATAGCCGTTTCCAGCTTCTGACGTTCACGCTCTTCTTGTAAAGTCGTTGTGATAAAAGGATCATCCGAGGAGAGATTAAATGCTTCGGCAACAACTTCCAAAAGTGGTTTCAACGACGCTAACGAAAGTGTATTTATTCCCTCCGCCATGCCAGCATCAACAAGATCAGAGCGCATATTGTTAAACGCTTTACGGGGCGTCTTACCATATCCCCTCACGCGTGCCTTAACAACAGACATTAAAGCATCGTGAAGCGTTTCATCCGTTAGATGAGAGCGTTCCAATGGATCTTGAATCGTATCAACTGCTTCCTCAACATCTTCACGCGTAATCCATGTTTGTTGACGTAACCGCGTGTTTTTCAACAAACGTGATACCCAATGACGTCTCCGCACAAGAGCAAGAATATGGCGATAAACATCATCAGAAATATCACTTGTTTGAGGCGCTAAAGCACAAGCTATTTTACGAAGAACCTCTGGCTCTTCTTGCGTTTTTGGTAAAATTCCCGTACGCTGTACGACTTTAGCCAGTGCCTCACGCGCAAGAGAATCATCAGTATCGCGATTTTGTAAGTCCTCAGTAAAAGTAGCAAGATTGTCACAAGAAAAAGAATTACGAAAAGAAGAATCACTCATTGTGTAATAATTATTTTATATTTAATAATGAAAGAGATATTTAGGGAATGTTCTCACGATATAACCTTAAAATAAAATTAAACCAAAAAAGTAAGAAAATTAAAGAAAGATTATTCAAAACTCAACAATATAAAACCCGTTTTTATACAAACCCAAAAATAGGGTGAGAAGTTCTTAAGTAGTAAACTCATTTTCTCTTACGTTTTGTGCTATATACTTAAATTACGTTTATTCTCGATCTGTAGAGATAGCCTCTATAGTATTTGCTTTAAATATTAAGCAGACATCAAACAAAATTCTACTTAACCTTAAAGGAGTATTACATTGCCTCATAGATCCCTAAGTGCACCGCCACCTCGTTGTTTCGCATCTGACGTACCCAGTGGTCTTCTCCCGTATGAAAAACAAGAAGATTTATGGCATCTTGCCCCACCTAGTAAAGAATATAGCCATCTTTACCCTGCCCAGGTACTCACGGTTCATCACTGGACAGATCGGCTTTTTAGTTTTACCACCACGCGTGACCCGGGTCTACGTTTTGAAAACGGGCAATTTGCCATGATTGGTATTGAAGTTGATGGCAAACCACTTTTACGTGCCTATTCTATTGCCTCACCAAATTATGCTGATGAACTTGAATTTCTCTCTATTGCTGTCCCTGACGGACCTCTGACCTCGCGCCTACGACATGTTAAACCCGGAGATATTGTCCTTATTGGTCGTAAGCCGACAGGTACTTTACTTCTTGATAATTTACATGCTGGGCGTAATTTATATTTCCTTTCTACAGGTACAGGTTTAGCGCCTTTTATGAGCCTTATTAAAGACCCTGAATGTTACGAACGTTATGAGCGCGTCATTTTAACGCATACGGTACGTCTTTCGGGAGAACTAGCCTATACGAATCATATTCGTCACGAGCTTCCCCAACACGAGTTTCTTGGTGAAGATATTTCTTCTAAATTGCTTTACTATCCCGCTGTAACGCGTGAAAGCTTCGCTGTCACTGAACGTATTACACATCTGATTGAATCTGGTAAAATTTTCACAGACCTTAACATCCCGATTCTTGACCCCGAGCATGACCGCGTTATGATTTGCGGTTCCCCAGAAATGCTCGCTGATACGGAAAATTTACTCAAAGCACGTGGCTTTGTTGAGGGTAATATGACAACACCGGGAAGTTATGTTGTCGAAAAGGCTTTTGCTGAACGCTAAAAAATAAGTAAACAACAGGAACAAACAATGTCTTCTCCGCAAAGTCATCATAAAAACTATGATTTTGACTTATTCGTCATCGGCGCAGGCTCTGGTGGTGTACGATGTGCGCGCATTGCGGCAAGCCACGGCGCACGCGTTGCCATTGCTGAAAGCCGTCATTGGGGTGGGACATGTGTTAACCTTGGCTGTGTCCCTAAAAAATTATTCGTCAGGGCGAGTACATTTTCCGATCTTTTCAGAGAAAGCCATGGATTTGGTTGGTCGACACCCTCTATTACGCATGATTGGGCACGTCTTATCGAAGCAAAAAATCACGAAATTACTCGTCTAAACGGTATCTATACCTCTTTATTAGAAAAAGCAGGGGTTACTCTTTTTACAGGACACGCTCGTTTTCTTGACCCCAATACGATACAAATAGACCCGTCAGAACTTGCTCCTCATGCTACACCCCATACCATTACAGCAGAGCGTATTGTTATTGCCACGGGTTCTACACCTACACGCCCTGATTTTCCGGGAGCCGAATTTGCCATTACATCAGATGAAGCCTTTTATCTTTCTCAAAGACCAGCAAGTGTTGTCATTGTCGGCGGTGGCTATATTGGGGTTGAGTTTGCCGGCATTTTTGCTGGATTAGGATCACAGGTCGATCTTATCTATCGGCGAGACTTACCGCTTTATGGTTTTGATGAAGACCTACGCCAATCTTTAGCCGATGCTATTACTCTGCGTGGGATTACACAACATACAGGTACCAATATTCGCTACATTACCCGCGACTCATCAGCCTATGTCGTAACACTCGATAACGGACATACGCTTAAAACAGCGTGTGTTTTTTTGGCAACAGGTCGTCATCCTAAAATTGATAAATTAGGGCTTGAAAATACGGATGTTACTACGGCTACCGCAGGGCGTATTGTGGTTGATGATTATAACCAAACCACTCAAAAGGGTGTTTATGCCATTGGCGATGTGACCGACCGTATTAACCTTACACCTGTGGCTATCGCAGAAGGGCACACGCTCGCCGACACACTTTTTAGCTCATCACCACCGCGACAATGGTCTTATAACACAACGCCAAAAGCTGTTTTTTTTAGCCCTCCCCTTGCTTCTGTCGGTCTTACTGAAGCTGAAGCCGCCCAAAAAGGAGATGTTGATATTTACATGACTCAATTTACGCCTTTACATCATACGTTAAGTGAGCAGAAGGTACCTAAAACCCTTATCAAACTCGTTGTTGACCATGAAAGCCAAAAAGTGGTGGGTGCCCATATTTTCGGCGATGACGCGCCAGAAATCCTTCAAAGTGTGGCTATTGCTGTAACTGCTGAGCTTACGAAAGCCGATTTTGACCGTACTATTGGTATTCACCCCACGTCTGCAGAAGAGCTCGTCACGCTTCGCACCTGTACGCGAACAACGCGTGTGACATAAACAACACGCCACATAACGCCCTAACATTTTTTATCTCTTTAAGATTTTCTTAAGAATTTTTTATGCCTGTTTTTCATGATCTCGCCCTCAAAAATGGCTCTGTCGTCTTGGCAGATAAAACGGTTCAAACCACCCTTTACGTGCGTGATGGTCTTATTAGCGCGATTGGAGACAACGACACAACGCACGTTGCTGAGCAAACAATAGAGTGTACAGGGCTTACAATACTTCCTGGTGTTATTGACACACAAGTACATTTTCGTGAACCTGGCATGGAACAAAACGAAACCCTTGAATCGGGTAGCCGTGCCGCTGTTTTAGGCGGTGTGACGGGTGTTTTTGAAATGCCTAATACCTCTCCCCCTACCACAACCCTTGAAACCCTAACCGACAAACTCAACCGTGCCCGCCAACATATGTGGTGCGATCATGCTTTTTATGTAGGCGCGACTGCTGACAATGCAGACCAATGTGGCTTATTAGAATTACATCAAGGTGTTGCTGGTATTAAAATTTTTATGGGGTCTTCTACCGGTGATTTATTGGTGGCTGATGATTCCCTTATCGAACGCGTGCTCCGTTCCGGATATCGGCGCGTGGCTGTTCATGCCGAAGATGAAGCCCGCCTTCAAGAACGCCTTTCTTATCGTATCGAAAATGAACCGGCCTCTCACCCCATTTGGCGTGATGACCTTACCGCGTTGCAAGCAACACAACGCCTTTTGGCACTTGCCCGTAAAACAGGGCGTCGCGTTCATGTTTTACATGTCACCACGCCGGAAGAATTAGCTCTTATTGCCCAACATCGCGATATTGCCAGCTGTGAAATAACCCCTCAACACCTCACCCTGACGGCTGAAGAGGCTTACCCTCGCCTTGGCACTTTGGCACAAATGAACCCACCCATTCGTTCAGCAGCCCACCGCCAAGCCTTATGGCACTGGGTTGAACAAGGCTTGCCTGATGTGATTGGCTCTGACCACGCCCCCCATGGACGAAATGCCAAAGAAAAACCCTACCCTCAATCACCCTCGGGGATGCCGGGAGTACAAACCCTTGTGCCGATAATGCTCAACCACGTTGCGCATCATCGGCTCAGTTTACGTCGTTTTGTTGACCTCACGTCTGCGGGACCGCAACGCCTTTTTGGGCTTGTACGAAAGGGACGAATTAGCGTTGGCTATGATGCCGATTTTACAATCGTAGACCTAAAAGCACGTTGGACAATAGAACCCGAATGGTTAGCCTCACGATGCGGCTGGTCTCCTTTTATTGGCGAACATCTCACAGGCAAACCTATTGGCACAATGATTCGCGGGCACTGCGTGATGTGGGAAGGCACATTAGCCAAACACCCTGTAGGACAGCCTTTCCGTTTTGAAGCTACAGAAAAACCACATTCTTAATTTATGCTAAAAGCGTAGCCCCTCTCGATTAAGTTGCAAGCTCAGCTTCTAGCTTCGAAGCTCTGAGTTTTTCATTTGTCGGACACGTTGATCTTCTCGGGCACGCTGCAGAAGATCCTCATCACCCAAATCATTCAAACAATAGTTAATATAATAAACATTGAAAATGAAAGTATAAAACGCATTCATCTTATATTCTGACATCCCCAGCTTCGTTATGGCGTAAAGAGTAATTTCCCTCCTCATACTAAAAGACCATTGAAGTATCATAATAGCGCCAGCAAGGCAAAACCATCCCATTATCCCAAAAGACGCAGACGAGCCTAAATCTGATAATGCCCCATCCAAACATATAAAAGGAACCCACAATAGCAACGATAGAAGGATAATAAAGGCACTATCCTTCCAAACCCGTTTGCCAGAAAATACCTCGACTAACTCTGTCATTTTTTTCATCCAATAGTAGAGAAATGCTTGGTTGGTAATTATAGCTAACCCTAATAATTTCCATGTACTCAAGCCATTTTTTTGAGATATTTCATAGCCCGTCATAACACTCATTTTCAATACTCCAAACGTCAAGAAAAACTAAAAATTACGCTATTTAATCAGCAGACTGTATATAATAGCGGTAATTATAACAAAGCATTTACATATATCAAGAGGTATTAGGAAGGGACAAGGAATACGGTAAGATTTACTTTATTGTGTAATAAAGCTTTATGTAATAATGGTTGCGGGGGCGGGATTTGAACCTGCGACCTTCAGGTTATGAGCCTGACGAGCTACCGGGCTGCTCCACCCCGCGATTAATATTGTAGTGTGAGTTGGGAGTGATTTTTTTTTGGGAGAGTGAGGAGTAGTGTATGAGAAGGCCTGGCGGCGACCGACTTTTCCGTGGCTTATAGCTACAGTATCATAGGCGCTAGGGCTTTTCACGTTCGAGTTCGGGATGGGATCGAGTGGTTCACGCCCTGCCATAGTCACCAGGCCGTCGCATACACTAGGTGTTGGTGTTTGTGTTATGTGGATTATTTCTGTGTATGAGTATTGAGGTATGAGGAGATTACGGGTGATTAGGACCAGTTAGCTGAGAGTGTTACCACTTTTACACATCTGGCCTATTGACGTGGTAGTCTTCCACGACCCTTGATGAGACCTAATTTTAAGGTTGGTTTCCCGCTTAGATGCTTTCAGCGGTTATCCTTTCCATACTTAGCTATCCAGCTGTGCCGCTGGCGCGACAACTGGTGCACCAGAGGTATGTTCATCCCGGTCCTCTCGTACTAGGGACGACTCCTTTCAAGTCTCTTTCATCCGCGGCAGATAGGGACCGAACTGTCTCACGACGTTCTAAACCCAGCTCACGTACCACTTTAATCGGCGAACAGCCGAACCCTTGGGACCTGCTTCAGCCCCGGGATGTGATGAGCCGACATCGAGGTGCCAAACCTCCCCGTCGATGTGGACTCTTGGGGGAGATCAGCCTGTTATCCCTAGAGTACCTTTTATCCGTTGAGCGATGGCCCTTCCACGTGGGACCACCGGATCACTATGGCCGACTTTCGTCTCTGCTCGAATTGTCACTCTCGCAGTCAGGCACCCTTCTGCCTTTGCACTCTTCGAATGATTTCCATCCATTCTGAGGGTACCTTTGGGCGCCTCCGTTACTCTTTCGGAGGCGGCCGCCCCAGTCAAACTGCCCACCTGACACTGT
>JAZLEM010000080.1:0-2306 GCA_045615245.1 Acetobacter sp. | reverse complement strand
ACGTTTTTTAAGAATTGAACTCGTTTCATTGAGGGTGCAAATTTGGAAAACATTCGGATTATCCCACCCCTCTTTTAAGGCAGAATGTGAAAAAATAAATTTCAATTTTGAGTCAAAACTCAGTAATTTTTCTTTGTCGCGCATAATCAGGGCATAGGTATCTTCATCATCTTTCGTGATCCCTGTGGTATCTTTGGCACGCCCTGTTTTTTTATCTTCCGAAAAATAGCCGTTATGTACCTCTTGGGCTAACGTGGTGGTATCGACTTCCTGAAAAAGAGAGGCATATTTGGGCTTTTTAATGGCTTTGGTGTATTCTTCTTCAAAAATATGGGCGTATTTCCCTTTTTGGTCAGGGGCAGTGTAATCGCGATAGTTGGCAACCCGATCAATAAAAAACAGGCTTAACACTTTAATCCCTCTTGGGGTTAGGCGCAGTTCTTTCTCAAGGTGTTCTTCAATAGTTTTGCGTATTTGAAGGCGTTTATAGTCATCGTTATTGATACTGCCAATAGTTTCTCCCAAACGAAGAACGTCTTCTTGGCTGGTAAAATCAATATATTCGTTTCCTTTGCCGCAAAAAATATCGCGTATAATATACCCCTCATAAAGGGCCCGCCCTTTAGAGGCTTCAAAAAGATCCGTTCCTTGTTTGACTGTGACGGTTTTACGTTTGACATTGTCTTTTTGTTGTACGTCAATCTCAATTTTTGCCGTAATAGGGGATTTGGTATTATCCACAGAGAGTAGTTTTATATACGCCTTATTATGACTATCCTCTACTTTGAGTGAGGCGACTTCAATTTGTTTCACGAGCTCTTGGTTATAGGCATCAACCGAGTCGAGTTTATAGAGCATAGTGTGTTTATTCGTATGCGTTGCCGAATAGCGAAACGTACATAACGGTTTGAGAGAGTCTATAGCTTGTGCGGAATTTTCGGTGGTATCGACGCTTTGGGGTTCATCAATAATCACGATCGGTTTTGTGGCGCGTATAAACTCAATCGGCTTGCCCTGCATGGAATCATTATAGCGGTGAATAATATTCGCGCTGGATTCTTTGGTAGGGTCTTTAAAACTTTTGCGAAACGCATCAATATTGATAACCATAATATGCAAATGGTCGCTGACAGCAAAATTCCGAATTTGTGTGAGTTTGTTTGAGTCATAAACAAAATACTCATAAGGCGTGTTATCGTAATATTCTTTAAAATGGGTTTTGGTCATATCAAGGAATTTGAGAACGCCCTCTTTAATGGCAAGGCTGGGCACCACAATCACAAATTTTGTAAACCCATAGTGTTTATGCATCTCAAAAAGAGAACGTAAATACACGTATGTTTTGCCTGTTCCTGTTTCCATTTCAAGGGTAAAATCTCGCGTTGGGAGCGTGCGTGACGGCTTCAGCGCGTTTTTGCTCTGTATTTTTTGAACATTTGCCAATAATTCCTCTTCACTGAGGCGAAGGCGGTTACCAATGCCCAAATCTGACATGCCAGAAGAAAAGAGGGCAGGCAAAGAAGGCATAGAAAACGTAGTTTTATTGAGATCTTGTCCTTCAAAAACGCTAATAACCGATTCTAATGCACGTATTTGATGGGGTTGGTTTGCGTCAAATTGAAAATGCATTTTTGTGTGAGCAGTTTTTGGGGTGTTAGGAGGGGTGTGGGTCATAGTTTTTTACGTTATAGTTTTTTTATAGGCTTTTAATATCTGTGATAGCGTAACGTTGTTTGAGTGTGAGGAGAGCGTTTGTTTTGATGACGTCGTTTTCAAAGCAATGATCTCGAAAGACAACGCGGATGATGTCTGGTGAGAGCGTTTCTTTGAGTTGTCCTATGCCTTCGATGGTTTGCATAGATACGTCTTTGTCGAGACACACCATAAGCGCGTCGCCTCCAAGAACATAGACTTTTTTACCGGCGAGAACATGGGTTTCGATGGGGAGGCTTAAATCCAAGCCATATTTGAGGAGGAGTTCAAAAAGGAGGTCATCGGAGGAGCGGTCATGTTTGATATTATCGACATTGGCGATAAGGTCTTCTTCGAGGGTTTCAAAGGTTGGGTCCCAAGGTTTGATATTAGAGCTATCGAGTTTGAACACGCGAAAGCCGACGTCGAGGGATTGATGGGGGTTTTCTTCTTGAATTTTACGCCCCGCTCTGCGGAGGCGTTCCTTACAAATATCGGCAATTGTCCGATAGCCAGCTTGATACGCCTCACTTTTTTCAGCACAAGCTTCAGGCAGCTGCACCAAAATAAAACGTGTCCCTTTCTGCCTTCTCCAGCCTGACGGGATCACTCCG
>JAZLEM010000079.1:0-10627 GCA_045615245.1 Acetobacter sp. | reverse complement strand
CCCTTATTGCCCTGACGCGTGCTGAAAGGCAAATGAACCTTATGGCTGCCCTTGTTCTTGCACGCCTTGTCAGCCATCATACTAACACCGCAAACACGTGGAACACCGCATGGGAAAATGGTGTGCTTACCGTCAACGGTTTTCCTTTGCCTAGTTTTATAAAATAAGTTTGTAAATCGGTTTTATAAATCTGCCTCTTGTTCTATCTCTCCTGTAAGGCGTCTTAAATCTTTCTCTATTTCCTCTTTGAGGGCTTTTAAGCCTATGGAAGGTGCTATCTGAACTCTTGCGGTGTATCCAATTATAAGAGAGAGAGAGTTCCTCTCTACGTTTGGCGATTTCATTTTCTGTATAGCCAGAAGCCGACGCTATGCGAAATATATCTAAAACTTCCTTATAGACGTTTAGGACGGCGCGTCTCTCTTGTTTTTTCTGCTCTGCGTTCTGTGTTCTCTTGGGGTCTGCAAGATAATCGTAAAGAGGGGCTATGTCATACCCGTTCTTTATTTTCTGCCCTGTTTTGTCTTTTCTTATGCCTCTGCGCTGTCCATACTGCGGGGGAATGATTAACCCCTCATCGACAAGCTCTCTCAAAATCCGCTTGACGGTACTCTCGCTTAAATTCGTATCAATAGCAAGGTTACGATTGGTTCCCGTGTAAATGGTCGTGTTATGGCGTGCCGTTAAATTGATAAGATATTGCAGAATAAGGGTTCTGCTCTTGGAATCCCTATCGCCAGCAATAAGGGAATTACCCGCTTTCGATAAAATAAACGAACGTGCTTTTGTCCGTGCGGCTTTGGCTTGTTGAAATGTGCGGATTTCTGTCGTTTCTTGCATAATTACACCTCATCAAATTTTTTGCTTGCTTTTTGATGAAGTACCTGCAAGAATAACATTGCCAGTGTTTTTTCTTGTGATACTTCATCAGAGTCTCAAAAGAATTTAACAAAAAAAAGCGTGCTTGTCTAACTCAAGCGCGCTTTTTTTGTTGAAAAAGTCCTACTATAGTAAAAAAGCTATCGAAGACAAAACCTAACCTAAACCGATTGAACCTATGTCACCTTATGAAATTATACAAACAGAAACGTTTAAGAAGTTGTTATCAAAACTTGATGAAAATACACAACTAGAAATTCTTGAAGATATACACACACCTCAAACGTTAGAGTATATACGCATATATCAAGAAACAGGTGTTCCACCTAATAAAAAAATTGGAATTTGTCGAACAAAGAAAAATTCCAAATATATAGGAAAAATTCTTGAAATAAGAATACAACAACCAAAAGAATACAGAGTTTATTTTATATTAAGAGATGATATTATTTTGCTGTATGGCGGTAATAAAGATGATCAAGACAGAGATATTAAAAAAGCGTCTGATATTGCAGCTAATCTAAAAATGGAAGATTACCTAAAAAGCAAAAAGAGTATGCAAGACTTTTTAAGTGATGTCATCAGTAGTCGCAAAAAAGACAAAGAAACTCTTTATGATTGTTTTAGCGTTCTCGTTAGTGCAAGTTGTATTTACAATCATAATAAAAAAGAGGAATCAGAGTACTTGTTCTCTCTTTTACAAGAGAGAACGCTTGAAGCGTTTAGGAAAATTGCAGAGAAGCTTGGTCTTAAAGTGCCAACAAGTTTTGGTGAGTCTAAAAGAAAAGATACTTACCGATTAAAGTCAGTAAAAACTACAAACCTAAAAGTAAAGAAAAAACAATGAAATCAGGAACAGATACACGTTACGTTGCACAGAAATGCATTGAAACATGGAAGAAGAATTACAAAGACTTCGGTCTTATCAAAGCGGTAAAGCCTAGTGATAATCTATTTTTAGAAAAAAACAGAAAAGAAATTAAACACGGTACAGCTATTTCGTTAAACAAAAGGCTACGCTGTTTTGCAGTTGGTGACGGTTCTGATATTTCTGAAACCCTTGAGATACAGAAAAAGAATACAGCTAACGTTACATTTATAGTCAATATGCATGAACATGTGGATATTCCTAATAACAAAAGTCTGGTTCAGTATAAGCTGGATGAACTCATTAAAAGGGTTGCTGAAACTTTTACAAAGAATCTAACAATGGGAATTTCAAACGTTTTCGTCCCAAATAAAGACCGCATGGGATTGCAAGAGTGGGTTAAAGCAGTAGGAGAGTTCTCGTGTCGTCAAGGTGAACGCGTAAGAAAGTATCATTTAGAAGCAGCTCTCTCACCTGAAACAATCGCAGACATGCCAATAGGTGACATAAACACAAAAGGACTCTTCGGAATATCAGAATTGTATAAAGATGAGTATATCCCAACCTGTACAACAGGAACCTATATAGAGGGGACAACGGCAACAGGATCAATATCCCCTTATTTCGTGGAAATAAATAAAACCTATACCCAAATCGGCAACAGCGCAGCGGTAATCTCTTGTTCACCACTCGCTGGAACATTAAAGCAAGGAGATTTTATTACGATCGAAGGCGTATATGAAATTGATTGGTCAAATGGACAGTCAACTGGTTCCTTAAAAACTTTCACGGTTTTAGAAGACGTGGCAAGCGGTGCGAGAGAAATACCCGTCAATCCTGCTTTAATTCCGCCAAAAAGCGACGGAACTCTTCAAACAGTATCGAATTTACCAGAATCTGGATCAGCTATTAAGTCTGTGTTACCACCAGAGTGCCAGTATAAAAGAAACGTTATTTTTGGCTATAATACATTCTTTTTAGCGTTTGCGCCGTCTCCAAATACGCATAGCATAGAAACAACTCTGATAAAACCCGTTGAAGATGACGGGTTCTTTTCAGCTCGTGTAATCAAGCAAAGCGACACTACGCTACGCGTGGATATTTTAGGTGGATCTATGGTGTTGTTTCCAGAAAATGGTTGTATCGTGCCTTATTTTCTTTCGTAGTGTTCTAAACTAAAAATACGTATGTTGTGCGTTTAAGTAAGGAGTAGTTCGAGGAGTGTCATGGCAACACTATCTTTTTCTCAATATGTCAAAAATTCTGTTTCATTTATGAAAGGTGGCAAACCTATAACTCGTTCTATGAGTAAGGAAGAAGTCGATCAAGAGCTCGATAGGCAGTACAAACTTGTGGCAGAATCTGATCGTAAAGACCTTTCTTTACAAGAATTTATGGACGAAGATTTTGAAGACGTAGACGGTTGGATAGCGTAACGTTAAGTATATAAATCCCCTTTAATAACCTAACTATTTATTAGACGTAGAAAAGTACTTTTCTATATTATTATTTTATTATAAATATAATTTACTGCTTTTATAGAAATATTATTTTAAGGCTTTTTTATGGCTATTATTTCTATTCTTAACCAAAAGGGTGGTGTAGGTAAAACAACGCTCTCCATGCACTTGGCGTGGGCTCTTCAGCTTCAAGGCGCAAACGTGACACTTGTTGACTCCGACCCACAAGGAAGCGCACGTGATTGGGCTGCCGTATGTGATGACTATCCTGTGCCTATTATAGGTATCGACCGACCAACAATAGGAAGAGACCTTAAAATCGTTACGAAACAAGACTTTATTATTATTGACGGCGCTCCTCGTTCTTACGACATTATTGTCTCGGCTCTTAAAGCGTCAGATTGCGTTATTATTCCTATTCAACCCTCTCCTGTAGATATCTGGGCAACATCAGACCTTGTCGACCTTGTTAAACAACGTATTGAGGTTACGGACGGTAAACTCAAAGCTGCTTTTGTTGTTTCTCGTGCTATCAAAGGCACAAAACTAGGATCAAAGGTTCTCAACACGATTTCCGATTATGGTTTGCCCGTTCTTAAAACATGTATTACACAGCGTGTTATTTATCCTACTGTTGCTGACAATGGCACGACTGCCCTTGACCAAGAACCAAAAGGGGAAGCAGCGGAGGAAATTAAGGCGTTTGCTAGCGAGGTTAGAGAGTTACTTTTATAGGAAAGAAGTAAATTATAATATTATGAAACTATAAAAGTATAAACTTATAAATCTATAAACTTACTAAACTATAAAGGAATAAAACAATGGAAACAATGAAATCAGGAACAGGTAGACCGAGCAAGAAAAAACAAAACGAACTAACGCAAACTCTCTCTGATATCGTAGACACTGGTGTAATCCAAAAGCCAGAATTTACACGAACTTGCTTTGACCTCACAAAAGAAGAACACTGCAAGCTAAAAATGTATTCTGCTAAATATGGAAAACCTATTAACCTCATCTTAAGAGAATTTATCCAATCATTGCCAGATTAACACTTGAGTTTACCGTCTGTAACTTCAATACGTTATTTGACAAGATCAATAAGGTATAACCGTGATAGAGTGATACATTAAGAAATATATTAAGAGGAGAAATGCTATGCCGAAGAACACATTAAGGCGTTTTGACCCTGTAAATTATCTCGACAACGAAAGTGATATGCAGGTATATCTCGACACTGTGATAGAAGGCGGTGACGTTAATATCATCAGATCAGCATTTCGTCATATTGCACGAGCACGTTTTCTTATAGACCTTTCCAAAAAAACAGGCATTGATCTTAACGAATTACGCGTTGCACTATCAGATTCTGGAAAACCTACACCAGAAACACTTAAAAAGATTGCGACAGCGTTTGAACTAAAAATACCTGATAATTTTGAGCAAATAACATCTCACTCACCATATCGTTACGAACAAGATCGTATACACTTACAGAACACACCATAATAGTTATGAAGACATCTCTTGTTTCTGACGAAGAAAACAATAATGAGAACGTTATTGAAATATTGGAAACACCAACTTTTGGAAAATGGTTTGCAAAACTCAAAGTTAAAGATAAAGTAACACACTTCAAAATTACCGAGAGATTACTCAGATTAGCAAACGGTCATTATGGGGATAGAAAAACGATACGAGGCTATGAAAACCTCTTTGAACTACGCATTTTTGGTCAAGCATACCGTATCTACTTTACACATCAAAGCGATGTGATTGTTTTACTTCTAGTTGGCGGTGACAAATCCACACAAGAGAGAGATATCGTTAAAGCCCGACAACTTGCCAAAGAATGGAAGATGTAAATCATGACAAATGAGGGAAAAGGTCTTAAGACAAGCCAGTTCGACCCTGCAGAATACATTGGCGGTCATGAAGCCATGCAGGAATATCTTAATGTTACTTTAGAGGAAGACGGAGACGACCTTAAAGAAATTGGTTCCTCTTTAGACGTCATAGCTCAATCTTGGCTTTTAACAGAACTTGAGCGTAAAACGGAATTAGACCGCAGTGAGTTAAACCAAATTCTTTTAGGGGCAGGTAACCCAACCCCAGAGATTTTAACAAAAATAGCCGAAGCATTAGGTCTTAAAATGCCGGCTGAATTTAACGAGAGGTTTGGTCTACAACCAGAAAAAACCGTTAAAGCCTCAATCTCATATACGCACCACAAACACACGGAGCAACCTCATGTCCATGCTGGTTAATTCTCTTTATCACGGTTATACCTTCTTCTGTCTGTTATTATTTTTTTTCTTCTTATTGTGTTTATTTGTGTTATTACTTTTTTTATTTTCCAGATTTGCTACATGACAAATAATAACCTTGTTTACTCGTACAGAGAATTGAGAGAATTGAAAGATATTCTAGAACGTCTAGAAGACAAGCATAACACAATGGTTTCAAGTCTTGAAAAAAACAACAATATAATAAATGTAGTTCGAGAAACCAACGAGATTAACAAATGTATCTTGAATGTAATGAGAGAGATAAAAGACGAGAAAACACGTAAATACATAGAATTTTTATGAGGTAAATCTTTACGACTTCGCCCTCTGCTTATGGTAGGTTTTGCGGGTATGTGTCTCGTCAGTAAGTTTCGCGTCTATCTTGCTTCTGTTTTTGCTTGTTCTATTTTCATAGCAAGTGTTAGAAACTCCTGTATTTCATTAAGACCACTAGCAAACATGCACTTTTAGGTTGTTATTTTCTAAATGTTTCAATATTTTTGTTGCTGTAACATTAAGGTAGACCCTAATGAAACAATGAAATAACAAGTATTAAATTAAGAAAATTATTGCCACCCTAAAACAAAATAAAGAACATTCTTAAAATGAATAACGTATAGAACATATATGTGTTATGATAAACAAGAATGAATGTCTCATAGGAGGTAACCATGACAGCTGTTTTTAAGAGTGATGAAAAACGAGAAAACACGTTAGGAAGACACTATGAAACAGAAGCAGAAAAAGTGTTCTATGAAAGTTTTTTGCAAGACGCTTTAGACGCATGGGAAGCCTATCAAAAAGACGGTCTTCACCTTACTCTTGATGAAGTTTGCCAATGGCTTAATACATGGGGCACAGAAAAAGAAGGTTCTATGCCTGAATGCCACAAGTGATTTTTACCTCTGGTGCATTGCAAGACATAAAATATTGTCGTCGTGTTTTAGAGCTTAAATCGTCAGAGGCTACTTTTCAGTCTCAACAAGTTATTCAACAGAGATTTTTGTTGTTAGAGACAACTCCCCTTATTGGGAGAGTTTTTTTGAGTTCATATAAATTAGAGTTAAGAGAACTTATTATTCCGTTTGGAAATTCTGGTTATATTGCTCTTTATCGTTATGAGCCAGGAAAAGAACTCATTTTTATTTTAGCTTTTAGACATCAAAAAGAGTTTTCTTATCGTCGGCGTCTATTATGAAGAGTGCGCGTATTTATTTACGTGTGAGTAGTGAGGAGCAAGATTTAGCGAGGCAAGAGCGTCTTATTGATGAGGCGCGTTCTGCTGGTTATTACATTGCCGGTGTTTATAAAGAAAAAGCCTCTGGTGCCTGTTCTGATCGTCCTGAACTTTTGCGCATGATTGCTGATTTACAACAAGGCGATGTTGTTATAGCTGAAAAAATGGATCGTTTAACACGTTTACCATTGCCAGAAGCAGAAAAACTGATTGCTTCTATTCGGGAGAAAGGTGCGCGGTTATCTGTTCCTGATGTTGTTGATTTATCTGCTTTAGCGTAAAGTACGGACGGTGTGACGAAGATAGTTCTTGAGGCTGTTCAAGACATGCTTTTGCGCTTGGCATTGCAAATGGCGAGAGACGACTACGAAAGTCGTCGAGAGAGACAGCGTCAAGGGATTGCGTTAGCGAGAGAGAAAGGTTTATTTAAGGGACGTAAAGCCAACAAGAAATTACAAGAGCAAGTGATAGCGTTTCGTTCTACGGGCATGAGTGCGAATAAAACAGCTGCGTTAGTGGGGTGTAGTCGAACGCATGTTAGTCGTATTTGGCAAGCGGCTCAACTCAAAGCACAAAAAAATATTCAAAAACACGAAGAAAACGGACAACAAGATATAGAGACGCTTTTAGAATTTACCAAGCATAAATCTGCTCAAGAAGAAGAACAGCTTCATGAAATCTCCATTACACCTAAAACAGATCACTTAACAAAATGAATAAATGAATTAAATAAATTAAATTAAAATAAATAGACTACTTAACAAAACGAACGGAGCGTTACGATGAACTCACAAAAACAAGAAAGAATGATTGTTTTTATTTTAGGCAACGGGTTTGACCTCGCACATGGGTTAAAGACTAGGTACACTGATTTTTTAGCTACATGTTGCGAAGAGGAGCTACAGAGCAACATATGGTTTAAGTATTTTAATGAGACAAAAGAACAAATTGGAGAAAATTGGTTCAATTTCGTGGGCAACAACCGAAAGCGGAAAAGAGGCGCAGGCGTTGGATAAAGCAGGGCTTATCAAAGATTTCTATAACTGCAAATTACAGGGATTTTTTATAGAAAAAGTTAAAGGAAAACATTATTGCTATTCCGATAAAAGTAAACAAGGTTGGAAAATGCCCAACTAACAAAAATGCCTTAAATCACTTATATCTCTTGTTTCACCTAAAGAAATTGTGTATATTTGTATGTAACAAGACTCCCTAACACCTCTCAACGATGTGCCCCATGGGGAGACGAAGCTCCCCGCACACATCGTCAAGGTGTGTCCTGGGGAGAATTTTTATAGAGTTATTTATTATTTCTATGAATGAACCAAAATCCCCTAAAAGGATAGACGAACAAATCGCTATCTTAAAAAGACACGGTTGCATAATACAAAATAAATCTTTTACAGAAGAAATTCTTTCTAAAGTCAACTATTATCGACTTTCTGCGTATTTTCTTCCTTTCAATGCCTAACTAACCAAAGCCGTTATTTTTTGAAACATGCTTTTTCATTAAACTAGACTTATAATAGTAAGAAAACTATATCAAATAAATATCATGACGAAATACACGATAGAACAAACAGAAACGTTTAAAACTTGGGTTAAAGAACTTCGTGATAAGAATACTCGTTCTCATATCACGAAACGGTTAGAGAGAGTAGAAAAAGGGAATTTTGGTGACCATAAATCTCTCGGTGGTGGTATTTCTGAATTGAGATTCAAAAATGGTCCCGGTTATAGGCTGTATTATACCGAACGAAAAGGTATAATTGTTGTATTGCTTGTTGGTGGTGATAAGTCAACGCAAAGCCGAGATATTGAAAAAGCAAGAGAACTTGCTAAAGAATGGAAAGGGTAAATCATGACAGATGAAAAAAAAGGACTTAAAACAAGTCCGTTCGACCCTGCGGAATACATTGCTGATCATGAAGATATGCAAGAATACCTCAACGTAACCTTTGAAGAAGACGGAGATAACCTTAAAGAAATTGCTTCCTCTCTAAACGTTCTTCTTCGTTCATGGGCTTTAACCCAACTAGAACTTAAAACAAAACTAGGTAGAAGCGACTTGTGCGAAATTCTTTTAGGTGCTGGCAATCCTACGCCAGAGGCTTTAACAAAAATAGCTGAAGCGCTTGGGCTTAAAGTGCCTGCTCATTTTGGTAAAAGTCTCCCTCTGCAACCTCGAGATCATGTCGTTTCACAAACACATTACAAGCACCGTCAAGTTGAACAACTGCACGCGACACGCTAACGACTTAAGGTGATTTAAGAAAATACACGAGAACCCTCGTATTTCAGGGCAAGGAACAGGTTAGGTGACATGAAGTAAACAAGGTTGGGAAATGCCTGAATAATTAACAGGGATAAATAATGAAAGAAAAAATACAATCTATAATATCAGAGATACACTCTGAATTAGAGAAAAATAAACTCAAAGAAAATACTATGCTTTATGATAAATATCGTTCTGCAAAGTGGTTTCTTGAAGATATTTCTGAAGCTGTTGAAGCTTATAAAAACTATGAAAGAAAAGAAAAAGAATTAGATCTTGGAACAAAATATTTAATGATTTATGGTGTGTTTACAGCTTTATATTTACAACAAGAGGCTTTAAACGATTTTCGTCATGCTTTGAATTACGAGAAAGTTGATTATGAGAAAAATTATCCTGAAATTTATAAAATAAGAGAAACAAGAAACGACGTTGCTGGACACCCTACATATAGAAAACGCGGTTACTCAACGTGTATTTCAAGATTTACATTGAAAGGTAAATTATCGTTAAAGGAATTACAATATCAGGAAACTAAAAACGACGAATTTATAGATGTTGACATTATTTCAAGCATTGATACTCAAGAAAAATTTATAAAAGAACAATTAGAGGAGATTTTAAGTAAGTTGAGAGACGAAACAAAAGAACATATTGAAAAATTCAAAAATGATAAACTAGCAGATTGTTTTCGTGAGTTTATTTATGCACGTAGCAAAATATATTCTGATGGTTTTTACACGCAAAACGATCCAATGGGATTTAATTTAGTCAAAGGAATAATAGAAAAATTGAAAGAAAAATTAAATGAAAGATTCGTTGATTGGAAACAAACAGATTTTAAGAATAATATAGAAAATGTTGAAGAAATTTATAACTATTTGTTATCAAAACCAGAAATTATAAATACAAAAATAAATCATGAAGATGATGACAAAAAAGGTATTAACGAAAACGAGTTTCTCAAAAGAAATCTTTTAGAACATCTGTTTTGTAAGTTAGAAGAATTAAAAGATCGCGCAGAAGAAGTTGATACCGAATACGAAAATAATTTTGAAACTAAATTTGAAGATAACGATACAATAGAAAAAATAGAGGTCGTGTTTGTTGGAAAAGACGACGCTTCATAGCCTAGTGTTCGAGTTCGTTCCATACTCTGCCGACATCTTTACGACAGGTAAACAACATAAAAATTCCTTTAGGGTCTTTTAAGTTAAAGCGTTCAGCTTGCTTCAATGTAGCCAGCAAGGCAAAGCTTCGGTAGTCTTCCCCATGCTTTCCAGCCATATGCCATTGCTCGGCTGTTATATGAATTGATTTGGCTGCCGTTTTGGCGTTGGCTTTCCACTTACCTCTTTCAGAGGTAAAAGATAGCCTTATAAATATAGATAGAGGGTCAAAATGACCCACTCGACCCCCATTAAGAGCGCTATTTTCTGCGGCTTCTGAACTTCCCACATTTTTAAGCACTCTAGGCAAGACAACCCAAACGGCTCAGGCGATTCATCTTCGTGTGACCGATCTTAACGCTACCCGAGGAAACATTACTCTCCACGGATATGGACAGGCTACTTTTACGGGCGACATGCATAGTAGCACAGCCTCGGGTCATCTTGAAAT
>JAZLEM010000078.1:0-10743 GCA_045615245.1 Acetobacter sp. | reverse complement strand
TTGACATTACTGATTCTGTTGACCATGATGATGCAGCCCATGGCAACGTAGCACACTTAAAGATTCACGGAAATCCGGGCAAAAACAGTAATGCAGGATATTCGTTGGTGTCCGAAGAAAGAAACCTTTATTCAAAAACGTATAGCCCATCTTTTGCGTCATTACCGCATTCAAGAAGTTATTCGTCGCCGTCAAATTATTCTTGTACAAGTCGTTAAAGAAGAACGTGGCAATAAAGGTGCTGCCCTCACCACTTACATTTCACTAGCAGGTCGTTATTGTGTTCTTATGCCTAACACTTTACGCCACAGTGGTATATCACGTAAGATTACGTCTATTTCGGATCGTCGCCGATTAAAAGATATTATTACAAATCTTCATCTTCCCCATGGGATGGCTATGATTATTCGCACAGCTGGTGCTCACCAACCAGAATCCGAAATCGTGCGTGATTATGACTATCTTATCCACCTTTGGAATGACATTCGAGAGTTTACGTTAAAATCTATTGCACCAGCATTTATTTACGAAGAAGCAAGCCTCGTAAGGCGTGCCATTCGCGATATGTACACACACGAGATCAACGAAATCATTGTCGACGGTGAAAATGGGTGGAAAGCGGCCTATGATTTTATGCGTATACTCGTTCCTCAATGTGTTGATAAAGTACGCCTTTGGCAAAAAGATAATCAATCACTTTTTGCACATTTCCATATAGAAGGACATCTTAATGCGATGTTCTCTCCTATCGTCGCACTTCGTTCAGGGGGATATTTAGTCATTAACCAAACCGAGGCCCTTGTAGCGATTGATGTTAATTCTGGCAAGGCTACAAACCAACGTAGCATTGAAGAAACCGCTTTTACTACAAACCAAGAAGCTGCTGAAGAAGTTGCACGTCAGCTTCGCTTACGTGATCTTGCCGGGCTCATTGTTATTGATTTTATTGATATGGAGTCTCGCAGACATAATACAATTATTGAACAACGCCTCAAAGAGGCTTTACGTCATGACCGTGCACGTATTCAAGTTGGTTCTATTTCACATTTTGGTCTCTTGGAAATGTCGCGCCAGCGTCTACGTCCTTCTGTTGCTGAAACAGCTTTTTCGACGTGTTCGCATTGTAATGGTACAGGTGTTATCCGCAGTGTAGAAAACTCTGCTCTTCATGTTTTACGCACTATTGAAGAAGAGAGTGCACGACGGCGGTCTCCTGCCATCATGGTTTATGTAGCGCTTGAGATCGCACTTTATATTCTTAATAATAAGCGTCACTGGCTTAATTGCATTGAACAACGGTATCGTATAGAAATACACTTTTCCGCAGATTCAACACTTAGTTCGGCAGATGTTCGAATCAAGCGTCATACAATAGAGAAAACAGCCACGTATCATGAAAATACTCCTACAGACACTATAAACCCTATAGCTCTATCAACTCATTCTAACCCGACAGACAATAATGGACGAACGAAAAATAAAGAAATCCCCTATCAACATCGCAGCGATATAGAGTTTCGTAAAAAATCGTACGAGGAAACGTTGGTAGAAACTCCTCCTCCCCAAAATGAAGGAATCCCATCCCATAAAGAAGATTTTTCATTCTCTCCGCAAGAAGAAGCTCAAGAAACATCTTCCACTCATCGTAACCTTTTTCCAAACCGTCGTAGAACACGTTATTCACGCTTACGTCGTCACTCTCGAAGGCAACAAGCATACCGCAATCGTGGAGAGACTTCTCCTTCTTTCCCGTCAGATAATTTAGAAAATCATGTACAAGAAAAATTTGAAGAAAACTCTACTGATTTTTCCACGCGTATATATGATTCGTCAGCATTTAGTCATGCATCCACTCGTGAATCCTCTACAGATCATACAGATATGATTGTTTTATCGCCTCATCATGATCCGTACTCAACCTCCTATCCCTACAAAACAGTTCCCCCACAACAGGAAGAAGCACCTAGCAATGAATCACATTGTTTTACAAAAGAAAAAGGTGAACAATTTTATAAGGATCCGTCTTTCTTTTCTTCTTCTCTTGCAGAAAGCTCTTCTCATATAACATCTCCACAAACATCTTTCCCTAAAGAAAGTATCGTAAACACGATTAAGGAAGAGGTTGATGTTCTCTCAGAAACATCAGAAAATCCAGCAAATAAAGTCTCCGAAAACATGATATCAGACGAATCAGACGAAATTGCCAAACCTATACAACCTGTCGTTATAAAAGAGAGACAACCTGCTGAACAACGTCGTACAGGTTGGTGGCGACGATGAGTTAAAATTGGAAACTCCTATGACACAGTCTTTTTCTCATCAAGTCATCGATAATAAAGTTCGCCAATTGTATCACAATCGCCTTGTCATAGCTATTCCTAAGGGACGCATCCTTAAAGCTGTTACACCCCTTATTATCCGTAGTGGTATGGCGCCTCCACCTGAATGTTTAGAGGGTAATAGCCGTCAATTACGCTTTCCGACTCAAGATCCGACAATTGATGTTGTACAAGTACGTTCTTTTGATGTTGCAACATTTGTTGCGTCAGGCGGAGCACAAATTGGTATTTGTGGAGCAGATGTTCTCTCAGAATTTGATTACCCAGAAATTTACACACCTATTGACCTCGGTACAGGAGCATGTCGTATTTCTGTTGCTCAAGCTGCTCACCTCCCGCATACACCTCAAGAGTGGGTCCGCTGGTCTGAGGTTCGTGTCGCAACAAAATACCCAGAGATTACCCGCCGTTTTTTTGCAGCTCGTGGCATCAATGCTGTTATTGTCCATCTTCACGGTGCGATAGAACTTGCCCCTATGCTCGGTCTTTCTCGATTGATTGTTGATTTAGTCGATACAGGTTCTACACTACGTGCGAATGGTCTTAAAGAAGTTGAGACTATTGCCCATGTAACGAGTCGTGTTATTGTCAATAGAACTGCTCTTAAAACACAGTCAGAACGCATTGGTATGGTTTTATCACGCTTTCGTACGGCACTTGCTACATTTTCCTCTACCAATTCCTCTAATAAAACCTCCCCAAGAGTCTCCTGAAAAGAGAAGAACAACGCTATGAAACGAATAAGTACACGCGATCCTGATTTTGAAACCGCCTTTACCACTCTTCTAAAAGCACGAGAAGAACAAAGCCAAGATGTTCGCGAACCTGTTGCACGTATTTTATCAGCTGTTCGCCAAGAAGGTGACGCTGCTTTGTGTAGGCTAACACAACAATTTGATCATCTTACCTTAACACCCCAATCGTTTGCGTTCCCTTACGAAGACATTGTCAATGCACGTACGAGCATTTCGCAAAAAGTATGGGAAGCTCTAGATCTTGCCGCAAATCGTATTGAGGAATTTCATCGAAAACAATTACCAACAGGAATACGCTATACAGATAATACGGGCTTGACACTTGGTATGCGATGGACGCCAGTTGATGCCGTAGGTCTTTATGTTCCTGGCGGCAAAGCGTCTTATCCTTCCTCTGTTTTGATGAATGCCATTCCTGCCAAAATTGCTGGTGTACAGCGCATTGCCATGTGTGTGCCGACTGCTTCTGGTATTGTCGATCCTTTAGTTTTAGCGGCAGCGCATCGTAGTGGTATTACAGAGATTTACCGTATTGGTGGTGCACAAGCTATCGGTGCTTTAGCCTATGGTACCCAAACAATTCAACCCGTTGATTGTATTGTTGGCCCGGGAAACGCCTATGTTGCCGAAGCCAAACGACAAGTTTTTGGGTATGTTGGTATTGATAATATTGCAGGTCCTTCAGATATTGTTGTCATTGCGGAGTCAGATTCTGACCCTCATATCATTGCACTTGACCTCCTCGCTCAAGCAGAACACGACGAACGCGCACAGGCAACACTTATTACCACAGATACGACATTCGCCGATATTGTAATTCATAGCATAGAAAAAGAGCTTTCTTACCTCTCTAGAGCACATATTGCACGAGAAAGCTGGAAACGTAATGGTGCTGTCATTATTGTTCGTAATTTACAAGAGGCTGTTTTGCTTGCGAATCGTCTTGCACCTGAACATCTTGAACTTATGGTTGATTCTCCTGAAACACTTTTTTCTCATGTACGACATGCTGGTGCCGTTTTTCTCGGTCGTTTCTGCCCTGAAGCCACAGGAGATTATGTTGGCGGTCCTAACCATGTCTTGCCCACCTCACGCACTGCACGTTTTGCTTCTGGTTTATCGGTATATGACTTTATGAAACGTACAACTTTTCTGTCTGGTGGGGCAGAAACGTTGCGCCAAATCGGTCCGTCAGCGGTAGTCCTTGCCCAAGCCGAAGGGTTAGATGCTCATGCGTTAAGTGTTTCCTTACGGCTTGAATCCTTAAATACATAGTCCAAGAAAGGTAAAACAGACAACGAATACTTGACCAAAACGTAACTCTCTCATATCTAACAATAAAAGACTTCTCTACAAACATACTTTCTACAACTTTTTTCTATAACTATATAAGGAATACTATGTCAAAAGAAGACATGATCGAATTTAGCGGGACAGTAACCGAACTGCTCCCCAATGCGATGTTTCGAGTCAAGCTTGACAACGAGCATGTGATTCTTGCCCATACTAGCGGTAAAATGCGTAAAAACCGTATCCGCGTTTTAGCAGGAGATCGTGTCAACGTAGAAATGACCCCTTATGACCTAACAAAAGGCCGTATTACCTTTCGTTTTAAATAAGTTAGAACTTCTCTGTAGCTTCGCGAATTTTTTGTGCGTGTTTGACCCTTTATCTGATCCCTTCCAAGAAATACCTGTTTTAGAGAAACCTGCTTCAAAAAGCTCTCTCCTTAAAAAAGGTATGCCTCTTTTTGTATTGGCTTCGGCTTCACCACGTCGTATTGCTTTATTAAATCAGATCGGGATCAAACCCGATTACATTTTACCCGCCAATATTGACGAAACGCCACAGCACCGTGAGACACCACGCGTTTATGCCCAACGTATGGCCTTTACAAAAGCAACCAGTATTGCACAAACACTATCAGAACCTGCGCTTATTTTAGCGGCAGATACGGTTGTTTCTCTTGGACGCAGAATACTTCCAAAAGCTGAAGAGAGAGAAACAGCGCGTATGTGCCTTACCAAACTTTCTGGACGGCGCCACCATATTTTTACCGCTATATCTCTTGTGCCATCCGCATCATGGCAACAAGGACGCCCCGCTCATCGATTAGTCAAAAGTACCGTTACTTTTTCACGTCTTACAGAACAACACATCTCTTTTCTCCTTGACGCAGGTGACTGGCATGGCAAAGCTGGCGGCTATGCTCTTCAAGGACATGCTGCTGCTTTTATCCGCTTTCTTTCGGGAAGTGCTTCTTCCGTCATTGGCCTTCCTTTATTTGAAACCGCACAACTCCTGCGTGGACAAATCGGGCAATGGTAAAGGCTATTATTTTGTGAGTGCCCATTTGTATATTACTTCGTCCCCGGGCGAAATACGACTTGCCGTTACAGAAAACAACACTCTCGTTGATTTTGCTCTCTGGCGTCCAGCTGCACCAGATGGCGTTGGCAATATCTATAGCGGATGTGTTACGGCTATTTTTCCTTCCATGGGCGGTGCTTTTGTACATATTAGGCAACACATCGTCGGATTTCTTCCCCTTCCTAAAGGAAGCCCACCTCTATCAGAAGGACAACGCATTACAACACAAATTACACGCGCTGCTCAAAAAGGTAAGGGAGTTCGACTTGCACTGATCAATACGACACCAGAAGCTCCCATAGGCACATGCCTCAGCTACGGGCCTACGCCTTTAGAACGATTAGCTAACCAATGGACGCATGCCCCCATCAGTGTTGATTCTCCTGCTGTCGCAGCGCGTATACCCCATCATTTACGCCATCGACGCGTTCCCGGATTCCTTACCCCTCCAGAAGATATTATTGCTGCGTGTGAAAATCTCGAAGAAGAAGAAATCTCTCTTCCAAAAGGAATGCGTGCCATTATTACTCAAACCCCAGCCTTAACAGCCATTGATATCGATGCTCCTCCCCTTTTGGGCAATATTTCTAAACACACCACCCAATATAACATGAATGTGAATGCTTTTCCTGCTTTAATACGCCACATCCGATTACGTAATCTTTCAGGTGCCATTGTGATTGACCCAGCAGGGGTAACCTCACGTAAGCGTCAGGATTTATTAACCCCTATTCGTAGTGCCCTTAAAGCAGACCCTTTACGCCCCCGTTGCCTTGGTATAACCTCACTTGGTTTAATTGAAATTGTACGCACGCGAATTTATCCTCCTCTGACCGAACTCTATACAAGTGCTCATGGACACGCTTTACGTGCGTTACGCCATATTGTTTGCCACATGCCACAGAGTACACGCCTACGCTGCGGTGTTCATATTATCAAAGCCCTTGAACACGATACCAACGCTCTTGCTGAATGTGCAACGTCTATTGGACACCCGATCACCCTTTGTCATGACCCATCACTTCCTGCTATGCATTGGATTCCAGAAATATGACACACCCTGACCTATCAGAACCTTTACCACGTTGTAATTGCCCTCTTTGCCAAAAACCAACGGTTGACGCATTTCGTCCTTTTTGTTCTCGCCGCTGTGCCGATATTGATTTAGGTCGATGGCTATCAGAAGAATACCGTATTCCTTCTACCGAAAACTTACTCTCTCCTCTCGATAATACAGAACAAGAACACGACTAATCTTTTTATATTCTCTTTGTCTTGCTCTTACGTAAACGCTTATCCTCGTAGAACATACTGATAACAATATAAAAAAACTTTCTTTAATCTTTTAAAGACCTAATCTTTTTAGACCTTGCTTCAAATAGAGCTTGACTTATTTTTAAGATGTGTATAGTATCTTTAAAAGATTTATAGAGAACCAAATGTTATAGGCTTGGTTTCTCGACTATCTCAAAAATTTTTATCTTATATCAAATGCCCAAGTAGCTCAGTCGGTAGAGCATGCGACTGAAAATCGCAGTGTCGGTGGTTCGATTCCGCCCTTGGGCACCATTCCCACTATATTTTTACACTACCGTTTTTATAAGGGTTTTTATGAATTATCAACCCTATCATTAAAATTTTACAAAAAGATAATAGATTACTTTAAATTGACAACAAGATCCTCACATCGTGAAAGTCGTTTTATGTGCTTTCTCTCATTCCATGCTATGGTAGTGTAACAACATTTCAAATTTTACAAAGGCGTCCTCATGGAGTTTGACATTTATTGTACGGAGAACTTTATTCGAAGCCTTAAGTAGGGGCGATATCCTTTTCCGAATCAGTGGCGAGATTGTGATCTGTTTACACGATGATCATGATAACCCTAGCGCTATAGACCATGATGTCAAACGCCCCTATCTGCGGTATCACATAATACCAACGCCAACTATTCGCCACATCATTGAAAATCACCCTATTAACGATAAAGAGTTAAGCAATATCCCTTGGTATTGTGGTCTTCTTCCCAACAAATCCGATAACCTCAACGTTAGCCTTACTCATGAAACCACCACTACACATATAACACACCCCAAAGAAGAAATTATTGATCCGACAAAAATACCTCCAGAACCACCCACCACAACATCTGAAATATCTGAACAAGAGAACATCAATCACTCTCATAACTCACAAGAAAACACACGAGTATCAAAACACTTCTCGGATAATTATCCTTCTCAAGAAGAAGACAATCACTCCCACGCTTCTCCGTTACACCCTCTTTTTCCACCACCTGTTCAGACAATACTTTCAGAAATCGTGGCACATGAAAAAGACACTATAGCAGATCCAGATGTTCTTGAATGGGCTAAAAAAAAAACAGCAAGAGACCTCCAACGTGCCTTAAGTAACTTTGGTATGCAGGCTGAATTTGCCGAAGAACAACCACGCCTCACACCCAATGGTGCCCTCATTGCTTTTCGGAGTCATGTCTCGCTCACCATTGAGAAAATTGAAAAACGTCAAAGTGAGCTCTTAACAACTTACAGCATTAAAGTTGCGGATATGTCTCCCGGGACGTGGTCAAATTTCGCTTTTCGTTGGAAGAGAAAAGCGCGCAAAAGTTTTTCTTGCCTCAACATGGCTTTGTAGTCAAAAGGATTATCAAAACACTTTTCAAAACAAGCTCCCGCAAACAGAACGTTATTTTTCGTTACTTCTTGGAGCGCGCGAAGATTCTGATAATCTCTTATATCTTAACCTTACCGCCCCTTTTGCCGGCTATGAAGAACATACCCCGCATACTCTCATTGCAGGCGAAACAGGCAGTGGAAAAGGTATTCTCACTCAAGGGATTCTTTTACAGCTTATAACGTTTAACGCCCCTCAAGATGTTGAACTTATTGTGATTGACCCTAAAAAAGGCGTGGATTTTACTTGGTTAAAAAACACCCCACATATGAAAAAACCCATTATTACAGAAAAAGACAAAGCAAAATCTATTTTTGAAGAGCTTACCCATATCATGGATAATCGTTATCGACAGTTTGAATCCTTAAATGTGCCCACCCTCACCGAGTATAACCGTAAAGTGCCAGCACAAGAGCGCCTATCACGGATCTTTTTAGTGCATGATGAACTCGGAGCTTGGATGGCACAAGAAAAAGATTATCAAGATGTTGTTCTTTCTTCAGTGGCTAATTTAGGCATGAAAGCCCGTGCCGCTGGAATTCATTTAGTCCTTATAACCCAACGTCCTGATGCCGAGACCATCCCTCCCCGTCTACGTGATAACATCGGCAACAAGCTCTGTCTTAAAGTACGAGACAAGACAGCCTCGCGCATAGCGCTTAGCGTGGGTGGGGCTGAAAAACTCCTCGGCAAAGGACACCTCGCGTGTATTTTAGGCAACCAAACACCCCCCGATGGTCAGGCTTTTTTTACGGTGCAAGTACCTTTTATAAAAACAGAAGATATAGAACGTATTACAGAAGCCGCTAAAAATTATTGGGGAATAAAAGAAAACAAAGATCTTAATCTTGCTTCTCGTCAAGAGATTCTTTTATAAAAAAGACTTACCGAAATATAAAAAAACGCCTCTTTGCAGAAATAAAGAGGCATTACAAAACAGTTATTTACTAGATAAGAACATCTTTTCACACAAGCTTCTATTCATTTTACCTTCCGTTAATGATGAATCTTCACACCAACCCCTTACATCACTACTCAATACTTGAAATAAAGGAATGTTCGGAAACTCTGTAATATCCCCAAGAATAAAACCTTGAATCTTCGAAAGTTCTTCTAGAAAAAGATCATCTTTATAAGCACGCCCCTCTCCCGTCATAAAAGAAGGAGCAAAATTTACTCCACCCTTAGTTATTGATCGATATTTCCAGTCCCCACGTTGATCCCGAAAAAAATACCCTGACGCTTCAGAGACATCTTCGACTGACCAAGAAAGGTCACGAAGTTTTTTCAACACAGGAGAACGCATCGCATGATAAGCAGAACGAGCATCTGAGAAAATATGTTGTGAAGACGAATCACATGTCACACAACCTAAATAATATGGCATTACCCTAACTCCCCTAGATCAAACAAGCTATTTTAGCATTTTGCTTGAGGATTTCTTTTCTAAAGCATATTTCCATGGCGGAGAGAGAGGGATTCGAACCCTCGGTACGCTATCAACGCACACACGCTTTCCAAGCGTGCGCCTTAAGCCGCTCGGCCATCTCTCCTTATTTACCTGTATAGATCTAACCTATAACTATATATTATTGTTACACCTATTACGTCAACAAAATTTACGTCAACAAAACAGTTAAAAAAAACTATAAGCCCCTTGCTGTCTTAACAAAGCACTCTATCAAGTCGGCACTTTTCATACCGGGTGCTTTTTCTACCCCTGATGACACATCTACCGCTTTTGTCCCTGTTTGCTTTATAGCTTGTGCCACATTTTGTGGCGTTAACCCACCAGCGAGCATCCACGAAAAAGACGGGCGCCACTTTGCCAATAACGACCATTCCATAGTACGACCATTCCCCCCCGGGCGTGTTGCTTTGGCAGGGGGAGTAGGCTCTATAACAACACGTTCTATTTTTTCTTGTTGTGGGATTAAATGCGGTAAATCTGAAAATTGGCTTATAGGTAAAGACAGCCACACAGGCAAATGAAAATGCTGGGCAAAAAAAGTGGCTTTTTGACGATCGGTATATAATTGTAACACATCAAGATTAACATGGCGTAAAACATGCGAAATTTGCTCAACATCAGGATCTACAAACAAGCCCACATGTTTTGGTCCACCTTTTATAGAAGATGGAAAAGCCGCTGCCTGTTCTGGCGTAATAAAACGCGGAGAATGCTTAAAAAACACAAAACCGACCCAATCCACCTCACAGCGCACACAAGCTTCAAAACCTTCTTGGTCCGTTATGCCACAAATTTTAATTTGAACCACCAAACTTTATCCTTATTTTACGAATACCTCTTATGCACACTATAATTCGCCCTTAACTTATGATCCTATGAATGTTGTTATGATTACTCCCCTTAAAAGATAATTCAGCCATAATAGCTTGTGCTACGGCTCTTTTCTGCATAGCTTGTGTAATAGGACGTCCTACCACAACCCAATCGGCGCCGGCTTGGTGTGCTTGGGCAGGTGTCATAAAACGTTTTTGATCGTCGTTAACAATGGTTTTTTGTTGGATGCTGGGCTGGTTTTCTGTACTAATATTTGGTCTGATTCCAGGTGTAACAAGAA
>JAZLEM010000077.1:0-6441 GCA_045615245.1 Acetobacter sp. | reverse complement strand
AGTTCCAGGGTCAAAAACGCGGATATTGTCGACTTCATCGCCAAACAAATCAAGGCGAACAGGGTCAGAAGAACCAGCAGGGTATAAATCAAAAATACCACCACGTGTAGCAAACTCCCCTGCTTCCATAACAGTATCAGTGCGGGTATAACCATGAGCAATGAGCAAGTCTATTAAAAACTCTTGATCGATGTTATCTCCTATATGAATAGTCAAGGATTGTCCCTTAAAAACAGAACAAGGAGGCACACGTTGAAGAATAGCTTCTAACGTCGTTAACACAATCTGCAATTTTCCATTAGATGGCTCTACAAGGCGAGTAAGCGTTGCGACACGATCTGCCAATACTGCAGGATTAGGAGAGACACGATCATAAGGGAGACAATCCCACGCAGGAAAGCGTAAAACTTCAATGTCAGGAGCTATCAAGGCCAGTACTTCAGCAACATACACCAAGGATGCCTCATGGCTAGCCACATAAACAATAGGTGAAACGGAGTCTTGAGCAATTTGTTCTCTAGCACGTTCAGCCAATAGAAAGGCTCGATACCCTTCAGGTACACCCCAAAGAGTCATATGCGAAAATACTTGTGTTTGCCCATATAGGTACGAAGAAACTTTTTTTTCTTCCTTCATCAAACCTTTACCATATCTTACAAGATACTTAAAAAAATGTTCAGATATATTTTGATAGATGTTTTGATTCACATTTCAAAACACGTCTCTCATAAGAAAACACTATACACCCTAGTTATGAAGCCAACAGAGCTACAAACAATTATTCATCGTAAGATAAAAGTGCTACAACGGGAACATTCCCCAAACGAGATCGTCCGCCAAGTGCCGTTAGTTCTATTAAAACAGAAGCAGCCACAACTTCAGCCTCTGTCTTTTGTAACAGCGCCACACAAGCTGCTAATGTGCCACCCGTTGCTAAAAGATCATCCATTATCACAACACGTTGACCAACATGAATAGCACCCTGTTGAATTTCAAGTGTATCAGAGCCATACTCTAAATTGTACGTATGGGAAATTGTTTTTCCCGGTAATTTTCCACGCTTACGCAACATTAACATACCGCACCCTAGCCGATCCGCTATAGGAGCAGCCATCAAAAACCCGCGTGATTCAACTGCAGCTATAATATCTGGTTTTAGAGCAGCTACTTGACGTGCCAAACGTCCTATAGCTATTTGCCACGCGTCAGGACATTGTATCAATGTTGAAATATCATAAAAAAGAATACCAGGTTTTGGAAAATCAGGCACATGACGAATATAGCACTTAAGATCTATCTCTTGTTCTTGATGCTTTTTATTAAACTGTGTCATTACTTTTTTACTCCTTCAATCGCTATATTTTATTTTCTTCTAACAGCTAACATATGTAATCTAAAAAAAAAACAATCTGTAAAATAATCTTTCCTCATAAAATCTTTTTTTAAAGGCGTATCAAACCCTTCGAGTAAAAACAAACTATTTTTCGTATATGTTCTAGACTTATAACGTTTCTTTTTATTAAGTTGCAGTATATATGTTGTTTTGCTTTTATTGTGTAGGGAATGTGTAGTGATTTTGGGAAGGTTGGAGACTAAGAGTGTTGTATTACTGTAAAATGCCCTTTCACCTTCACCTCATAATGCACAACAATACTGGAAACAAAATACTATAAACCAATATTCACCGCTGAACCAGCAGAAAACTTACACCAATTTATTTTTAGCAAAAATAAATAAAGAATAATAACCCTAAAAAACCTTTAATTTTTCATCCACAAATTCTCGCTTATTATAAAAACAATACCATAACCACGCACTTAAGATACTAGAAACAATAAATAGCCCTCCACCCACAACATAGTGCCACTCTCTTCCTAATTGAACACCAGAACCTAACAAAACACTTATCATATTCTGCGGCAAAACACCAAGTAATGTTGCTAATATAAAAGGCATGATACGCATACTAGATACTCCCCCTAAAGAATTCAACAGTAAAGCCGAGCCAACTGGTAATAACCGTAAAGTAAGCATACTTAAAAAAGGTTGCTCTGTAATAAAACAATTTAAAAAAACAAAATGCTTACCAAATCGAGCAGTTACCCAACCACGTCCAATCCACCTTGCCCATAAAAAACCAACCAAATAACCAAAAATAGATCCTACCATCATAATAATAAACCCTATAATAACACCATAAGACAAACCTGCAGCAAAGCCAACAATTTGTCTCGGCAAACCGACACTACACCATAACATTACCACTCCCAAAAAAAGAACATAGCCAGATATACCTCTCACAAATATTTCATACTCTAAAATACGTTCCTTCTCCACATCATGAGATACCCATAACCCTGCACAAATCAATGCCAGCAACACACAAAAACCTATAAAAAACTCCCTAAAATATATACTCCGAAGTAATGGTGTTAATGTACATAAACGTGGTAATGAAAATGTTATTTTCACAAATAGTATCCCTTTGTTATTTTCTCTTTTTTCGCTTTTTATTTCTTATACAAACAGTAACCTAACAATCGTCTCACCTTTTTCCTATGATTTATGTCGGACAAATTATCCTGTTTTTTTGCTTGTATTTTTATTATCTTTAAACTATCATGTACTTTTCTATTTTCTATCAGCTGACAAGAAGAAATTTTACCTTATCTAAAATCAAGAAACTATGAACTATACGTCTTAATGTTGTATTTTCTTTGTTTGACATAGTTGATATATTCGAAAATTATATACACTTGAAACCTTGAAAATACAAATCGTGGGTATTACTGTATTATAACTTTTATTTTAATACACATTCTCATCAAGATTGGAAAGACGCTCAATGGCTCATCACTCTCCTTGTTTCACACACCCCTCTTTCGGTAACCTAACGCCTGATCGTGTCATTGTTTTTGATACAACTCTTCGTGATGGTGAGCAATCCCCAGGATTTTCTATGAATCTTGCGGAAAAACTACGCATGGCCGATGCTCTTGTCTCTCTTGGTGTTGATGTTATCGAAGCAGGTTTTCCTGTTGCTTCAAAAGGAGATTTTGACTCTGTCTCTCAAATTGCAGGTCATACCCGTGGAGCTGTTATTTGTGCGCTTGCACGCAGTGGCAATGCAAAGGATATTACAACCGCAGGAGAAGCCCTAGCCTCAGCTGAACGCAAACGTATCCATACTTTTATTTCCACTTCTCCCTTACATATGAAATATAAACTCCGTATGGAGCCTCACACCGTTCTAGAACTCATTACAGAAGGCAATAAAGCTGCGCGACAATTCACAGACGATGTTGAGTGGTCAGCAGAAGACGGCTCCCGCACAGAAGAAGATTTTCTCTGTCGATGCGTAGAAGCTGCTATTCGTGCTGGAGCAACAACTATTAATATTCCAGATACCGTAGGATATGCCACCCCAGAAGATATGAAACATATTTTCTCCATGTTGCGAGAACGTGTGCCAGGTGCAGAACATGTTATTTTTTCTGCGCATAACCACAATGACCTTGGTTTAGGTGTCGCCAATACGTTAGCTTCTCTTCATGGGGGAGCACGACAAGTCGAATGCACGATTAACGGAATCGGTGAACGAGCAGGAAATGCTGCTCTTGAAGAAATTGTTATGGCTTTACGTACTCGCCGTGATTGTTATCCTTATACGACAAATATTCATACACAAAAATTACTTAAAGTCTCGCGTATGTTGGCAACAATTACAAGTTTTGATGTACAACCCAATAAAGCGATTGTAGGACGTAATGCTTTTGCCCATGAAAGCGGTATTCATCAAGACGGAATTATGAAAAATGCTGCTACCTATGAAATTATGACACCTGAAAGTGTTGGATGGTCACGTTCGTCTCTCGTTATGGGAAAACACTCGGGAAGAGCAGCTTTCCGTGATAAACTTAATGCCCTTGGGTACGATACTCTAGACGAAGCACGTTTCAACGATGTATTTACCCGTTTTAAGGATCTCGCCGACCATAAAAAACTTATCTATGACGAAGATATTATTGCTTTAGTTGACGATGAAGTGCGTAACCATGACCATATTCGTTTTATTAGTATGTGTGTAAATACTGTTTCTGGTCAGCCCTCTCATGTTCAATTAACTCTTTCCGTCGATCAATCTACTATTGAAGTTACCGCAACAGGAAATGGTCCAATCGATGCAGCTTTTAACGCCTTACATCAAGCCTTTGCACACGAGGCGCAGCTTTTGTTATTTTCCGTTGCTGCCGTTACAGAGGGAACAGATGCACAAGCACGCACAACTGTTCGGTTAGAAGAATCAGGTAAACTTGTTGATGGTCAAGGAGCTGATGCTGATACAGTTGTTTCTGCTGTTCGTGCTTATGTACACGCGCTAAACAAACTCTTTGTCAAACGTACACTAAAAAACCCAAACTATGAGGAATGTACTCTTTGAGCCACGTCTCGTACTAACAACATTTTGCTCTTAAAAGGGTATTTTTTAACATTAAACCGTTTTAAGTGTTTTGAGAAATGATAGTTTAATATTTTGTAATTCCCTTCCTTATAGTATGTTTTTATTCAAAACCAGGAGTATCATATGTTTGCTTATTTATTTGGGTTAGTATCGGCTGATATGGCTATTGATTTAGGGACTGCCAATACACTCGTTTATGCAAAAGGACGTGGTATTATTCTTAATGAACCCTCCGTTGTCGCTATAACAGATACTCACGGTAAAAAACAAGTTCTCGCCGTTGGAGAAGAAGCTAAACTCATGGTTGGACGTACGCCAAGTAATATTATGGCGATCCGTCCTATGAAAGATGGTGTTATTGCTGACTTTGATATCGCTGAAGAAATGATTAAACATTTCATTCGTAAAATTCATAACCGACGATCTTTTGTGAGTCCTCAAATTATCATATGCGTTCCATCTGGCTCTACAGCTGTTGAGCGTCGTGCTATTCAGGAAAGTGCCGAAAGTGCTGGTGCGCGTCGTGTTTTTCTTATTGAGGAGCCAATGGCAGCCGCTATTGGTGCAGGTCTGCCTATAACAGAACCTTCAGGAAGTATGATTGTTGATATTGGTGGAGGTACAACAGAAGTTGCTATTATCTCTCTAGGGGGAATTGTCTATGCTCGTTCTGTACGAGTTGGGGGTGATAAAATGGATGAGTCGATTATCTCTTATGTCCGCCGTCATTATAACCTCCTCATAGGAGAAAGCTCTGCTGAAAGGATAAAAATTCAAATCGGCTCAGCTCTTCTTCCAGATGACCCTCACGATACAGGTCCTATACAAAATGTTAAAGGGCGTGACCTTATTAACGGTATTCCACGTGAAGTGCAAATTTCTCAAGCCCAAATTGCCGAAAGCCTCCAAGAACCTGTTAATCATATCATTGAGGCTGTTAAAGTGGCTCTTGAAAACACGCCACCAGAACTCTCTGCTGATATTGTTGATAAAGGAATTGTTCTTACAGGAGGAGGTGCTTTATTATCTCGTCTTTCTGATGCACTACGGTTTGCTACGGGCTTGCCTGTTGTCGTGGCAGAAGATGCTTTATCCTGCGTTGCGTTAGGCACAGGCCATGCTCTTGAAGAAATGAAAAATCTTCGTAACATACTCACAACAATGTACTAAAGTTACATCTACCTAATTTACATATACCATATTAACATAAATTCTAGTGACGTGCAAAACCATACAGAAAGAATTAGCATTCTATGCTTCCGTTTTCTGTTCGTATGAAACAATCCCTAAACAGGATAACATTTCTGATCCTATTACTTCTTTCTATAGGTATCATTGTTGTTGGTCAGGTCGATAAACCACTTGCTAATAAGTTCCGTATGACTGTTGTCAGCTGTCTCGTGCCATTATGGAATATAACGCTGCGTATTCAAAATGACATCAACATATTTCTCATCAATTTTAAGGAAGCACACCGTCTTACAGATGAAAACCGTCAGCTTCGAATGGAAAACACACGCCTACGCCAATGGTATAATGTTGCTGTTTCCCTTGCGCAAGAAAATCGAGTTCTTAAAACAGAACTCCACTGGAACCCGGAGTCTACTCCTAGCTTCGTTACAAGCCGTGTTATAGCAGATAGTAGAGACATTTATACACGCACTGTTTTATTGATGCATGGAACAAATAACAACATTCATCTCAATGAACTTGCTCTTACACCCAATGGTCTTGTTGGACGTATCACAGAAATTGGTCATGACATAGCACGCGTTTTACTCATTACAGACTCATCAAGCCGCATACCTGTCGAGCTTGAAACAAGCCACGCTCCCGCCATTATGGCAGGTAACAATACTTCATTACCTCGCCTCATTTATTATCCACAAAACATCCACCCCATTGAAGGAGAACGCGTTGTTACATTAAATAAAGATGGAAGTCGGAGGCCAAGCGGTCTTAGGAAGACAAGCAAGTTG
>JAZLEM010000076.1:0-17810 GCA_045615245.1 Acetobacter sp. | reverse complement strand
CAATACACCTACTACAGAAATAAACTCCTCACTTTCAAGGAACAGGCGCCCAACCTGACAAAATAGCCATGTACAGAGGAACAGCAAAATGTCCACCCACTTTGCTTTGTAGGCTGCTTCCTTGTGTGCTTGTTTATGTACGCTTTAGCACTAAAGAACAGCGTTCTATACGCTAAAAACGATACAAGTCTTTTTTTGATTTCGGGTATGATGCAAATATGGTAATTATAGACTAAATTATGGCATATTTATTAGCAGAGTTGTTGAAAATATCTGAAAATATCTGAATGAACAAATCAAGAAAAATGTCAGAGGATTTAGCTCTTTACACACCCGATGAAATGGGGCGCATTGATGCCTTTGCGGCGCAGTTTGTACCGATCTCAACACTTATGGACAATGCAGGGCGTGCTGTTGCACGGGTTATTCGGGCGCATTTTAAGCCGATGCGTGTTTTGGTTTTGTGTGGTCCCGGCAATAACGGAGGGGATGGCTATGTGGCGGCACGTTATTTGCGTGAGGCGGGGTGGCCTGTGCGGGTTGCGGCTTTGTCCTTACCGGCAAATAAAACCGCTGCGGCTGAAGCCTCGGCGTGTTTTACGGGGATACGAGTCCCTTTTTCGTGCGAAGAAGTTGCACGTGCCGATTTGGTAGTAGACGCTGTTTTTGGCGCAGGGCTTGCGCGTGATATAACAGAGGAGGTTGCACACGTGTTTCGTGCCGCTTCGCGTCTTGTTGCTATTGATATTCCCTCTGGTGTTGATGGCGCAACGGGGCATGTACGCGGTTACGCACCACAAGCCGAAATGACAGTAACCTTTGATCGGCTTAAATATGGACATTTGTTGTATCCGGGCAGGGAGCTTTGCGGCAAATTAGTGCTGATGCAAATTGGCATTCCTGAAAAGGCTTTTCAGGCAGTACCTGCAACAGCATGGCAGAATAATCCTCGTTTGTGGTCATTGCCTGTGCTGGGGGCACAAAGTAACAAATACACAAGGGGCGTTGTGAGTATTTGCGGGGGCGAAAAAATGCCGGGGGCAGCGCGTCTTTGTGCTTCGGCAGCGCGGGCAACAGGAGCAGGTTTAGTGCGTATTGCAGCAGGAGAAAACGCGGCAGTTTATAGATTAGGGGAAGCTGGCGTTATTGTAGATTCGGAACCGATCTCAGACTTACTGGTGGATAAACGTCGCTCTGTTTGGGTTTGTGGTCCTGGGTTGAGTGTGCGTGAAGTCGAAGAGACTTTGCCCCTTTTGCTTGAAGCTAAATGCTGCGTATTAGCAGATGCGGGGGCTTTATCAGCCACTGCGGGACAATGTGAACGCTTGCGTGGGGTCAGAGTGATAACGCCACATGTAGGGGAGTTTATCCGTTTATTTGGCGCGATTGAGGTTGATTTACCGGCACAAATACGGGCAGCGTCTTCTCATTTAGGGGCTGTTGTGGTATTAAAAGGTGCTTCAACTCTTATTGCAGCGCCGGATGGGCGTTTGGCTATAAATACTCATGCCACACCGGTGTTAAGCACGGCAGGTTCTGGTGATACGTTATCGGGTATTATCGCAGCCCTTCTCGCGGCAGGAATGCCCGCGTGGGAAGCCGCATGTGCGGGGGTATGGATTCACGGTGAAGCGGGAATACAAGCTGGCATGTGGAGCATTGCTGAAAAGATAGAGCACTATTTGGGAGAGGCACGCCAAAAAGCATGTGTTTTTTATAAAAATTGACTTTTGGAAATGTGTGAAAGCAATTTTTAAGGCGTGGTGAGTTTGGTATGGGCGTTGTCTTAAACTTAAAGTTGTCTTAAAAATGTTGTTTTCATGGTAGCACTTGCCGTAAAGGTGCTTTAGGTGTATGAAATATATGTTTATATCGTTAATAGCTAAGCTAATAACAATAGGTAATTGATAACGCGGGTGTGGTGGAATTGGTAGACACGCCAGATTTAGGTTCTGGTGACGTAAGTCGTGGGGGTTCAAATCCCTTCACCCGCACCAGTTCGGTTTTCGATTTTCCTATTTTGCGTAATACGTAATATGTGTAAAGATTGCAAAAGTTATTAAATTAGGTAGGATGTCCAAATTTTTACTAAAGACCAAAGAAAAGAAAGGCCTAATCAATGGAAGTGAGTGAGATTCTTTCAGAAGGATTGAAGCGTGGTTTTACGGTTAAAGTTTCTGCTGAGGAGCTTGGTTCCAAACGTGATGCACGTTTGAAAGAGGTTGCGTCAGGTTTGAATTGGTCGGGTTTTCGCCCGGGAAAAGTGCCCGTGTCTTTGGTGCGTCAACGTTATGGATCTGCCGTGTGGGATGAGATAATAAGGCAAGAAGTTTCTGATTCCGTACGCAAAATTTTTGAGGAACGTGGTTTACGTCTTGCAGGACAGCCACAAGTTGATTTTATTTCCGGACAGCAAGACGATGGTCAGAGGCTAGAGTTTACAGTGAAGAGTGAAATTTTGCCCGATATTACTCTCCCTGATTTTTCTACATTAGAACTTGTACGCTTAAAAACACCAGTTGGGGATGAGGCTGTTGAAAAAGTACTCAAAGACATGGCGCATCGTCATCGTACCTTCGAAGCTGTTGAAGAAAGTGATCTGACTGGAAAAGGAGCAGGGAAAGGAGATGTTCTTGTTGTTGATTTCGTTGGTAAAATAGAGGGTGTACCTTTTGAAGGAGGAACAGCCCAAGACGTACCCGTAGAAATAGATGGGGGAGAGTTTATTCCCGGTTTTGCGGAACAAATAGAGGGTATGTCTCCCAATGAAGAAAAAACAATTACCGTTACATTTCCAGAAGATTACAATGTATCAACATTAGCAGGAAAAGAGGCAACCTTTGATATTAAAGCCAAACAGCTGAAAAAAGTGGTTGAGGTGGCTGTTGATGATAATTTGGCAAAAAAGGTTGGTTGTGAAAATCTCGATCAATTGAAAGAGTCCATTCATAAACAAATTGAGAAAGATTATGAAGAGCTTTCGCGGTTGCATCTGAAACGTAATTTAATGGATATTCTTGCAGAAAAGATTGATTTTGATATTCCTTCTGGTTTGGTTGAAAACGAATTTAAGCAGATTTGGAGTCGTATTGAAGCAGATCGTCAGGCTAATCGACTTGATGAGGAAGATAGAAATAAAGACAGTGAAACACTTAAGGCTGATTATCTGGGAATTGCAAAACGTCGTGTTGGGCTAGGTCTTCTTTTGGCTGAAGTGGGTCGTAAAAATGGTATTTCTGTGACAAATGAAGAATTGGCATACGCTATGCGTGCGGAAGCGGCACGTTATCCCGGGCAAGAACGCAAGGTTTTAGAATTTTTTCAGAAAAACCATCAAGCTGTAGATTCTCTGAGTGGTCCTATTTTTGAGAATAAAGTTGTTGATTATCTTGTAGAGCTTGCTCAAGTAACGGAGCGCGAAGTTTCTTCTGAAGAGTTATTAGAAATAGTTCGTTAAAAGGCTTTTTCTAAAAATAAAGATATAGATGTCGTACGTTGCTTTTATGCGGGTTTGCGAAAATAGTAAAGAAATATAAGGGGAGATAGCCGAAGTGTTATTACATAAAGCCCCGTTATTTGGAGAGGAATAAGTGAGAGATGAGGGATCGTGATCCCGTGGAAGCTTTGGATACATTGGTGCCTATGGTGGTTGAACAAACCTCCAGAGGTGAGCGTGCTTTTGATATTTACTCCCGCTTATTACAAGAGCGAATTGTTTTTTTGACGGGACCTGTCTATGATCAAGTTGCATCGTTAGTCTCCGCACAACTTTTATATTTGGAAAGTGTGAATCCGAAAAAGGAGATATCGTTTTATATCAATAGCCCGGGTGGTGTTGTTACAGCAGGGTTAGCGATTTATGATACGATGCAGTATGTTCGTTGTCCGGTCAGTACTGTTTGTATAGGGCAAGCTGCTTCTATGGGTTCGTTGTTGTTGGCAGGTGGAGAAAAAGGGCGTAGATTTGCTCTTCCAAATGCACGTATTATGCTTCATCAACCGTCTGGTGGTGCCCAAGGTCAAGCAAGTGATATAGAAATTCAGGCGCGGGAAATATTGGTTATTCGTCGACGTCTTAATGAAATTTATTGTGAGCATACGGGACGAACTATTGAAGAAATCGAGCAGAAGTTGGAACGTGATTCTTATATGTCTGCGGATGAAGCTCTATCTTTTGGTGTTATTGATGATGTCGTTTGTCGACATAAATCTACAGAAATAAAGTGATTTTATTTTCTATAACCTGGTGAGTTGTTAACGAGGAGTGTTTGTTCGCTTGCAGGGTTATGTTAAGTAGGATTGAGATTGATTGAAGGATGACTGATGAATACAGGATCGGGTGATTCCAAAAACACATTATATTGTTCATTTTGTGGAAAGTCACAACGTGATGTGCGTAAACTTATCGCAGGTCCTACAGTATTTATTTGTGACGAATGTGTAGAGCTTTGCACAGATATTATTTCTGAAGAAAAAGGGGCAGTTCTCCCTAAATCAACGCAAGGCGTAATCACACCGCGTGAAATTTGTAAAGTTCTAGACGATTACGTTGTTGGTCAATCCCAAGCAAAAAAGATTTTATCTGTTGCCGTACATAATCATTACAAGCGTTTGGTGAATGTGGCTAAATTGGGCGATGTTGAGATTGCAAAATCAAACATCCTTTTGATTGGTCCTACAGGGTCAGGGAAGACTTTACTTGCGCAAACTCTAGCGCGTATTCTCGATGTGCCTTTTACAATAGCGGATGCAACGACTTTGACAGAATCAGGATATGTTGGAGAAGACGTTGAGAATATCATTCTTAAATTATTGCAAGCTTCCGATTACAATATTGGGCGTGCCCAACAGGGGATTATTTATATTGACGAAATTGATAAGATTTCTAAAAAATCCGATAACCCATCAATTACGCGTGATGTAAGCGGTGAAGGTGTGCAGCAAGCGTTGCTAAAACTTATGGAAGGAACAATTGCTTCCGTTCCACCACAAGGAGGAAGAAAACATCCTCAGCAAGAATTTTTGCAAGTTGACACAACAAATATGTTATTTATTTGTGGTGGTGCTTTTGCGGGCTTAGAAAAAATTATTTCAGCTCGTAGTGAGGGCGGGGGAATTGGTTTTGGTGCTGATGTGCGTTTGCGTGACGAGTCTTCTGTAGGAGAAATTTTACGTAACGTTGAGTCGGAAGATTTAATGAAGTTTGGTCTTATTCCTGAATTTATTGGTCGCCTTCCTGTTGTTGCAACCTTAGATGATCTTGATGAGTCTGCATTGAGTGCGATTTTAACGAAGCCGAAAAATGCACTTCTGAAACAATATCAGTCTCTTTTTCAGATGGAGGATGTAAAACTTACTTTTACAGAAGAAGCGATTCAGGCAATTGCTAAAAAAGCAATTGATCGTAAAACTGGGGCGCGTGGATTACGTTCGATTGTGGAAAATATTTTGATGTCAACGATGTTTGAACTTCCTGGTCTGTCAAATATTGAGGAAGTCATTGTAAATGAGGAAGTTGTTGATGGTCGAAGAGAGCCTGTTTATGTTTATGGGCAAGATAATGAGTTGTTAACAGAGCAGTCGAGTTAGTTATTTACTAAGGCTAATAATGACGCCAATCAGTGACAGATGCCGTTAAGTTAATTAAATTAACAAATAGAATAAGTCTTAAGAGCATTTGTTCTCTTAAGAAAACGCGGGCTAATACGTTTTGAAAGGATAGGTATCATCATGGAAGAAGGTGAGTATTCTTCTGATCAGATTGAAAACGATACAAACGTGCAAGAAGAGGTCAAAGAAACTGAGCAGAATGAGGTGGTGGAGTCTCTTCCTAATCGAGTGCCATTATTGCCGTTGCGTGATATTGTTGTGTTTCCACATATGATTTCCCCGTTATTTGTTGGAAGAGATAAGTCTGTCCGTGCTTTGGAGTCAGCAACACAAGATGGTAAATATATTTTATTGGTAGCACAAAAAGAAGCGACGTTAGATGAACCTTCGGTAGACGATATTTATCGCGTTGGTACGCTGTCAACAATTTTACAAATGCTGAAACTTCCTGATGGGACAGTTAAGATGTTAGTTGAAGGTGTACGACGTGTTAAACTTACCACTTTGTATGATACGAATGGGTATTTCGAAGCGGATATTGAGATAATACCAGAGGAGGAATATAGCACAGAGGCGCAAGTGCTCGCTCGTTTGGTGGTATCCCGTTTTGAGCAATATATGAAATTAAATAAGAAAATAGCTTCTGAGGTACTCACTTCGCTTGAGCAAATGAGTGACTTATCAAAACTTGTTGATACGATTGCAAGTCATCTTAATATTAAACTTTCTGAAAAACAGGAGATCTTAGAAGCAACCGTTATTTTGGATCAGCTTGAGAAAGTTTTTAATCATATCGAGAATGAAATTGAAAAACTTCAAGTAGAGAAAAAAATTCGTAGTCGTATCAAACAGCAAATGGAACGTTCTCAACGAGAATACTATTTGAACGAACAACTTAAAGCTGTTCAAAAAGAATTGGTGGAAATGGATGGCGGTAAAGATGAACTGTCAGAAATAGAGGAGAAAATTGCGAAAACAAAACTCTCAAAAGAAGTGCGTGAGAAAGCGTTAGGGGAGCTAAAGAAACTTCGTAGCATGAATGTTATGTCATCGGAATCGACTGTGGTACGAAATTATCTTGATTGGTTATTAAGCGTGCCTTGGAAAAAACGTACAAAAATTCGACGAGACTTATCTGATGCTGAGAGAATATTAAATATTGATCATTATGGTTTAGAAAAAGTTAAAGAGCGGATTCTTGAATATTTAGCTGTTCAGAGTCGTTCACATAAGTTAAAAGGGCCGATTTTATGTCTTGTGGGTCCGCCTGGGGTAGGAAAAACATCATTGGCACGTTCAATTGCTGAGGCAACAGGAAGGCATTATGTGCGGATGTCTCTTGGTGGGGTGCGTGATGAGGCAGAAATTCGTGGTCATCGACGGACTTATATCGGGTCTATGCCGGGTAAAATCATTCAGGGAATGAAAAAAGTAGGAGTGTCGAACCCGTTGTTTCTCCTAGATGAAATTGACAAACTTGGGTCAGACTGGCGTGGTGATCCTGCATCTGCATTGCTAGAGGTTTTAGATCCAGAACAAAATAATACTTTTGCAGATCATTATCTAGAAGTGGATTATGATTTGTCAGACGTTATGTTTATAACAACAGCGAATACGTTAGATATACCGCGTCCATTGCTCGATAGAATGGAGGTTATTCGTTTATCGGGTTACACCGAGGAAGAAAAAATTCAGATCGTAAATAGGCATCTTATTAAAAAGCAGATGGAGTCTCATAACCTTAAGGCAGGTGAATGGTCTGTAACAGAACATGCTGTGCAAGATCTTATTCGTTATTATACGCGTGAGGCTGGCGTAAGGAATCTTGAGCGTGAGTTAGCAAAACTTGCACGTAAAGCCGTGAAAGAAATTGTAACAGAGAAAGCTACTTCTGTAACTATTACAGCGGATAATCTTGGTGATTACGCTGGTGTACGACGTTTCGATTATGGCAAAATAGAGTCTGAAGATATGGTTGGTATTGTCGCTGGTCTTGCTTGGACTGAGGTGGGCGGAGAGATTCTAACGATTGAAAGTGTAATGGTGCCAGGAAAAGGGGGTATTGTCGAAACAGGTAAGTTAGGAGATGTAATGAAAGAAAGTATTTCAGCAGCATTCTCTTTTGTAAGGAGTCGTGCACCAAGCTTTGGTATTACGCCTGTTCTTTTTGATAAGAAGGGCTTTCATGTTCACGTGCCAGAAGGAGCGACACCGAAAGATGGTCCTTCAGCAGGTGTGGGAATGGTGACCTCTCTAGTTAGTGTTTTGACGGGGATTCCTGTTCGTAAAGATGTTGCGATGACAGGAGAAATTACCTTGCGTGGTCGTGTCCTTGCTATTGGTGGGCTTAAGGAAAAACTTCTTGCCGCATTACGCTCTGGCATTCGTACGGTATTTATTCCTGAAGACAATAGTAAGGATCTTGTTGAGATTCCAGAAAATGTCAAAGAAGGGTTGGAAATCTTGCCAGTAAGGCATGTCGATCAGATTTTAGAGCGTGCGTTAGTGCGTCAACCACAACCTATTGAGTGGGAGGACGATATTTCGTTAGGACATAATGTTGTTATGACGACACAACCTTTGCCACATTAAAAAATGTATTGTTAAATAGAGTTTTGAGTGTTATTAGCCTATAACTAGGAAACAGTTTCATACTTGAATGATGTGTTTCGTAAAATAGTAGAAAGTAAGTGTTCATTTTAGGTGAAGAAAGGCAGTTCTTATGGAAAAACCATTTAGTAAACACGATCTTATTGAATCGGTAGCAGAGAAATCAGATCTATCTAAAGTAAAATCCTCTGAAGTTGTAGAGGTGGTGTTGTCTTCTATTGAGGGTGCGTTACGTAAAGGACGAGAAGTGCGTTTTGTTGGGTTCGGTAGTTTTGTTATAACAGAACGTAAAGCGACTAAAGGTCGTAATCCTCGTACGAAGGAAGAGATTGATATTCCTGCTTCGACATCTGTGCGTTTCAAACCTGGAAAAGCTCTAAAAGATGCCTTAAATGTTCATGATGAGAACAGTCATGCTAAGTCTAAGAAAACCAAATAAAAGGTTTTGAGTTGTATGGTCGGCACACGAGAGTGTTGATTGGGTATGTAAATCGTGCTAAAAGCATTGTTGTGTTATCGGGTTGTAGTGTGCTGTTAATGGGCGATTAGCTTAGAGGTAGAGCGTCTCGTTTACACCGAGAAGGTCGGCGGTTCGATCCCGTCATCGCCCACCATATGACTTGGTAGGTAATTCTCTTGGTTGGATATATTGATATTAAGAATGGTTTTGTTTTATTAAATGCGGGGCACTCGCTACTGTGTGTTTTATGATACAGTAATGATGAATCGTTAAACTTGTATGTGGATTGTGTTTTGAATTAAGTTTGGCGATGTGTAAGGAGAAGTGATTAATGCAATCGGTTTTTGCGAGTTATGCTCCGGTTCTTATTTTTGGGTGTGTGTCGGCTATTATTGCAGCTGCTATGCTGGGGATAGCGTTATTTTGTGGGCATCAAAAACCTTATCCAGAGAAATTAACAGCGTATGAGTGTGGTTTTACTGCGTTTGGTGATTCACATCGTAGATTTGATATTCGTTTTTATTTAGTTGCTATCCTTTTTATTGTCTTTGATTTAGAAATAGCTTTTTTGTTTCCGTGGGCGATTAGTTTGGGTCGAATAGGGGTGTTTGGTTTTTTATCTATGCTTCTATTTTTAATAATACTTGGCGTTGGGTTTCTTTATGAATGGCGTATGGGCGCTCTAGATTGGGATTAATGGAGGGAGTGTGTGGTGAGCGTTGATTATAACGGGGACGCTATTATATGGAATCGAGAGGCTTTGTCTCATGGGGCGGAACAAGATGCTGTAGTGCGAGGTGTTACAGGTGTTTTGGCGGAGAAAGGCTTTATTATATCGAATCTTGATAAACTCGTTAATTGGGGGCGTAATGGTAGTTTGTGGCCAATGACATTTGGTCTTGCTTGTTGTGCTGTGGAAATGATCCATGCTTATATGCCACGCTATGATTTGGATCGTTTTGGGATTTTTCCACGTGGGTCACCAAGACAATCTGATGTCATGATTGTGGCTGGTACCTTGACGAATAAAATGGCTCCTGCGTTGCGTCGTCTGTATGAACAAATGGCAGAACCGCGTTGGGTTATTTCTATGGGGTCATGTGCGAATGGTGGAGGCTATTATCATTACTCTTATTCTGTTGTGCGTGGATGTGATCGTATTATACCAGTGGATGTTTATGTGCCAGGTTGTCCACCAACGGCTGAGGCGCTACTTTATGGTATAATGTTACTTCAGAAAAAAATTCGTCGGACGGGAACGATTCTTCGTGGGTGACCTTTGTTTAAATTTTAGGCAGGCTGAGTCTGAGGGGAGGCTTGCTGTTTTGGCGTTTACTTTTTTAACAGAGCTGCCTTATATTTCATATGTTGCGCTGGAAAAGGGAGAATTGGTCGTACATACTGTGTCTCAGTACTTATTGCCTTTTCTTGAAATGTTAAAAAATGCATCTCAATATCGTTTTGAACAGTTGATGGATATATGTGGGGTAGATTATCCACAACGTTCGGATCGTTTTGATGTTGTCTATAACTTGCTTTCTGTATCTTACAATCGACGTATTCGTGTTATCGTTACAACAGATGAGGTAACACCTGTTCCTTCCGTTCATCAATTGTGGCCTTGTGCGACTTGGTGGGAGCGTGAGTGTTATGATTTATTTGGTATTTTATTTTCTGGGCAGCCCGATTTACGACGTATTTTAACGGATAATGGCTTTGAGGGACATCCTTTACGTAAGGATTTTCCTCTAACAGGTTATGAGGAAGTTCGTTATGATATGGGACATAGGCGTGTTGTGAAAGAGCCTGTTTCTCTTACACAAGATTTTCGTGATTTTGATTTTGTTTCTCCATGGGAAAGTGTGTTAACTTTGCCTGGAGATGAAAAAGCCCGTGAAGTTCTGTGAAGTGTAAAGAGGTCGATCCGATGATTGAGTCACAGGATAAAGAGATGCTTTCGTTCGCCAAAACGGTGTTACGAGAAGATATTCCTGAGAGTCTTCTTCCTGAAAAACAGCTGCATGAGCATACAAATCGTATTGTTGAAATTGACGCTCATGCTCTTAATTTTGGGCCTCAGCATCCTTCAGCTCATGGTGTGTTGCGACTAGTTCTTGAGCTGGAAGGAGAAATTGTTGCGCGTGCTGTTCCACATATTGGTTTATTGCATCGTGGTACGGAAAAGCTGATCGAGCATAAAACCTATCAGAAGGCTTTGCCCTATTTTGATAGGCTTGATTATGTTTCTCCGATGTGTCAGGAACATGTTTTTGCTTTGGCAACTGAAAAATTGTTAGGTGTAGAGATTCCGGAGCGCGCAAAGTGGTTACGTGTTTTGTTTTCAGAGATTACACGTATTCTGAACCATATTCTCAATTTAACAGCTATGGCGCTTGATTGTGGCGCTGTTACACCTGCTTTATGGGGATACGAAGAGCGTGAAAAATTGATGGAGTTTTACGAGGCTGCTTCGGGCGCTAGGTTACATGCTAATTACTTTCGTCCGGGAGGGGTTGCGCGAGATATTCCATCAGATCTTGAGGAAAAAATTTCTCTTTGGACGCGTGATTTTCCAAAGTGGATTGATTCACTTGAGGGACTTTTAACGGAAAATCGTATTTGGAAGCAGCGTACGGTTGGAATAGGTGTCTTTACAGCAGAGCAGGCGCTTGCCTGGGGGTTTAGTGGTCCTTGTTTGAGGGCGTCTGGTGTTCCTTGGGATCTTAGACGTAATCAACCTTATGATAATTATCATAAGGTTGATTTTGAAGTGCCTGTTGCGCGGCATGGTGATTGTTATGATCGTTATTTAGTCCGTATTGCGGAAATGCGAGAGAGTGTAAAAATTATTGAACAATGTTTGGAGCAGATGCAACCAGGGGCTGTTAAGGTGCAGGATCCGAAGTTTAGTCCTCCACGTCGTGCCGATATGAAACAATCAATGGAAGCTTTGATCCATCACTTTAAGTTATTTAGTGAAGGTTATCATGTTCCTCCTGGAGCAACCTATACAGCTGTAGAAAGCCCAAAAGGTGAGTTCGCGGTTTACCTTGTGGCTGATGGTACGAATAAGCCTTATCGTTGTAAAATTCGTCCGACAGGCTTTGCCCATCTTCAAGCGATAGATGAGCTTTCTCGACGAGGAATGCTGGCTGATATGGTGGCTATTATAGGTTCTCTTGATCTTGTTTTTGGAGAAGTAGATCGATGAATTCTGCGTGGGTGCCTCCGTCACAACCTGATGATTTTGCTTTTGATATAGAGTCTGAATCTGAAATAGCTATTGTATTAAAAAAATATCCTGCCGAACGTAAAGCAAGTGCCGTTATGCCTCTGCTTTATATTGCTCAAAAGCAAATGGGGAGGTGCACAGGGAGTGCGTGGATTCCTTTACAGGCTATGAATGAAATTGCCAAACGTTTGGAGATGGCGCCTATTCGTGTTTATGAGGTGGCGTCTTTTTATACGATGTTTAATAAACGTCCCATTGGACGTTATCATTTACAAGTTTGTACAACAACGCCTTGTTGGTTACGTGGATCTGATGAAGTAGTGTCTGCGTGTAAACGTGAGACGGGTATTAACCGTTTTGGTGAAACAAGTACAGATGGTTTATTTACATTAACTGAGGTTGAATGCTTAGGGGCATGTGCTAATGCACCTATTCTTCAGGTGGATGATGATTTTTATGAAGATATGGATGCTGATAGTGTGCAGAAGTTGATTGCAGAGTTACGAGCCGGAAAAAGGCCTGCTCCTGGTCCTAGAGTGGATCGTTTGAATTCTGCCCCAGAAGGAGGACGTAAAACTCTTCTGACTGTTGCTACTCCGTCGGATAATTAAGAGAGGCGCGTATGTTGCAAGATAAAGATCGGATCTTTACCAATTTGTATGGGCAGGATGATTGGCGTCTTGCAGGTGCACGTAAAAGGGGAGATTGGGATAATACAGCCGCTATTCTTGCTAAAGGGCGTGAGTCTATCATTGCAGAAGTAAAGGCTTCTGGTTTACGTGGCCGTGGAGGAGCAGGTTTTTCTACAGGTATGAAGTGGTCGTTTATGCCCAAAGAATTTGATGGGAGACCCCACTATCTGGTGATTAACGGAGATGAGTCGGAGCCGGGTACTTGTAAAGATCGTGAAATATTACGACATGATCCACATAAACTTATTGAAAGTGCATTAATTGCCTCATTTGCTATAGGGGCACATACCTCTTATATTTACATTAGGGGTGAATTTTATCGTGAGGCGGAGCATCTTCAAATAGCGATTGATGAAGCCTATGAAGCGGGTTTGTTAGGAAAAAATGCAGCGGGTACCGGGTGGGATTTTGACTTTTTTATTCATCGGGGTGCTGGGGCTTATATTTGTGGTGAAGAAACAGCATTATTAGAGAGTTTAGAAGGTAAAAAAGGGCAGCCTCGTATGAAACCGCCTTTTCCGGCAGGGATGGGCTTATATGGGTGTCCGACAACGGTTAATAATGTTGAAAGTATTGCTGTTACTTCTACGATTCTACGCCGTGGTGCGTCGTGGTTTGCAGGTCTTGGTCGTCCGAATAACACGGGTACAAAACTTATGGCAATCTCGGGGCATGTGAATACGCCTTGTGTGTTTGAAGAAGAATTAGGGGTTCCGCTTAAAGAGGTTATTGAAAAACACGGTGGGGGTGTTCGTGGAGGATGGGATAATTTATTGGCTGTTATTCCTGGGGGATGTTCCGTGCCGTTGTTGCCGAAGTCTGTCTGTGAAACGGTTTTAATGGACTATGATAGTTTACGGAGCGAGCACTCTGCACTGGGAACAGCATGTATGATTGTCATGGATAAATCGACAGATATTGTTCGAGCTATTGCACGTTTCTCTAAATTTTTTAAGCATGAAAGTTGTGGTCAGTGTACGCCTTGTCGTGAAGGGACAGGATGGATGATGCGTATTATGGATCGTATCGTCGATGGTAGAGCAGAAGTTGAAGAGATTGATATGCTTGAGCAGATTACACGTCAAATTGAGGGGCATACTATTTGTGCGTTAGGTGATGCTGCGGCATGGCCTATTCAAGGATTAATCCGGCATTTTCGTCCGGAAATGGAAGCACGTATTCAACACTATAAAGCTAAGCAAAAAGAGACGAATTCGACATATGTTTTGGTATGATGTTGTTTCGGTGTACGGGGTGAGATAATGGTAAGGGTAATTATTGATGGTACGCCTGTAGAGGTTCCTGCTGGTTCTAGTGTAATTCAAGCCTGTGAAGCAGCTGGAAAGGAAATTCCTCGTTTCTGTTATCATGAGCGTTTGTCTGTTGCTGGGAATTGTCGTATGTGTCTTGTTCAGATAGCGCGTGCGCCTAAACTTGTTGCCTCATGTGGTTTCCCTGCATCAGAAGGAATGGAGGTATTTACTGATACAGAAGTGGTTCGTCGTGCTCGCCGTTCTGTCATGGAGTTTTTGCTGATTAATCATCCACTTGATTGTCCAATTTGTGATCAAGGTGGTGAGTGTGATTTGCAAGATCAAGCTTATGGATATGGTGCTGGAATTTCCCGCTATCGGGAGGAAAAACGTGCTGTAACAGATAAAGATTTAGGTCCTCTTATTAAAACTATTATGACACGTTGTATTCAGTGTACACGGTGTGTTCGTTTTTGTACAGAAGTGGCGGGTACTCCTGATTTGGGTCTAGTATCGCGAGGTGAAAGTGCTGAAATTACTACTTATGTAGAAAAGAGCCTTACGTCAGAGCTCTCTGGTAATTTGATTGATGTATGTCCTGTTGGTGCATTGACAGCAAAACCTACAGCGTTCCGTGCGCGTGCGTGGGAGTATAAAAAAACTGATAGTATCGATGTTATGGACGCTTTGGGAACGAATATCCAGATTCATGTCCGTGGTGGGGAGGTGATGAGGATTGTTCCTCGTGTGAATGATGCTGTTAATGAAGAATGGCTATCAGATAAAGGACGATTTTCTTTTGATGGCTTAAAAAGGAAACGACTCGATCGTCCTTGGGTGCGTGTTCACGACTCATTAGCTCCTGTACCATGGAAAGACGCTTTTATTGCTCTTGCATGTCGTTTAAAAGACACCTCGGCTGATAAAGTGGGATCTATTGCAGGTGATTTGTGTGATGTGGAGTGCCTTTGTGCGTTGAAAGATCTTTTTACGGCATTTGGTTCTTCCAATTTTGATTGTCGGCAAGACGGTGCATGGTATGACACAAGGAGTCGTTCGGGCTATCTCTTTAATAGTGATATAACAGGTATAGATCAAGCAGATGCTCTCCTTCTTGTGGGAAGTATGCCTCGGCATGAAGCACCTGTTCTTAATGCAAGAATACGTAAACGTTTTCTTGAATTGGGGCGTGGAAAATTCCCAGTAGGTGTTATAGGGTCTCCAACAGCGGATTTAACATATGCGGCGGATGTTATTGGAACAGGTCCTGATGTTTTAGAGCGTTTACTTGAAGGTAAACATTCTTTTACTGAAGTTTTAAAAAAAGCACAAAATCCTATGATTATTGTAGGGCATTCTGCATTGGTTCGCTCTGATGCACCGAGAATTTATAGTTTATGTAAACAACTTGCAGAATCATGCGGAGCGTTAACACCCGAATGGCGTGCTTTGAATGTGTTACATACTGCGGCTTCACGTGTTGGTGGATTGGATATAGGCTTTTTACCAGGAGAACGAGGTCTCTCAACAAAGGAGATGTTACGTGGTGGCGTCGATGTGCTTTGGCTTCTTGGTGCTGATGATTTGCCGATAGATGTTATACCAGAAGAGACATTTGTCGTGTATCAAGGGCATCATGGAGATCGTGCAGCTCGTCGTGCAAATATTATTCTTCCTGCTGCAGCTTATACAGAAAAGTCGGGTACTTATGTTAATATGGCGGGTCATGTTCAACGAGCGTTTCGTGCCGTTTTTGCTCCGGGTGAAGCACGCGAAGATTGGCGTATTATTCGTGCTTTTTCAGAAGTGATCGGCTATACATTACCCTATGATACACTTGAACAGATCCGTGATCGTATGGCTGAAGTAAATCCGGTTTTTGCCATTGATGGGAGGAAAGGGTCTTCTCCTCTTTCCCAACATTCAGTGACTTCTGTTATCGATGAGTCCATGACATTGCTAGATGAACCATTTCAACCCATTATACAGGATTATTATCTAACAAATTCCATAAGTCGTGCTAGTCAGATCATGGCTGAGTGTTCATCAGCATATAGATTGCGTGCGATGGAGTAAGAATATGGAACAGTTTTTCTATCATACGCTTATAGGGCAAATTTGTTTAATGTTGCTAGAAACATTGGCTGTATTAGTGCCATTGTTAATTGCTGTAGCTTATTTGACTTATATGGAGCGCAAGGTAATGGCTGCTATGCAATGGCGACGGGGGCCTAATGTTAATGGTCCCTTTGGTTTGCTTCAAGCTTTTGCTGACGCTATTAAGCTTATTATGAAAGAAACAGTAATTCCTGCTGGGGCTAATAGAGCTTTGTTTTTATTTGCGCCGTTTTTAACTTTTTCGCTTGCTATGGCGGCTTGGGCAGTAATTCCAACAGGGAATGGTTTAGCGGTTGCCAATATTAATGTAGGTATTCTTTACCTTTTAGCGATTTCTTCTTTAGGAGTTTATGGTATTTTATTTGCAGGGTGGGCATCTAACTCAAAATACGCTCTTTTGGGCGGGTTGCGTTCAGCGGCGCAGATGATTTCTTATGAAGTGTCTATAGGCGTTGTTATTATTTCTGTATTGTTAGCCGTTGGCAGTTTAAACCTTAATGATATAGTTCTGGCTCAACGACATGTGTGGTTTTGTCTCCCTATGTTTCCAATGTTTGTGGTTTTTTTCATTTCAGCATTGGCGGAAACAAATCGGGCGCCGTTTGATCTTCCTGAAGGTGAAAGTGAGCTTGTAGCAGGTTTTTTTGTTGAATATTCATCTCTTGCATTTGGTTTGGTTTTTCTTGGTGAATATGGCAATATGATTTTGATGTCTGCTATGGTGAGTATATTGTTTTTAGGGGGGTGGTTACCGCCGCTAGAGATTGCACCTTTAACGTGGATACCTGGACCACTATGGCTGATTTTTAAGATTATATTTTGTTTGTTTGTATTTATTTGGGTGCGTGTGACTTTTCCGCGTTATCGTTATGACCAGCTGATGCGGTTGGGATGGAAGGTTTTTTTACCGTTTTCCTTACTTTGGATGGTAGGAACAGCAGGTTTTCTAATGGCAACGGGTTGGTTACCTCATGCGGGAGGTGTGATCTAATGGCTGCCTTGGGTACTACGCTACGATCTTTTCTGTTAAAAGAATTATTAGCAGGTATGGCTTCGACTTTTGGAATGATGTTTCATCCTAAAGCTACGTTGAACTATCCTTATGAAAAGGGTCCTTTGTCGCATCGATTTCGTGGTGAGCATGCTTTACGTCGTTACCCTAATGGAGAAGAACGTTGTATTGCTTGTAAACTATGTGAGGCTACATGTCCTGCTGAAGCTATTACGATTGAAACACAAGAACGTGATGACGGTTCTCGTCGTACGGTTCGGTATGATATTGATATGACGAGATGTATCTATTGTGGTTTATGCGAGGAAGCTTGTCCTGTGGATGCCATTGTTGAAGGGCCAAATTATGAATTTGCAACAGAAACACGGGAAGAACTCATGTATAATAAGGAGAAGCTTTTAGCTAATGGGGATCGATGGGAGGCTTTGTTAGCGCGAAGGCTTGAACTTGATGCGCAATATCGTTGATCGGATAAAAGTAATGTTAAGATAAAAAGGTTGCTTTTCTATGATAGCGCAGTTGTTTTTTTATGTTTTCTCTGGGGTATTGCTGTTTTCCGCTGCTATGGTCATTACGATACGTAATCCCGTACATTCTGTTTTATTTCTTATTTTGGGCTTTTTAAATGCTGCGGGTCTTTTTCTAATTGCTGGCGCTGAATTTTTGGCGATGCTTCTTGTTATAGTTTACGTTGGTGCAATCGCGGTATTGTTTTTATTCGTCGTTATGATGTTAGACATTGATTTTAGTGCTCTGCGAGAAGGGTTTCAAAAATATGCGGCTCTAGGGTTTTGTTTAGGGCTGGTACTTTTACTTGAACTGT
>JAZLEM010000075.1:0-6295 GCA_045615245.1 Acetobacter sp. | reverse complement strand
ATGACAACTTTACGGGGGAGTCGACCCCATAGACGATGGATTTCCTCTAGACCGGCGACAGTGCCTGGTACAGCAACAGCTTTCCACCCGAGTGTTGAAAGATTAGGAATAGGGTTACCTTTAGCATCAAGATACATATTTGTTGTTGCGGCTAAAGGTGCTTTCTCACGAAAATCTATAAAGATGCCTTTTTTACCAGGGGGACGTAATATCGTAAATCCTCCTCCTCCAAGGTTACCTGCTGCAGGGTAAACAACAGCAAGAGCATAACCCATAGCTACGGCTGCATCCGCGGCATTTCCACCTTTATCTAAAATTTCCGCGCCAACTCTTGAGGCTAATACGTGGGCTGAAACAGCCATACCGTGTTTTCCAGAGACTGGAGGAAGTGGGGAGAGAGTATTGGGTTGAATCGCACTAAAAGTAAGAGGGTTATTATCAGCCGCTTGCGTTGGTTGTACATGCCCACAAGAAAGTAATGAAGCAAGTGCAAGAGATTGGAGAGGATAACGAGAAGGGTGTGATATCATCATGACACTTACTTCTTGGGTATGTAAGGAGGACAGGTATATCCTGCGGGAGAAAGGGTAAAAATTTCGTAACCCGTTTCTGTAACAGCCAACATATGTTCGAATTGAGCAGAAAGAGAACGATCACGTGTAACAGCCGTCCATCCGTCATTAAGAATTTTAACATCAGGTTTACCAATATTGATCATCGGCTCAATGGTGAAGGCCATACCGGCTTTTAATCTCATGCCTTCACCTGGACGACCAAAATGTAAAACATGTGGAGGAGCATGAAAAACGCGACCAATACCATGTCCACAAAAGTCTCTAACAACAGAGAAGCGATGTTTTTCTGCATAACTTTGAATCGCGTAACCAATGTCGCCTAATGTTGCACCCGGACGAACAGCCTCAATACCACGCATTAAACTTTCATAGGCTACGGCAATGAGTTTTTCCGCTTTGATCGCAACTTTACCAACTGTATACATACGGCTTGAGTCTCCAAACCATCCGTTGAGTTGAGGAGTAACATCAATATTAACAATATCTCCTTCTTGTAAAGCGCGTTCATTTGGAATTCCGTGGCAAACAACATGATTGACGGAAATACAACAAGACTTTGGGTATCCACGATAATTGAGAGGACCTGGAATGGCGTTATGTTCTAATGTATAGTCGTGAATAATGCGATTAAGTTCAGCTGTTGTTACACCTGGTTGGACATAAGGTGTGATCATATCCAGTGTTTGCGCAGCGAGCTGACCAGCAAGGCGTAAATTTTCAAACTCTTTTTCTGTGTGGATAGTAATATCCTCATTGTTTGCCATAAGTCATCTCCATGTTATTGTAAAAGTGTGGTAAATTATCATTTATCGTATAAATACTTACAATAATCGTAAAAAAGAACATAATTCTATTCTATTATATATTACGATTTGTAATGTTAGAATGCTGATCTATTAAGTTCGGTTATTGTGATATCTGGAAGAGGAGAGTATATTACGTGTATAAAAAACAGGTGTGATACGTTTTTTTGTTTTTATGGGATACGTATGATGTTTACGTGTAACCAAGGCGAGAGATGTAAAAGCACTATTATATCGATGACGTTTATAAAAATTTTTCGTTAACCTCATCTTATGTTTTCTCATGAAATATTCATGGTGTTTTTTACGGTATTGTCTGTTATAAGGCACGATGCGGGCAAAGGTAAGATGATAAGGAATAGGAGCGATGCCTTCAGATTTAAAACCTTTGTCGAGTTGATCAGCCATCATGATCGAACGTTGCGTATTACTTGAAGCTCCCATAACAACGCCAATCAGGCGTACACGATCACGAAGAGCCGATGTTACAAGGTTGTGACCAGCTTCTTGTGTATAACCTGTTTTCATACCATCAGCACCAACATACTCTTTAAGCATTGGGTTATGGTTAGGAATGTAATGTCCGTGAAAGTAGAAGTTAGGTGTTGAGAAATAATGGTAATATTCAGGAAAATCTAGAATAATTCTACGGCTTAAAATAGCTAAATCGCGTGCTGTGGTAACCTGTTCTGGATTTGGCAAGCCAGAGGCGTTACGAAAAACAGTATTCGTCATACCCAAAGCGTGCGCTTGTCGTGTCATCATTGTGGCAAAGAGCAATTCATTGCCATGTCCTAGTAATTCTCCTAATGCGCAAGCTGCATCATTAGCTGATTTTGTTACAAGTGCCAAGATCGCTTGTTCTACGGTCAAATACATACCTGGCCTAAGACCAAGCTTAGAAGGTTCCATCATGGAAGCATGGACAGAGATAGGCACTTCTTGCCGTAAAGTGATAGCTCCTGATTGTAAGGCTTTAAAGGTCATGTAAAGTGTCATGAGCTTCGTTAAGCTGGCTGGATAACGTTGCAAGTCTGGGGAATCTTGAGAAAGGACAATACCTGTTTTTGCATCTATGACAATCTTACTGACTCGCTGTAAGTACTGAGCATGAGCGTTATGGAAAACAAAAAGATTGCTGAAAATAATACTTATGACAACTAAAACTTGCATTATCGTTGTTGTCGTGAATTTTGCTTGTTGGTATATCATTAGTATTTCTCAGTACACGATCATTAACGCCTGTGGATGTAACTATATCCCTGAAGGACAGCATAACTTAATTTGTGTAAGGTATATCTCTGGGATAAATAATTTAAATAACTAAATGATGGATGAAAATGAGTTTTGATTCAAGTATTATTTTGCTGAAAATGAGTGAATTGTAGCATTTTTGTGTTTTAGTTATTTTGTATTTAGTTTTTATTTTTATATGATATTTATCACGGGATGAGCAAACTTAGATGTGTTTTTGAAGAAAAACGGTATAACTTTGCCTTTACTTTCTAACGAAACCCATTAGTGTTAGTATATATGTTGTTTGTAGTCTCATTCTGGCGTGTTAAATTTCTACTTCTGTTACCTCTCTTTAATTATAGCTGTTTATAGCTATGCTTATGGAGAAAATAGAGAGTGGTGGCATGATACATATATACAGGAATATACAGGAAATAAAGATGGGTAATTCACACGTTAGTGTTGGCTGTTGTGATTATGACATGGTTTTTTGTTTCTTAATATAAATTTAATATAAATTATGAATTATAAGCGTGTTGGGAGGTTGCTGTAGTATTGGGTAAAAGTGTTGTGAAAAGAACTGTATCATCTCTTGCTGGAATGTTGCTTGTTGCAACACCCGCTTTAGAAGGCACATTTTTTGCTAGAACAGTCATTTACATGTGTGCTCATACAATAGATGGTGGATCTATGGGAGTGGTTGTAAATCGACGATTAGTGCGTCCCGTTCTTGAAGATCTATTTGAGCAATTACAGATTAAACCATTTCCCCCTGTACGACGTGTAGGTTTGTTTTCTGGCGGTCCTGTCAATGAGGAACACGGTTTCGTTCTTCATTCGTCTGACTGGAAGGGAGAAGAAAGTATGTGTGTGACAGATAATATGACTTTGACGGCAAGTAAAGATGTTTTGATAGAAATAGCAAAGGGAAATGGACCTCAAGATGCTTTGCTAGTTATGGGGTACTCTGGGTGGACTGCGGGTCAGTTGGAGGAAGAAATATTGCGGCATGATGCTTGGTTTATTGCACCTGCAACGCGAGATTTGGTGTTTGGTACAAATCAATCAATAAAATGGCGTAAGGCACTCTCTTTGATAGGGGTAGATCCGATGAGGCTTGTAGGGCAAAGTGGGTATGCGTAGAAAAATATGTGTCTATAAAGAAATTTTACAAATACATATGTCTATCTTAAAAATAAACTCTTTTACTGCACCAATTTATAAGCAATTAACAAATAGTAAGATAGAAGTCACATGTTATCTAAATTTTATAAGTTGAGTGAGTTTTATGATATCTGATAGACTTTTCAGTTTGTCAGAGCGTATGATCTAATGTTAGAAGTTGTATCTTATCGTTGATGAGAGTGATATATTTTTTATATCTTCTACCGTTGTTTTTTCTTCATTGCGTCAATATATAGTTATTTGCAAAAAGTGAAAAAACATTGAGATGTTTTAAGAGGATCATATAAAATGTTGTTAGTAAACTGTAATGTTAAGTACAAATACAAGATGTTGAATTCAAATCTTGTAGAACAGATTGGAAACGTAACTCTTTAATAACGGTGAGCGTGATTACTATGGTTGGTGTAAACAGTTTATCAAAGGTAATGGTTAGGTACAATCATGAATAAAGATTTAAGAAACTTTTATCATAATTCCAATGAAGTACATTCTGATGAAGTACATCATAACGTGTTGCATAATAACGCCTTTTCTCATTCGTGTGCTGAAGAGGAAGGGGGCAAGAGACAGCAGTCTGCGGAGGGTGTTGCGCAAAATGCTTCTCAAGAGAGGGAGAGTGCTCGAGAGGTAACCAGTGATTATTTACAGGATTCACAGGAGAAAGCTTCTCATGAGGAGACGGTAATGAATACGAGTAAGCAAATTCAAGAACTTGAACGTTCTGTTGAAGAGTTTAAGAAGAAATGGATGTATGCTGAAGCCGAAAGCCAAAATATTCGTACGCGTTCTAAACGAGAAATAGAAGAGGCACGTCAATACGCTATCCAAAAATTTGCGAAAGATATAGTGGAAGTTGCTGAGAATCTTCAACGTGCATTGGAGAGTTTACCGCATGTGCAAGAGGGGGAGAACAGTGCCTTTGCGAGTGTATGCGAAGGAGTTAAGGGTATAGAGCGATCTCTTCTTTCTGTTTTAGAGCGGCATGGCATTCAGTGTCATCATTCTGTGGGGAAGGCCTTTGATGCGCATTATCACGAGGCTATGGCTGAACAGGAAAGTGATCAACATGCACATGGCACTGTTATTCATGGAACACCTGCCTGGACTTTACATGATCGTTTATTAAAGCCAGCGATGGTCGTTGTTTCGAAGGCAAAGTCATAGGGTATCTGCGTCAGAAAGGCAAAAAGTATAAATAATTGTAAGACTTTTTTCGTAGAGTGATCAAAATTTATATTGGTATTTTGTTTGTGCGTCTTGAAAAAGACTGTTGGGATTACTACATGTAAAAGAGAAATGTTTATTTGTGCTGTTTTATTGAGAGTGAAAAGCGGTAACAATGTAAGCATTATGTATTTTCAAGAGGCTTATCTGATGTTGTGGTCAGCCTAGTGTTTTAGGTGGTTGTGAGTTTTTTTGTAAGGAGTTTTTCTGATGAGTAAAGTAATTGGTATAGATCTTGGGACGACAAATTCCTGTGTATCTGTACGTGAAGGGAACGAAACGAAAGTTATTGAGAATAGTGAAGGGTCTCGTACGACACCATCGATGGTTGCTTTCACGGATACAGGAGAGATGCTTGTAGGGCAGGCGGCAAAACGCCAAGCGGTTACAAACCCCTCAAATACACTTTATGCAGTAAAACGCCTGATTGGTCGTCGTTTTGATGATAAGACGGTTCAAGAAGATAAGGAAATGGTGCCTTATGCTATCGTTAAGGGTGATAATGGTGATGCATGGGTTGAAGTTCGCGGCAAGAAATATGCACCGTCTCAGATATCAGCTTTTGTTTTAGGTAAAATGAAGGAAACGGCTGAGGCATATTTGGGACATAAGGTGACCGAGGCTGTTATTACTGTGCCGGCCTATTTTAATGATGCACAACGTCAAGCGACAAAGGACGCTGGTAAAATTGCCGGCTTAGATGTGTTGCGTATTATTAATGAGCCGACTTCGGCTGCTCTTGCTTATGGTTTGGAGAAAAAAAAGAGCGGTACAGTAGCTGTATATGATCTTGGGGGAGGAACGTTTGATGTTTCTATCCTAGAGATTTCGGATGGTGTTATTGAGGTTAAGTCGACGAATGGAGATACCTTCCTTGGTGGGGAAGATTTTGATAAGCGTGTTATTGATTATCTGGTGAGCGAATTTAAGCGTGATCAAGGTATTGATCTTCGTCAAGATAAACTGGCTTTGCAACGTTTAAAAGAGGCTGGAGAAAAGGCAAAAATTGAGCTTTCTTCCTCTATGGAAACTGAGATCAATCTGCCGTTTATTACAGCGGATGCTTCTGGACCAAAACATCTTGTGCTTAAATTGACGCGCGCTAAACTGGAAAGTTTGGTAGAGGATTTGGTCCAAAAGACATTGGGACCGTGTCAAGCTGCATTAAAAGATGCTGGTTTAACTACTTCTGATGTTCAGGAGGTTATTCTGGTGGGTGGTATGACACGTATGCCTAAGGTGATTGAAACTGTTAAGACATTTTTTGGCAAA
>JAZLEM010000074.1:0-7574 GCA_045615245.1 Acetobacter sp. | reverse complement strand
TACGTTCGAGGGTTGTCACAACATGCCCTTGATGTATTTCTGGGATCCTCTTTATGCCTCTTTCTTCATTTGTGCGGGCGTCAATTCTTTCTTGTCTCCCTGCTCTCTGTAGGGCTTTGTTGGCAAGCTCTGCCCATGTCTGGCGTATCTCTTTAAGCTCGTCATTAACGCGTCCTAGTCCTAACGATCTGCGTTTTGTATCTGACAATTCAAGAACGGTTTTACTGCCTAACGTCGGTGTAAAATTCCCGTCCGTACTCACGCTCACGCTGCGCGTCGTCGTCAAGATGTGGACGTGATAATTTCTCTCGTCTCCGTCCTTGCTGGGTTTGTGTATGCAAACATCGGCAGCGACCTGATAACGCTTCACAAGTTCGGCGGCGAACTCTTTGGCAAGCTCTGCCCGTTGTTGCGTGTTCAACTCGTGCGGCAGAGCAACAACCCATTCCCTGCCCGTACGGGCGTCCCTGCGCTTCTCGGCTGCCTCTGCTGCGTTCCATAGGGTGGAACGTTTAAGCCCGCTTAATGTGCCGTCTGTAGAGGACGTGAATACAGCTTTGTATTCAATATCTGGCGCGCGGTTCTCGTATTTGTGCGTTCGTCCGTCCTGCTCGTTGGTGATGTTCTCACCTGACCTATAGGCAGCAGCTGCGACTATGCTACGCCCGGCGTTCCTGCTTATCGATTTCGATTGTAGAACACAAATAGCCAACGTGTCGCGCTCCGTTTTCGGGGTTCGGGGTTCTATCCTGACGGGTTCTAGGGGTATCCCCTAGCACATGACTTGATCATAAGTCGATAATGCGCCTTTAAATACTATCGTATTTCTCGGGTAAAATTACAATAAAAAAGAATACATCAGAGGTTAATAGTGCTATACTAACCAAAAAAACAGAACTTGAAAAGGATATATCATGACAGAAAAAAAGAAACGCTTAACGCCTCTGGAATCTATCGAAGCACAAATCAATGCCTCTAAAGAAAGGCTAGAACAACTCAAAAAAAAGAGAATGGCTGTCCTTGCTGTTCAAAATCAACACTCCCGAAAACTAGAAAACAGAAGAAAGTTTATTATCGGATCTATCGTTATAGAGGAAGCTAAAAACAATCCTGCCTATGCTCGGGTTATAGAACAATGTATTAAAAAATTAACAAGAGAAAACGACTTAAGTGCTTTTAAGGATTACGTTCTTCCTCCAACTGCCAAAGAGTAAAGCGTGATAGAAGAAGAGAACAACTCTCAAAGTCAAATACAGCAACTAGACGCTGAAATCGAAGCACTCGAAGCCGAAAATGCAGCGCTCGAAGCTGAAAAAAAAGCACTCGAAGCTGCAGACAAAATAGACGAGGAAAAAGAAAGAGAACTCCGAGAAAGAGAGGAGTTTTTAATAAGAGTTGAGGCAGCACTTCAAAAGTCTGCTCACGTCGCCCTTGCTTTTAATGACGCTGCAAAAATTCTCGGCACTATCAAGAGTATTATTGCGTTGCTTATTGTAACGTTGTTTTTCTCTCTCCTCGCTTACCTCGCAACGTTTGAATGGATTTCTTATAGATGTGATGAACTCTATAAACCCAAAATAGAGGATCTCAATAAACAGATAAAACAATTAAAAGAAGATAACAATATACGCCACTCATTAAATGCTAAAAAAGGAGTTTATCCATATGACTAAAAAAAACAATGATAAGCATAATGATCAAATAGACTTGTTCAATGAGAACTTACTTCCTGAAGAACCTCAACGTCGTGAGAACTCTAAATTTTATCGAAAAAAATTAAAATTTATTGACCTATTCTGTGGTATTGGTGGATTTAGAATAGCATTAGAAAAAAAAGGAATGGAGTGTGTATTTTCAAGCGATATAGATAAACATGTTCAAGATGTTTACTATAAAAATTTTGGAGAAAGACCTGCTGGCGATATTACACAGGTAAATGAAAAAAATATACCAAAACATGATATTTTATGTGCAGGTTTCCCTTGTCAGACATTTTCAATATCTGGCTCAAGAAAAGGTATGTATGACTCAAGAGGTAAATTATTTTACGAAATAATCAGAATAGCGAAGTATCACCAACCTATCATTTTGCTATTAGAAAATGTCAGGAATATTTTAACAATCGATCATGGTTCAGTTATTAGAACTATAGAAAATGAATTAAATACAATAGGGTATAAAGTAAATAAATACCTATTAGATAGCTCTCTCTATGGAATACCTCAATCAAGAAAGCGTGTGTATTTTGTATGTATCAAAAGAGAATACGCACAAGATATTGTTTCTGATTATCCTAAAAACCTAATGCATCAAATTCATTTAGATGACGTTTTAGAAAGTAATCCAGACAGCTCATTGTTTATCAATAGAGATGACATAATAATAAATAAACACGAAAGAGACATAGAGAAAGACCTTAAGCCTATCAAGGTAGGTATCATTAACAAAGGTGGGCAAGGAGAAAGAATTTATAGCCCTAAAGGACATAGCATTACACTCTCTGCATTTGGGGGAGGAATTGGGGCTAAAACAGGTCTTTACCATACAAATCTTGGAGTTCGCAGATTAAGTATTAATGAATGTAAAAAAGTTATGGGTTTTCCTATCTCTCATATAACTACAGAAGGTTCTCAAAGCTATCAACAATTAGGAAATGCTGTTATACCTACAATGATTGAACAAGTTTGGAATAATATCAGAGGAATATAGTAGTGACATTAGAACAAAATATAAATGCCCACATAGGAAGTATTGGAGAAGATTTTTTTTCAGAAAGCATTAAGCAAAACAAAATAGTTCTTAATAAGATAAAAAACTTTTTCTCTTTAGAAAACTTTACAGGAACTGAACTTGTAGGACAACAAGGAAGAAAATCTGACGTAAATTTATTTTACGGCGATAAAATCGTAGAAGCGAGTGTTAAATCTTACAAGCCAGACGCAGGCTTTAATCAATTAACTCGTGCAAGTGTCAGCAAATTCTGTAACCATTTCAATGCCCCACAAGAGATCAAAACACGGCTAGAAAATATTGTTGTCAAAAAATCAAGAGAGCCAAATAATTTTTTATTTCCAAAAAATGAGGAGCCATATTGGTTTAATTTTTTCAACTCAATTCTAAAAGATATGTTGTCTTGGGCTTTTTCGAGTAAATCTAGTTACGAAATCCTTGTGTTATTCGACTATCAAAACTATTTTTTTAGGATTTATCCAACCAGAAATATTTTAGCTTACATTGAAAAACAACCTTTTAAATTTACAAAAGGAGGTTTCAATATAGGAAATTGTGTTTCTTTTCAAAGAAAAGGTGGAAATGGTGCATTAAGTCGAGATATCCCAAAGACCGACATAAAACACCCGGGTAATAATATTCAAATTAAATTGAATATAAAAAATTTCATTCAAGAACAGAAAATAAACCTACTAGCTGAATATAACGCATAATTTATAAAACCTCTAATTTCTGCCGTTTTTGCAGTGTTGCATTTTTTGCAACAATGGATTTTTAACTTTACATTAGGTATCTTATGCCCTCTGATTTGGTAACTGCAGAATTCAATTCTGGGGAGTTTTTATTTTATCAAACGGAAGACGGTTTAACCCGTATTGACGTTAAGATAGTCAATAAAAACGTTTGGCTCTCTTTAAGCCAAATAGCAGAATTATTTCAACGTGATAAATCCGTCATTTCTCGTCATATTTCAAACATTTTCGAAGATGGTGAAATATCAAAAGATGGTGCTGTTTCAACATGGGCAATAACATCTTCTAACGGCAAACCATATGCAAGACCTTATAACGTCGATTACTACAATCTCGATGTTATTATTGCTGTTGGTTATCGCGTAAAATCACACCGTGGCACGCAGTTCCGTATTTGGGCAACACAAAGACTAAACGAATATATCGTTAAAGGTTTTGTCCTAGACGATGAACGCCTTAAACAAGAGGGCAATACTCACTATTTCGACGAATTACTCGCGCGCATTCGTGATATTCGTTCCTCTGAAAAAGTTTTCTGGAGGAAAGTATTAGACATTTATGCGACAAGTATTGATTACGACCCGAAAGCAGACGTTTCACACGATTTTTTTGCAACGATACAGAACAAAATGCATTGGGCTGCACATGGTCATACAGCAGCAGAAATTATTTACGAGAGAGCCAACGCAACACAACCTTATATGGGATTAAAATCGTTTTCAGGAAAAACTCCAAAACGGGCAGAAGTTGGTATTGCGAAGAACTACTTAAACGAACAAGAACTCGATAAGCTCAACCGCATTGTATCCCTTTATTTAGACTTCGCGGAACTACAAGCTAAAAATCGACGTGCCATGTATATGAAAGATTGGATTGCCAAGCTAGACGATTTCTTACGTTTATCAGAGAACGAAATTCTAACTCACGTTGGAAAGATTAGTCATAAGCTCGCTATGCAACACGCAGAAGCAGAATTTGAACGTTATAAGCAACAGCAATTAACAGAAAAATCAGCCATTGAAAAAGATTTTGAAGAAAGTCTAAAACATTTGGAAAAATTAGAGAAGTCCCCAAAATAAGGAAAAGTTTTTAAAGAATTTATATAGTTACTTATTTAATAAATAACTATTTAGTATATAATGCTTATTATAAACAAATATCGTGGTTATATATAACCATATAATTGCACTTAACATGTTTGGAGTATGATGTTTTCTGTCTTAAAGAAGAACCCCATACGATTTACCACAAGTGTAGTAAGCGATGGGGGTTCTTCTTTTACTCAAGCCATAATTTGATTGTTAGAGATATGTAATACACAGTGGCCGCTGTGTAGTACAGATCTACAATAGACATTGTATGTCTCCTTTTTTTGTTAAGTTGTCCTTTTTCAGAAGCTGATGGCTTTTTGCCAGAAAAACCATCAGCTTCTTTGGGGAATTAAAATTTATAACGTATCATAATATTATTATATGTTATTACGCATTACATATTATTATAGTACTATCTATCTTTAGTACTTAACCCGTTACAACTATCTTATGATGACTCAAAAAAACAAGTCAATAAAAATATATCGTAGAACGCCCGTAGAACGCCCGTAGAACGCTTTTAAGTATGTCTCTGGTATATATACCCCTTAACCCTTAAAAGCCATTCCTGACACGTCTACGCGTGTTTTAGAGGGGTATTAGTTTTTAACCCCGTTCTGTCTTTTGCTTTCAAGAGCAAAAAGGGGGGATATGAAGGGGGTCTCCCCCTTACGCACCGAGTGCGTTCCGTACGTATTCCTTAAGCCAAAGGCGTAGAGGAATTTTAAGAAACTTAAACGCTGCCGATTAGGCAGCGTTTTCCGTAATTGATAAAAAACTTTTCCACAGAAAAGCTGCTTACAACATATTTTTATTATTTTTTATAAATATTAAATAAAAACTTCTTATTATATACGGGTTGCGTATACTGCAACTTATACAGGTTGCAAAATACGCAACTCACTAAACGATAAAAAAGGAGTTTATCCACATGACCAAAAAAGTCAATAAAACAGATGAAATCGTTCGCTTCAAAAGTGCAGAACAGATTGAGAAAGAATTAAAAATTCATGAACATTGTGCTCAAATGGATTTATTCAGTGAGATCTTACTTCCTGAAGACCCTCGACGTCGTGAGAACTCTAAACTTTATCGAATGAGAGAGGCTTACAAATACGAACTAAAAAAAGCTGCTAACATTAAACAAACGCTAGATAAGAGGTTCACGATGTTTTTTGAAGAATTTGATTTGGTTCTTAATTGGCTATTTGAGAATAGTAAAAGACCAGCCAAAGAGTGCGGTAAAGTTTGGTCTAAAATGTGTTTCAATCTTATTCCTAGCACGCGACAAGTAGCTTTAACACGTGAAGAACTAGCAGAACAAACAGGAGTTAAAAAATGCGACGTTTCAACGATTATTAAAGAATTAGAGCGTATTCGTGCGGTTCGTGTCGAATATGAAAAAGTAGAGGGAGCACGCTTCAAGCGGGCACTTTACTTCATCAATGCTCATATCTGCCAAAATGGTAGGCTTCTCACACCTGAAGAACTTGCACAAGAGGACGCTCTCAACCTTGAACAGGCTACAGCTGCCCAAAAATCCGCAAAAGAGGGCAAAGGCTTACAAATTATCAAAGGCGGTTTGCTAAAGCCTGTCTAGGAAGTGCTTAAAGTGAAAAAGCTGCTTTTATACGGTGTTTTATTAGGGGCGTTAGGCATGTATGGCGTCGCCCCTGTTTCTGCTGAAGAGACTTCCCACACTAAAAAGATACCCGTTAAGGAAGTTTTAAGCCTTGTAACAGCAATTATTGAATTTATAAATCAATACGGTACATCAGCTTATCAAGTCCTTCAAGAACTTGTTGCTACAAAACAAAAACACCCCAATATTGTTATTACGCCTGAAATGCTTGAAGCTCAATTTCAAAAGTGTAAAAAAGCAAATGAAGCACTTCAAAAAGCACTTCAAGAACCTATACAAAAAGATACTCAAGAAAATACAAAAAAAGCTGTTAGAAACATACATTAACGATTTACCGACTTCTTCCTTTATTTTTTATTTTTTCTGACTTAATAGCGATTGAGTGATTTTCGTTGAGTGTTATTTTTTCGCCGATTTGTATTTGTTTAAGGCGGTGTTCTGTTTGCTGGTCAATAGGAACAACGAGAACAGTGTTAATGCCTTCTTTCTGGCAGAGTAGCAAGGGTTGGCTTCCGACGTGCTGGATACCCCTAAAAATCATCTCTCCGCCTTTCCCTGTGTAGACTTGGTGGCGAGGTATATTTACACCATTAAGGCGCTGTTTTCCTACCTCTTGGCAATAACTTTCTGCAGCATTTTGCGCTGCTTTTTGAACTTCTTCCTTTTGGCGTTGGGCTGCTTCCTGCTGGCGTAGTGTCTCAATATTCTGCTTTTTTCTGGCTATTTTCGGGGTGTTCTCGTTTTTGCGTTGGTCACGCTGTTGAATGGACTGCCTCCGGCTCCTCCTCTGCTGTTCTATGGTCTGCCTTTTGGCAGTATATCCCTGCTTTCTGGTCTGTATTTTGCTCTTAACGTTCCGATTACTAACTTGCTGAACCGCCTGCTGGCTCTGGTTGGCTTCTTCGCGTTGTGCGAAGTAGGTCTTAAAGGCGTTGACTATGCGGGTTCGTGCTTCCTTGCTCACAAGGGCAAGAGACGCTAGAACGCAGACTTTAACAGCAAAATCAAGGGGTGAGGGGGTCTGTTTGATAACAGGGACGCGTTTCGGTTTCTTCCTTGCCCGTTGGACGTTCTCCCGTTGCAGAAAGTTTTTTCTTTCTTTCAACTGATCAACATTTTTTTCCCGTGACGCAATAACTGCCTTGTTATGTTGCTGAATGAGATTATTCTGTGAACGAATAGCTCTGTTCTTGTCTCCGATTGTGGTCTTTATGCCCTTACGTTCGAGGGTTGTCACAACATGCCCTTGATGTATTTCTGGGATCCTCTTTATGCCTCTTTCTTCATTTGTGCGGGCGTCAATTCTTTCTTGTCTCCCTGCTCTCTGTAGGGCTTTGTTGGCAAGCTCTGCCCATGTCT
>JAZLEM010000073.1:0-3860 GCA_045615245.1 Acetobacter sp. | reverse complement strand
CATAACATGCCGGGCAGCGACTTCAATTTGTTTTTCTGTTTCAACAGGTCTATTTTGTGAAGCTTGCACCAACTCACGCATATTTGGCGTAATACAGGTTGCCCCATAATAACGCGTATAGTCGCCTCCTTTTGGATCAACAAAGAGGGGAATGTTGTGAGCCTTTGCCTGCTGGATTAAACATGCCAAAACAGCCGAGGTACAAACTCCCTTCCCGTAATCCGACACAACAACCGCTTGTACAGAAGCCATATGTGCCTCAATAGCCGCGCAAATATCTTGAACCCATTGCGTATGAAGGGGGAGAGGGCTTTCTTCGTCAACACGTACAACTTGTTGATGAGCGGCAATAAAACGCGTTTTGCAAATGGTAGGGCGATCGGCACTTCTGGATAACACTGTGACAAGCCCATCATGCCGTGCTAATTCGGTACACAGCGTTTCGCCTGCCTCATCGTGTCCAACAACCCCGATTAAAATAACTTTTCCACCCAGTGAAAGAATATTATGAGCGACATTGCCCGCCCCGCCCGGCATTTCTCGCTTGGCGTTTGGTTCTAATAACAGAACAGGCACAGGAGCTTCGGGAGAAATCCGCTCCATACGACCGTATAAAAAACGATCGAGCATAATATCGCCCACACAAAGCACTGTTACAGTGGAAAAATCCACGATTAGGTCGCTCCTAAAGAGGTCACAAATTGCCTCAACCCGCTGATTTGTCGGATCGTTGTTAAACGCGCCGCGTGGAGAATAGCGCGGATTTCAGCAATGGCGTGTTCTAGATCTGCATTGACAATGACGTGATCAAACTCTTCCCAATGAGAAATTTCGTCGTGGGCAACAGCCATTCTATGGGCAATATCCTCATGACGATCAGCGCCACGCCCATGTAAACGCCGCTCAAGCTCTTTCAAAGACGGCGGAAGAACAAAAACGCTGACCACATCAGCGGGAAGGGCTTGACGGATTTGCCGATGTCCCTGCCAATCAATATCAAAAATCATATCATATCCCGCTTGAAGAGCCGCCTCGACGGGGGCGCGTGGCGTGCCATAACTTTCCTTAAACACAGTTGCCCATTCTAACAGAGCACCTTCTTTGACCATGGCTTGAAATTGTTCGGCAGTACGAAAATAATAATGCACCCCTTCCTTTTCCCCCGGGCGTGGCGGGCGCGTAGTTACCGAAATCGAGTGCTGGATATGAGACTCTGACTGATGTAATGCCTGTGCAATCGTTGATTTACCAGCCCCAGAGGGTGCCGAAATCACTAAACACACCCCTCGGCGTGGTTTAATCATCACGGGTTGTTTTTTCTTTATCATAGTGTACAAATCCTCTTACGTCCTGTGCGTCATTTACATAAGACACACCCTAAAAGACATGACATAACGGCGACAGTCAGGATATAATTTTGTTCATCTGTTTTTTGTATTATTCTACACAGATCACAATAAAAAATTCATGCTATTTCATGATTTGAGAGAAAAAAGCCCCCGACAATAAAAATAAAAATACACAAGAGCCTAACATAATTGGGAGAATGACGATAAATCACGCCACATCAGAAAAAGACAAAGACTTTTTACATGTGCTCATTTTGGGCAACGGCTTTGACCTCGCCCATGGGTTAGAGACAAAGTATACGGATTTTTCTAATTCACATGGTTTTTATTATAATAAATGGTTTACTCGTTTTATCCTCACATATCTGCTACAAAGAATAGGTATCCTAAAAAAGAACAGAGGAAATTGGTTTAATCTTGAACAAGAAATATATGATTTCATCCTTAATCCATATGCGGATCATGAACTTATTGAGGAGATTGATAATAACTATAACAATATACTTGGTCAGTTATATTATATTGACGGAGGTCTGGTTATAACGTTCCAGGTTTGTTACACAGCTTTTAGATCTTGTACGTTACGAAATTTTTTAAGATCCCAGCGCCAAATAAATGATACAACTGCCACAAAACAACTGTACGAAAGTTCAGAACCACACAATGGCAGTCTCTACGGCTTACGCTCTTTTATTAAGGCATTCGCGGAATACTTATCTCAAACAGTTCCAGAAAAAATTAAAGATCTCGCGCAAACCCCAAAATTTCACTTCTGCTTAAAGGAATTAGAAGAAGAGAATACGCACCCTCAAAAACATACGCTATGGGTCTTAAATTTTAATTATACGCCGACTTTTCAAAAATTATATGAACCAACTCTCACAAAGAGAGGCGTTAAAGTGCACCACTGTCATATTCACGGATCTCTTGGGGAAGAGAGTCTAGTGTTAGGCTGTCAGTCTTTTGACCCTGAAGACGAAATCGATCCGGCGTGGAACGTTTTTACAAAGCATCACCAACGACATCGCTATGGAACGATCGAAAAATACCAAGAGCTCCTCAAAGAATTAAGTCGTTTTAAGGGCGAGGTTGCTTTTCACATTATAGGGCATTCCCTCGATCATGCTGACCATGCGATTCTCAAACACGCGCTTTGTTCTTCCCATAACACCGCCGTTCAAGATTCTTTTATTTCCGTGTATTACCATGATGAAGAGGCGCATTTAAGGCTCATCAACACTATAACCTCTATTCTTGGGGAAGAAGATGCCATGGCGAGAGTACGTTTTATCGACCAACATGATCCAAAACGAGGTATATTAAGGCGTATTCATGAAACCTCAAAAAATCAATAAAGTTCGTTCAAGTTGATGATCCATAAAAGCCCCTCTTCTTTGCGCCTAATCACTTGGAACATAAACTCGCTCCGTTTACGTTTGCCTTTGTTGACACAGCTTGTAGCCCAAACAAAGCCCGATGTTCTATGTTTACAAGAAACGAAAGTGCCGGATTCTCTTTTTCCTATAGAAGAGCTTCGCGCCCTTGGTTTTGAACACCAACTCTATCGGGGTATGAAAGGCTATAACGGCGTTGCCCTTCTTTCACGTTATCCTTTAACACCTTTATTAGACACAGTGCCCCCATGTCCCCCATGTTGTGCGCCTGAAGAATGCCGCCACCATGCCGCAACCCTTACAAGCCCTTGGGGCACAACGTTTGAACTCCATACGTTTTACGTACCCGCAGGCGGAGATGTGCCCGATCCGCACGTCAACCCCAAATTTGCCCATAAGTTACGCTTTGTTGATGAGGTTACGCATTGGTTCCAACACCGCGCTACGCTGTCCCCCCTTACGCGTATTATTTTAACGGGAGATTTCAACATCGCCCCTCTCGAACACGATGTTTGGAGCCATAAACAGCTCCTTAACGTTGTTAGCCATACCACTCCTGAAACTGAACGACTGAATGCGTGGCTTCATACGGGCTTTGTTGATGCAATGCGTCATTTTGTACCGTCGTCTGAAAAACTCTATACATGGTGGTCATATCGCAATAAAGATTGGAAAAAATCCAATAGAGGGCGCAGGTTAGACCATATCTGGGTCACGCCCGATCTTGTGCCACATCTTTCATCTTTTGATGTTCTCACACCTGCGCGTGATTGGTCTCCTCCTTCTGATCATGTGCCTGTTGTCCTTGATTTTGCCTGATTTGCCTTAGTCGTTAGGGTTGTGGTATTATTTTTTGAGCTTTATCTTATATAATATGTTATACTGTTTTTGCACCTTTTAACCGAGCGACTATATAACTACTTGATGTACAAAAATTAAACGCCTCTCATCAATGACCCAACCTATAGCAAAAGCCTTTATTACAGGACTTTTATCATAGACTTTTCAAGTTTTCTCTTAAGACTCATGATTCCTCCGCACTCTCACCGCCTTAAGCGATCTCTCTTTCCAGAGGGAGAGGGTACAACAGAAAATGACATACCCTTATTTCAAATTC
>JAZLEM010000072.1:0-5370 GCA_045615245.1 Acetobacter sp. | reverse complement strand
TGGGTTTGCTTCAAAAATGCCAATCGTTGTGCAAACACAACTGAAAGCGTGTTCGTAAAAATGTACAGCACTTTCAGAAACTATTACAAAAACTGTTTCCAGAGCGGTTGTGTGGCGAAGAATATTAGAAGTCATGACAATTTCTCGACATAAGAAGAGACTATTCGTTTAGTGCCAACTGTTTCAAAAGAAATTTCGAGCTGTTCACGGTCCACTGAAATCACAGTACCTGTCCCAAATCGATTATGACGTACGTAATCTCCTAATTTAAAGTGAGAAGACGTTTGTACAGGGAGAGTTTGATGATGAGTCTGATTAGCATTATTGCTTTTTCGAGTGATTAGACCATTGTTGAGAATATGACGTGTAACATGTTTTTCTGGTAACTCTTTCAGAAATCGGCTTGGTATGGAGTTTTGCCAATGCGTGTAAATGCGGCGGCGGTTGGTATGAAAAATCATAACCTGTTTACGTGCACGGGTAATGCCAACATAGGCAAGTCTGCGTTCTTCTTCGAGGGCTTGGGTTTCTCCTCGGTCAAGAGCATGTTGAGAAGGAAAGAGGCCATCTTCCCATCCTGGTAAAAAAACAATATCAAACTCTAATCCTTTCGCTCGATGAAGAGTCATAATTGATAAATATTCTTCTTGAGTAAGGTGGTCTTTCTCTGTGACAAGGGCGACGTGTTCAAGAAAGGATTCAATATCTGTGAACTCCTCCATGGCGTGCAGAAGTTCCATAATATTATCAAGGCGTCCTTCTGCTTCTGGTGAACGATCCTGACGCCACATATCAAGATAATGGCTAGTTTCTAGTAGGTATTCAGCACAGGCAATATGCCCTTTTTCGTGGAGTATATCTCGTGTATCGGAAAAGAGCTTCATCAAGTCGTGTAATTGTTCACCTATACGTTTATTGAGTGTTCCATTGTCTAACATGTGCAGAATTGTTGTTGTGAGTGGAGTGTTTGTGGTGTGGGCTGTTGTGCGTATTTTTTGTAATGTTGTCGCCCCTATGCCACGCTTAGGGACATTGATAATACGTTCAAAAGCGAGATCATCTGCTGGTTGTATGAGGACACGAAAATAAGCCAAAACATCACGGATTTCTGCACGTTCATAAAAACGAGTGCCACCAATAATCTGATAAGGAAGCCCTTTTTGAACAAGATGTTCTTCAAAACTTCGTGTTTGAAAACCTGCGCGAACAAGAATAGCTATTTCCGCTAAAGAATAACCTTGTTGATGGAAAAGAGTTATTTGCTGGCAAATAAATTCCGCCTCTGCATCCGAGTCATAAACATGAATGACGGCAACTTTTTCACCAGTAGAAGTATCAGAATCAACGAGACCGGATCGTAGGGTTTTGCTAAGACGTTCATTATTATGGGCAACAAGTTCTGTTGCTGCGCCAAGAATATGGGAAGTTGAACGATAGTTACGTTCGAGTCGAATAACGTTGGCATTAGGGAAATCTTTTTCAAAACGGAGAATATTTTTAACTTCCGCTCCACGCCAGGCATAAATAGATTGATCATCATCACCAACACAGCAAATATTGGTTTGTTCTTCCTGACGTTGTGCAAGAAGGCGTAGCCAAAGGTACTGAATTGTGTTGGTATCTTGATATTCATCAACCAAAATATAGCGAAATAGGGTGTGATACTGTGCTAAAATATCAGGGTTTAGGCGTAGTATTTCGGTAACATGGAGCATGAGGTCACCAAAATCACAGGCGTTTAATTGAAGCAAACGGGTTTGATAGGCTTCATAAATGGCGCGTGCATGACCGTCGGCGAAGTTTGTATCTTCAGCGGGTGTTATATGTTGAGGGGTAAGACCACGATCTTTCCATCGTTGAATTTCACCTAATAACCCTGCAAGTGGCCAACGTTTTATATCGATCTTCCACGGTTCAATAACTTGTTTAAGCAAGCGTATTTGGTCATCAGTATCGAGTATTGTAAAATTTGGTGTTAGACCCACATAATTGGCGTGTCGGCGGAGCATACGGGTACATAGCGCATGAAATGTGCCAAGCCATAGATTGCTCATGGACATGTCGATCATGTTTTCGATGCGTTTGTGCATTTCTTGGGCCGCTTTGTTGGTGAAAGTAACCGCAAGAATTTGCCACGGTTTGGCACGGTTGGTGAGAAGGATATGCGCAAAACGTGTTGTAAGGACTCGGGTTTTTCCTGTGCCTGCTCCTGCAAGAACGAGTAAAGGTCCTTCTGTGGTTTCAACGGCTAAGCGTTGCTCAGGGTTGAGAGAAGTTAAATAATCTACGTTATGATATGTTTCCATTGGAAAGGCGGTTCTAAAAATTGTTTATAGCTATATTAAGGTTGGGTTAACTAAAATGATAAATCAGATAAGACTTAACAAGAGCTGAATTTTATCGGGTTAATATATATATAAATATAAAGATACTAATAGATAAAGAGAACAAAATATTGGAAGATATAGAGTCAAAATGCTATAAACCACCTTCTTTCTACTTAAGGCTATAATGTAGGAACGCGACTGTCAGAAAATCTCTAAAGGATACGCTTTTGATCATATCTATGGCTATTCAAGAAAGAGCGAACATGACGTGAGAAAAATTGTTCAAGAAATGATAAAATCTGTTGAAATAATGAAAAAAAACAGGTTTTGAGAGAGTGTCACCGGGAAAGCATTTTTGAAAACCATTGTTTGGATTTTCTTGCCGTGTAAAATTAGGTTTAGTAGATGAAAAAACATGCAAAACGTGGAAATATAGCTTCTGTTTTCGCCACGACAGGACCACGTGGGCATCGGCAACGTATGCGGCAAAAAGTTTTGGAAAATGGTACAGCAGGTTTAGCAGATTACGAAATATTAGAAATGTTACTTTTTGTTGGTGTACCTCGACGTGATACCAAACCCCTTGCGAAGGCAGCGATAAACCATTTTGGTTCTTTTCCGAAAGTATTAGAGGCAACGCCGGATCAGTTACGGCAAGCCGGTATTCCAGAGGCAAGTATACGGCTGTTAGGTACTATCGTTACTATAGCCCAGAATATTCGCCGAGAGGTTCAACCACAAAAAATAGCATTAAAGGATTGGGATTCTGTTGTACATTATGCTTTTTCGCGTCAGGATTCTGTAGAAAATCGGCATATGTGTGTTCTTTTTCTCGATAGTCAGAATTGTTTGCTTGCAGAGGAATTGATTCACGCTTCTGAAAGTAGGGACTCTTCACAAGATAAAATAGCGTATGTTATGCGGCGCGCTTTAATGCGCCAAGCTTCTGCTATGGTGACAATACGGTTTACGCATGGTGCAGATAGTCAAGAACTTATGAAGTCTGATACAGTTTTTGCCACGGAAATAGCAGAAGCTGCACATGTGCTCGCCATGGAGGCTTATGGTCACCTTGTTATTGGGAGTGGTGGTGAATGGCAGCGCTTTGTGCATGAGAAAAAGACGTAATGGCTTGTTTATGAAAACATTAAACAAGTGAAAACAACAATATAAGGCACCAGCCAGAAAGTTGAACGACTATGACAAAACTATAGACAACAGGATAAGACTTCTAAAAGAAAAACTATTAATGCGTTATAGGATGGGGTTATTGTTCTGGTGCGGATGTATTAGAATGTGAAGAGATATTTGACGTGTTTCGGAAGAAAGGAGAGGTCAATCATAGAACATAACGCGTATGTTACCGATAGTAAAACTTTGCTCGTGGCTGTGTTGGCGGCTGTTTTGCCGTCTAACTTATCACAAGCCCAAGAAATTGCTGAAAAGATATTTGCAGAAATGGGTAGTTTATCCGTACTTTTTACAACAACGGGGCTAGAGGCAGATGTGGTGAGGCGTCAGTCAGAAAGTATTAGGGTAATGCTTTTACTGGTACGAGAAGCTGTGCAAAGGCTGCATCGGGCTAAAATATATAAGCAACCTCTTCTTGCGGGGGTTGAACAGGTTTTCGTCTATCTGCAAAGTGTTATGGGCTATGAAAAAACAGAGCAGGTTCGGGTATTATTTCTTGATAAAGATCAGTATTTGTTACGAGATGAAATTACAGGGCGTGGAACCATTGATCAGGCACCTGTCTACCCACGAGAGTTAGTGTATCGAGCACTACAACTTGGTGCTTCTGGATTCGTGCTGGTGCATAACCATCCTAGTGGCAATCCAAAGCCTTCTGAAGCCGATATTGTTATGACTGATCAAGTTATCGCCGCTGCCTGTGTTGTAGGTTTAACCGTGTGGGATCATATTATTATTGGAGCAGGGCGTATGTTGAGTATGAAAAAAGAAGGATTGTTCCCGTTATAACCTGTGTTGAAAGGGCTATTGTTCAATAGCTGTTTTGGTGGCTAATATGCCCAGAGCATTGCGTATGCCTAAACTGCCGGGAAGAGAACCAAAAGGAAAAAGAATGTTAACATGTCCCATTTTTCGACCGGGGCGAGCAATGTTTTTACCATAGATGTGTGGAATAAAGCCTTGTGTTTGTAAAATTTCTGGCAAAAGAGTTATATCTTCCGGACCAATAAGGTTTTTCATAAGAGCATCACTATGTCGCACAGCAAGGGGCAGGGGTAATCCAGCAATAGCGCGGATATGCATATCAAATTGATCGTATGGGCAGGCATCCATTGTCCAGTGGCCTGAATTATGGGGGCGTGGCGCAATTTCATTGACTAGTAAACGACCTGTACGATCAAGAAACATTTCTACACCCATAATTCCGATCAGATCTAACGCTTCCGCTATCGTGCGAGCAATATTTTGCGCTTCTGTAGTAATATTTTCTGTAAGAGGTGCAGGGGCAAGTGTCATATCTAAAATACCATGCCAATGGTGGTTTTGTACTGTGTCAAAACAACGTATAACACCATCACTACTACGAACAACCATGACACTTAGTTCACAAGCAAAATCAATAACACTTTCCGCGATAAGAGGATGCGGTGTGAGGTCAACAAAGGCAGCATTTAATTCTTCATGCGTGCAGACAAGTCGTTGCCCTTTGCCATCGTAACCACTGCGTGAGGTTTTTAGAATAAAAGGAAAACCAAGTTTTTCTACAGCATGGGAAAGAGATGTTTGATCCGTGACAGAACACCACGGGGCTAATGGAATAGTGGTTTGTGACGTTAAAAAACTTTTTTCTTTTAAGCGATCTTGGCTCGTTTGTAATACATGACTGGAAGGTCTGATTAAACAGTTACTAGAGCCGTCATGAGCAAGATAACCTAGAGCGTCAGAAGGAATGTTTTCAAATTCAAATGTTATGACGTCAACAGAGTGTGCAAATGTTTTGAGCGCGTTGGTTGAGTTATAAGAGGCAATGGTAACGTTATGCGCAACGTCAGTAGCAGGGTCTGTTGCAGAT
>JAZLEM010000071.1:0-1037 GCA_045615245.1 Acetobacter sp. | reverse complement strand
AGAACCTTTTGTTCTTATTGGCACTGCCGGAACAGTCAATGTCGGCGCTATTGCCCCATTAGAGGCGTTGGCAGATATCGCCGCAGAAGAAAAACTTTGGTTTCACGTCGATGGGGCTTTTGGGGCTATGGCAATATTATCGCAACAACACGCCCCTTTATTACAAGGCATAGAACGTGCCGACAGCCTCGCGTTTGATTTTCATAAATGGCTCCAAGTGCCTTATGATGCGGGCTGTGTTCTCATTCGGCACCCCGAAGTACAAGCCAAAACTTTCGCCCAATCTTTAGATTATTTATCACGAGAAGATAGAGGGCTTGCCGCCTTGGCAGGAGAAGCCCCATGGTTTTGCGATTTAGGTCCCGAACTTTCTCGGGGGTTTCGAGCCCTTAAAGTTTGGTTTGCTTTAGCGGGGTTTGGCACGGAGGCATTAGGGGCAGTAATTGCGCGTTCATGTCAGGTCGCCCATTATTTAGAGGCAAAAGTGCAAACATTGCCATGGCTTGAGCTTATGGCGCCTGTGGTGTTAAATATCGTTTGTTTTAGAGTGATTGGCGAAAAAATAAAAAACATCAATCGCTTTAATGCGGAATTAGTCAAAGATCTGCACGAAAGCGGTATCGCAGCACCCTCCACAACAAAAATAAACGGGCATGTGGTTATACGGGTAGCACTTGTGAACCATCGGACAACAGAACAGGATATAGATATTTTGTTAGACGCTTTGCATAACCTTGCCCGTACAAGAACGAAGAGACAAAAACATCAATAAAAAACCATTTTGAAGGAAGCATGATGAACCAACGAGAACAAGCCAAAGCCGCAAAAGAATTTGCAGAAAGCTGGCAAGGCAAAGGCGACGAGAAGCAAGACACCCAACGCTTTTGGATTGAACTTTTACACAAAGTACTTGGCGTAGAAGACGCGACAAACTTTCTCAAATTTGAAACGCGCGTCAAACTCACCAACCAAAGCTATATCGATGTGATGATCCCCGCCACACACACGATGATCGAACAAAAAAGCCTTGGGAAAGA
>JAZLEM010000070.1:0-2451 GCA_045615245.1 Acetobacter sp. | reverse complement strand
CGGAGGCATATCAGAAAATGAGTTAAAAGAGTTTCTCTTAACGCCAGAAATAACGCCAGAAGTGAACGCCCCAATTTCCCCCCCCCCCCCCCCCATATTTCCCCGTGTGACGGCGTTCAAACGGCGTTAGAGCGCCTGCGTGAAAAGGCGTGGTACCTCCATAGGGAAGAGCAACGCTACTATATCCAAAACACCGAAAACCTTTCTCGCCGTATAGAGCGCGATGCGCAAGAACTTTCTTCTTCAAAAGTCGATGAAATTTTTAGGCGAGAGCTTGAAAAACTCCTCAAACCTGAAAGAAAAATTGCCTATCAATCTTTAGCGATTCTCCCTAAATTTGAGGATTTATCTCTCAAAAAAGAAAGAACCTTGCTGGTGGTTAAGCCTGATGGGCGTATGCCACCGCATGCCTTACAAAATTTCTTTCAACAGGTTATTGAGCGAAATAATTTATTAGTGCTCACAGGCGAAGACAGCCACTTGGCTGATACTGCTGAAAAAAGACTACGTGAATACTACGCGATTTATGAATTATGTCATCGGCTCAAAGAGGGGGATACCAATTATCAAGAAGCGCAAGATCGCCTCGGCGAAGCTAAAAGCCGGTTTTTCCAAGCTCTTTCTTTAGCGTATGATCGCCTCTATTACCCAACCAACATCATAGATGATGACGGGGAGTCGGCGATTTTATCGCTGGAGGGCGAGGCATTAGCTAAAATTATCCTTGACGGTGGCATTAAAATTGGCGAAGGCAACCGCGAAACAGCCGAAGAACAAATTGAAAAAATGCTTGCAAGTAGTGCCGCCAATTATAAACTCTATACTGAAATTAAAGAGGAATGTATTGCCCTTGCAGAAAGAGACCTCTGGCACCCCCATGATAGAAAAATGCTTTGGAGTGCTCTTTTGGCGAAAGCTAAAAATGAGGTAAAATTCCCATGGCTTCCTTGCCTTGTCGGTGGGGTGGACGGTATGGAATGCCTTAAGAAAAAAGCCCTTGAAAAGGGAAAATGGCGTTTTGACGGCAATTATATTGAAAAAGGACCTTTCCCTAAAGAAAAAGCCACGCTGAACGTGCAACAAGAGAACCTCAACCCAGAAACGGGCGAGGTTTTCTTAAAAATAACGCCGATTTCTGCCGGGGCGACCCCTGTCATTTATTACGCGCCGACGCCAGACGTTTCAGAGAAAAGCCCCGTAGTTGAGGATTATGAAAATTGGACTACCAAAGAAGGCACGCTCTATTTCCTCGCAGTGGATTCAACAGGGCATTTTGAAAGTGCACCCCCTGTATGTTGGAAAGCGGAGATCGACATTCGGCACCAAGTCGAAGTACGGGGCGAAGAACGGTATGTCACCCTTCAAGCCACCCCCCGGGCTGAGATTTTTTACACCCTTGAGGGGGAGAACCCTAAAAATAACGGCACGCCCTATACCGAACCTTTCCCCATTGACAATAAACGACGTGTGTTGCAAGTTTTTGCCCGTGCGGGCGAGGCGAACAAACAAAGAAATTTTGAGATTCCTGATCGGCATGATCAGAGGATTACCCTTGATGAGACCAAACCTGCCCGCTTTACAAGACGTATTTCTTTAGATACACAAGAAAAAATTGCCAAAGTCTGCGACACTTTCCGCGATCAAAAAGAGAGTTTTTTCTGCGCGCCACGTATTGAATTAGGCGAAGGGGAAGAAACTATTACCGTGCGTTTTGGCAGGCGCCATGTGACATTTGAAGAGATCGAACAGGTGAGCAAAGCCTTACGCGATGTTTTTGACCCCGACCGACAGGCGCGTTTGCTGATTGAGAGTAAAGAAACTCGTTTTGAAACCGGGCATGATTTGAAAAAATTTGCCGAAATCGCCGAAATAGAATTACGCCCTTCCGAGGTTGAGCCAGATAATGTCTAATGTCTCTTTCTCTTCCTCCTCTTCTCACACGCCGCAGCCTTCGCAAAAAGGGCAGAAAAACGCAAAAAAATCACCCAACGCGCCCCCTACCAAAGGCTTTGGCGTGCCTGAGAGACCCGATCAGCACGAGGGGCATTATTTCAAAGTGATGATTCCCCCCGCAACCCGCAGCAAAGGGAGCAATCCCTCTTTGAACGAGCAAGCTAGCGGGAAAGAAGGCGCAGAGTTAAGCCACCAAGCAGGCGAACAGGTGGGCGTCAGCGGACAAAGCGGGCAAGGGCAAAGTGGGCAAGGGAAAAGAGTGCAAGGGCAAGGCGGGCAAAATCAAGGCGGACAAGTGCACATTATGGAATATATGGGGCATAAAGAGAGGCTGATTTTGCGCGTACTGTTATCGCGCCAGCGATGGCTAGCGATTCGTGAGCCTGTACAGCGCGAATTTAATGCCCGCCTTAAGGCGTATAAACTTAAAACCGCCTCATGGAAAACAGGTGAGAACGATGTGGAACGCCTATTAGGTGCCGAATTATGCGTATTAGC
>JAZLEM010000069.1:0-4924 GCA_045615245.1 Acetobacter sp. | reverse complement strand
TCCCTTCCTAAAAAAACTAAACTTGTCAAAGAACTATCAACAAAAAAATACACTACACAAAATACACACCCACGTCAATATAAAAATCAAAAAAAATCAAAAATAAAAAAAACTATAAAAATTAAAACAGTTCTATTTTACATGAATCTATTAAACATTATTAGAGAGTTTTCCCTTAACCTTATCCCCCGTATTTATTTCCATCGCGTTTATACCACTCAACAAAACGCTCAATCCCTTCTTCTAAGGAAATTTTAGGCGTCCACCCTATTAAAGAACGAATCGTCCTAATATCCGCCCATGTCCGCTCCATATCAACACTTGGGCGATCCTGATGGATCACCTGAGCCTTGCAGTTCAAAAAACGCTCCAATAGAGAAACTAAATACCCTACCGATTCGGGCTTGTCATTTCCGATATTAAGCACACGCGCCCCTCCGTCGGGTGGCGGATAGTCAAAAACCCCAAGAATCGCGTCCACAACATCAGAAATATACGTAAAATCTCGCGCAGGTTTTCCGCCGTCATATAAAGTAAGGGGCGTACCTCGCGCTATTGCGTGGGCAAAACTATAATAAGCCATATCAGGACGTCCCAATGGACCATATACCGTAAAAAACCTTAAACCTGTTTGTGGTAATCCGTAGACGTAGCTATATGTAAAGGAAGCAAGCTCATCGCTTCGCTTACTCATGGCGTAGATTGACGTAGGCTGTTCAACAGGATCCTCTTCACTAAAAGGTAGCTTTGTATTGGCACCATATACTGACGAAGAAGAGGCATAAACGACATGTTCCAAACGCTCTAAACGACGGGCAAATTCAAGAACCTTCATATGTCCTTTGACATTCGCATCAATAAAGGCACAGGGATCTTCTAAAGAGTACCGAACACCTGCATGCGCCGCTAAATGAAAAACACCTCGGATTTCTTTTCCTCGTTCTAAAAGTGCCTCTAAAAAACCCTCCGTATTGATATCTCCTTTGAAAAATTCAAACCCGGTGTAATTCTGCAGCCTCTCTAAACGAACCTCTTTTAACAGCGTGCTATAATATGCGTTCATATTATCAATACCTATGACACGATCCCCCCGCTCTAATAAAGCACGCGTGACATGGTACCCTATAAAACCACAACATCCCGTAACTAAAAACGTCATCACCACATATTCCTTATTTTTTTTGAGAAATACTCAATTATTTTTTATGTTCCACCGGGTTAAGAGAGGCTGCTTCTACTTTATCCCCGACAACAATCCCTAATTTTGCCGTAACGCCTCCTGCGAGTTCTAATGTTGCGATCACAGGTCCGTGGCTACGAATATGTGCCAAACTTTGAGGCACTGTGTTTTCTGCAATCGATTCGATTCGTCTATCTGCACCAATAAAAACCATATCTAACGGAACAAGCGTATTACGCATCCACATCTCAATACGTTGCGGCTTTGACCACAAAAAGAGCATCCCACCATCTTCGGGCACAGATTTACGAAACATTTCGCCCACTTGTTGCTGGCGATCTGTTTTTGCCAACTCTACCGAAAAAACATGGCGCCCGTTAGCCGAAATAATCACAAGTTGCTGTTTAGGAAGAATGGGTTGGGCTTGGGTTGGTTCCTCATTATCTGATCCCATTGTCATAGACTCTGCTGCTGTAACAGGAACCCCTCCGAACATAAGCCCCACTACGAAAATAAGGACTCCACAGAAAAACAATTTACGCCACATCTTGACCTCGTGATCTATTCTTAAATCTATTCTTAACAAGACTCATTACTCTTGCATAAGAAAGGGATTATTTTCTCGCTCCTCACCGAAGGAAGAAGGTGCGCCATGTCCGGGCACAAAAATAATATCATCTCCTAACGGTAAAAGCTTTTCCTTTATTGAACGCACAAGAAGGGCTCCATCACCATACGCAAAATCAGTCCGACCAACTGTATTACGGAACAGGAGATCCCCAACAAAAGCACGTCTTGCCTGTTCGTCAATCAAGGCAATATGCCCGGGCGTGTGACCCGGTACATGCACAACCCGAAACGTACGCCCAATAGTACAAAGCGTATCATTATCACGAGAATAACGATCTACTTGGACATTTTCAAGATCCGTCATCCCAAAGCGATACGCTTGTTCAACAACAGAATCAAGCAAAAACTTGTCTTCTTTCGAGGGACCAATAACTTCCGGTGCAGGTTTACCACTTTCTGACAAATGTCGACACAAAGCTGTAACTCCCCCTGCATGATCAAGATGACCATGGGTAATGACGATTGTTTTTACATCAAGCTTTCTATTATCTATAAAAGCCAAGAGCGTTGGCACATCTCCCCCCGGATCCACCACCATGGTATGAGAAGTCTTCTCGTCCCACATGATAGTACAATTTTGACGAAACGAAGTTACCGGAATAATCGTAATTTGCATACCGGGGTAAGTAATGTACATAGTTCCGTTTTGTCTCCTCTCTTCTTGCTGTGCCTTAATTTTTAGTTAAACTTTGCTTACACTGCTCACACTCAACTATTTTAATTTGGCAAAACCCACCCTGTTGCTGGAATATCAAAATGCTCACGTAAAGCATGTGTGGGTATACTCCCCAAATCTTTAGAGAGTGTTGTTATGACCTGCGTAGCTGTTGCTTTTGTTAAATGCTCACGGATTGCGTGAAGCACGGCAGCCGGTGCTGCCAAAATAAACCCTGCAACGTTATGAGACATGTGATTCATTTCATCGGCAATCACCCGTGCAAAAGCCTCACGCTTACAATCGGCAGGCGTGGCACCAGCGTGCATCCGCCCCGGCGTGCCACTATGCCCGTGCCCGTGATGTGTATCAAATTCTTTTTTAACATGTAAGGCATCGCCCCCATCATGTAAAAACCGCACGGCGTCTGCAGTTGCGACAACATAGACTACGAGTCCGTCTTGAGCTTGTTTCATGAGGCATTCTCTTTCTATTTGCTAACTATTTGCTAATAAATCTAACCTAAAACTCCCCTCATAGCATTGAGGCTTGTTACTATCCCTGTATACTTCGACTATAACCGGAAAGATTATTTCTTACCATATTACTCTTAAATCTCTTACAAGGTTTTTCTCGTATTCCCTTTCAAAGAAGCAGTCCCTGTAAATTTTTAAAACCGTTTTACATTATTATTTTCGCATTGTTATTGTTTATGACACCTCCTTTCTCAACACCATCATACTCGGCTTCAACGCAAGATCCGTTAATTTTTGTTGTCATTTCTCTGTGATTACACTTGCACGTTAAGAGGTGTGAGGTGTATAAGACTTTTATTCTGTGATAAAGTAGTTTATAAGGAAATACAGTCGGGGCGTGGCGCAGCCTGGTAGCGCGCGTGTTTTGGGTACACGAGGCCCCCGGTTCGAGTCCGGGCGCCCCGACCATTCAGAAATACCATTATTCATCAAGTATAAAAGCTGGAGTGTTGAATTGGTACACGCACGTATTTATAGGCAATCCAAGCCTGCGGGCCAATCTGGCCTAATCGGAACACGAGAGTGGATTCTTGAATATGGACAAACAGCTCCCCGTGTGCAAGACCCTTTGATGGGATGGACGGGAAGTCGAGGGGATACACTTTCTCAGATTAGATTAGTATTCAAAAGCCTTGAGGCAGCAAAAGCCTATGCCGAACGTGAGGGTATTGCTTACCAAGTTGAACAACCAACGGTACGAATAAAGCGTCCAAAGCTCTATTCTGATAATTTTCGTTTTGATCGGGTCCAAAATTGGACACATTAAGTTTTATTCAAAAATAGAGTGTTAAATCCTTTTGATTTACCTTTTATTATGAGGTTAGAGGATCGTTTCTGTTTTTGTCCATTATTGTCCATTATTTAATTACATTGTTAAGTGCCCTTAGCTCAGCTGGATAGAGCAACAGCCTTCTAAGCTGTGGGTCGCTGGTTCGAATCCAGCAGGGCACGCCATTTTACCTTGTAGATTCTTTTTATTTATTTTTTCATTCTTTTACTCTTAATCTTGTAGAAATCTCTCAACGGGATACATGTAAAAAATGCGCATCGCTGCTATTCTTCTTGCTGCTGGCACAGGGAGCCGTTATACGGCGTCCACAGGCTCATCAACGCCGAAACAATATGTAACACTCGCCGGGCAGCCTGTTATTCGCCACGCAGCTGAAGCCCTATTGCCTCATGTGGCATGTCTCCAACCTGTGGGGCAACCTGATTCTCTTATTGACGCCTTAAAAGGCTTACCCATACTCCCCCCTGTCATAGGAGGTGAGACACGACAAGCCAGTGTGCGGGCGGGGTTAGAAGCCCTTGATCGCTTACCGCTCGACAAAAAGCCCGATGTTGTTTTAGTCCATGATGGCGCACGACCTTACGTACCGGCTTATGTCATTAAAAACGTTCTCAAAGGTTTAGAACATTATGACGGGGCTATTCCGGCACTGACCGTAACGGATACCCTTAAACGTGGGAGAAAAGGTGTTATTAAAGAGACTACTCCCAGAGAAAATCTCTTTAGAGCGCAAACACCACAAGGATTTCGTTTTAAGATATTTCTTGATTTGCACCGTGCAGCGACAGCCCTGACGGCAACCGATGATGCATGTTTGTTAGAAGAAGCTGGGCTTCAAGTAGCGCTCGTCGCAGGCGATGAGCATAACATTAAATTAACCTATGAGAGGGATTTGATGCGTCTTGAACAAATTATGGGGGCATCGTTTCTACCACGTGTGGGGTTTGGTTACGATGTACACGCTTTTGAAGAAGGGCGCCCACTTATTTTATGTGGCGTCCCTATTGCCCATAATAGAGGGCTTGCTGGACACTCCGACGCCGATGTTGGGCTTCATGCTTTATGCGATGCTATTTATGGCGCTTTGGCTGAAGGCGATATTGGACACCATTTCCCCCCCAGTCAAGATGAAT
>JAZLEM010000068.1:0-19059 GCA_045615245.1 Acetobacter sp. | reverse complement strand
CCATTTGCGTCAAATGTTCTCGATAAAAATTCTAATTCTATCCCTGTTGAAACTGCCAATGAAGATATCGCCTATCAACTCTGGCAAGAAACACTCCATAGAAATCAAGAAAATATTGATAAAACACTGACGGCTCTCGGTCAACCTGCTATTCAACCGCTCAAAATTGCTGTAGGAGACTCTATTGCTCTTTCTCTTTGGTCGCAATCAGCAGGAACGTCAGAAAGCCAATCTGTGTTACACACGGCACCACATCGAACCGATATGGGGGCTTATACTGTTGCTTTAAACGGAACCGTTGATCTTCCTTATGTCGGTTCTGTTAATGTGGCTGGGCTTACCCCTCAAGAAGCGGGAAAAATTATCGCAGCACAATATGCTAAAGCGCAACAATTTCCTAAAGCAGAAGCGGTTGTAACCATTAAGCATAATAAAGGGCAGCATGTTGTTGTTATTGGCTCTGTCAACACACCTGTTACATTGGATTGGCCTGAAGGAGGACTTACGGTTTCCGAGGCTTTGGCAGCTGCAGGAGGGTTTAAAGTTTTTGGTGCCTCTTATAAAGGGGGAGATGTTGCCGTTAATAACGTCTTGATTGTTCGGGAGGACAAAGATTATTCTCTTCCCCTGAAAACTGTGTTGGAACATCATATTCGACTTATACCAGGAGATACGTTAGTCGTGCGGCAAAAACCACTGGTACGTGCCACCTGTTTAGGAGCAGGGTGGGAAAGTCCCACGATCATCCGTTTTGATAAACAGCCTACATTAGCAAAGGTGCTTTCTTTAGGAAAGATTAGTTGGCATACAGCGCAAGGTCGCGGCGTTTTTGTTTTTAAGCATAGTTTCCGAATGATTTATCGTGTGAATATTGACACACCCGAGGGCATGCGTACGGCACAACTTTTCCCTGTTGCCGATCAAGATTTGATTTATATTCCACCTTCACGCAGCACGTCATTACAACAAATTGTACAAATCATTATGTCGGCGGCGTATCCTTTAACTTTGGCGGCGTCTTTTGCTCGTTAAGCTTAGCGTGTTTTGTCAGAAAGTTTTTCGTTGGAGAGATGAGAGGGAGTGGAAAGATTTCTTTTTTATCCCTCTTCTTGCCTAAAAAGCGTCTTGTTACCTCTCTTCTTCCTCTAAAAAGAGTTTAAGAAATTTAAAGAACTTTTTTCAAAGACTTTTTTTAAAGTGTCAGAGGGTCTTTTTTTAAGAAGTTAGTCTAACTTTCTTTTCGAGAAAAACAGATTTTCATCGAAAAATTTACCGTATCTATCGTAATGGTTGCTTTATAGAGAAGCATTTTCTTTTTTTTACAAAATATTCTTTTTTTCTCTTATTTTAATACCCCCGCACCAAGTTTATACAGGCAAAGGCGGTTCTGTCATATTTCTTGGCGTGCGACATGTCGATAACCAATCCTTGCTACTCTTCCAAAAAGAAAATGTTCCTGATCTTGTTCTCGTCATGCCCATAGATAAAAAAAACAGAATACAAACTCAAACAAATAGAGCGTAGAGCAAACAAATAGAGCGAGGCAATAAAATCCAAATAAACGAAAATCACTCAATCCTCGTTAAACCAAATAACCCAGATAAGCCAGAAAAAACAAGGACACGAAAACGTTAATTAAAAAACACTCCACAAACCTACTCACAGATTCTGTGGAACAATTTCAACTGTTGCATTTTTTGCAAACAACTGGGTTTTTTAATTCATCAATTCTTCTTTCCAATTTTTTGGAAAGCCTAAATGTTTCAAATCAATATCTTTTGAATATTTATCCATGATATTTTCCATTTGAGGCATAAACTCTTTTTCCCACTTATCTGGAAAAGGATAAAGCGATTTTATAACGAGCATCATAGCCCATGTACATTGACGAACATTTTTTTAGGCATGAATCCTGAAGGGGTTGATGTAAAGTTACGATAATATAATCTTCCATAATGTGCGCATATATTTCTCACATCAGTGCAGCAATGAAGCCAGCTTTCTAAAACCTTATAACTTGTGTGATACTGGCGTGCAATTTGCTTTTGGTCTGACGTGTGTAAATCACTGTAAAAGCGAGATAGCATCCCGAATGTGAACAATTCTATAACAACCCATATAGGAAATTGTCCGTCATATTTTTCTTTATGGTGTTTAACAAAAAGTTCTTTCTCGACAAAAGGCTCTTTTTTCTCATGATCTGATGTTTCTTTTTCTGTTTGATATAAAATTACTCCTTTTATATTTCCTTGAAGCATCTTTGTGTCATGGCGTGGATTAAAATTTTCTTTGTTGAGATAGCCTAGAGCCCCATATTTCATGCCGTGCATATAAGAAAGACGTGTACGTAAAGAGATTTCAATACATTCAATAGCTTGAAATAGAAGAGAACGAAGCTCTCTATCAAATTCATATATGTGAAAAATTCTTTCAAAGGTCGTGTCAGGTAAATACATACCGTTATTGCCTTTGAAAGGAATGAGATATGCAGAAAAGCGGTAATAATTGATTTTAGAAAGAATTTCTTCTGTAAAAGATTTATTTCGTATTATGCAACCGTGTCTTTTTAAGATAGCGATTTGTTCGTCTATCCTTTTAGGTGGTTTTATTTCTTTCATAAAAATCACTTTTAAAAAGTTCTCCCCAGGACACACCATTGAGATGTGTGCGGGGAGCCTTGTCTCCCACTGGGGCACATCATTGAGAGGTGCGGGGAGCCCTGTCATTTTTTAGTATACAGGATTCTCTGCTCAAAGAAATACAATTTATTAAAGAATCCTCAATCCGCCACGTGTATGGTTCGTGGTGTTGCGTGATAAGATATGCCTCAGAAATTTTCTGAATATATCTCTATCCCATTGCCTGATGAACTTTTATTGATGATCTTTTATTTCTCTGTTTACTGCGTTTTTTCTTTAGAAACATGGAAGTTTTTTGTCATGAACATTTCCCAAAGTTCCCGACAACGAAAGACCACGAGTTTTTCTAAACGCGTGAGATCTTGAATATTCCGACCTACAAGTTTATCTTTCCAAAAAGCGTATTTTTGTGGGCGTGAGGGACATTGTGCTAAATGACGCAGTGCAAAATACGGGTTTGATAAGGCTTGTTCAAAACTCCAATCTTCTGCTACTTGTGTACCAAACCATTTTGTCATTTTCCTCATATTTTTAACAACACAAGCTTGATCTTCTTCTCTTTCATATTGATGCATAAGCCATCCCATTCGTTGCATCCATGGGAAAGAATAAGTTGTTAAACGCACTGTAAGGGGGGCGCAAAGACACGAAATAATCGGTATAGTAAACCAAAAATAGAAAGACTTTCCTATTCCTAAAGTCTGTAAATTTTCTTCTGTTGCTAATGGTGAAATATAGTTATAAAAAAAATACAATAATCCTAACCCGAATACCATAGCCGTTATTATTGGCTTACATTGAAAAATCTCTGTCCATGTACACAAAGTTTTTTCGCGGTTTTGTGCCTCCCAAATCATCTCATAACCACGAACCCAATTGTAAAGAAAATACAAAATAAAAAACATATCCACAAAAGAGAGGAATGTTCCTAAAATAAACCTAAATAGGAACGAAAAAAGTAATTTAAATAAACCACCTACCCTCTTTAATCCGTAACTTTTATGTACATAAAAAATGGTAACAAAAAACGGTAACAATATTGCTGAAAGAAAATAGACAGTAGAAAACTCTGCAATATTTTTGAAATGGTGAAGCATGGCTTGGACAAACATAGCATGTCTTAGAGCATAATAAATTCCGTAATATGAGAGTAATACCAACAATAAACCTGGAATAACAATACAATATGTAAAAGCAACGAGAAGTAAATGAAACTTACCAAAAGATGACAAATTTTTATATCGCCATAATCTAAGCCAATTCATGTTACCGACAAACCAACGATGCTCTCTTTTCATAGCATCTATATGGTTTTGTAACTCGTCATCATAACTGACTAAACTTGGTAAAATCCATGATGTATAACCTGCCCCTTCCATAAGCAAATATTCAAACACATCATGAGATGTGGGTTTTCCATGCATAAATGGACCCGATTTTTTTAAAATAGGCAGAGCACAGCATTTTGTAATTGCCTCTGTTCGTAAAATAGCATTGTGCCCAAAAAAAGAACCTCTAGCTAATTTGAAATAATAGTCAGAGGCTACATAAACAGGAGCAGCAATACTTGTTGAACAGCGATACCTCCCGTACAATGTCGTAGAGGGAACATCCGACAAAGAAACTTGAATAAACCCAATATTGTCATCACCTTCTATTGTACGGGCAAGAGTTGACATTGTCTCACCTGGAATAAGGGCATCAGCATCAAGCATTACAACAAATTTACAATAGTTACCCCACCGACGAAAAAAATCTGTTGTATTACCGACTTTCGCAAAGGTATTTACAATACGATGGCGATAATGAATTTCAACATCAGGAAATTGTTCTTTAAGAATAAAAACGGCTTTTTGCTCTTGTGCAATAATATCTTCACGCCTAGAATCGGAAAGAATAAACCAAACAAAATGTTTTGACTCTTTATAAGGCAAAAGGTCTGTTATCATAGCAGAAAGCCCTCCAAAAACACGCCGAACGTTTTCGTGATAAATGGGCATTAACACTGCTACGCGAGTATCTTCTTTTAAGTCAACCGCATTGTTAATAGGATTAAAACGATCTTTCTCAACAGGGGTAAGAGCAATATATAAACCAACAAATTGTGTAATAAGAGATACACTTGCATATAAGGTCAGTAGGAGAAAAACAGTCACATAAGGAATAGAAACCCAAAAAGAAACACCGTAAACATACAGCCAAAATAAGTATAAAGATGCCAAAATAGAGGTCATAATAAACATTAAAATAGAAAAGATGAGCATACGCTTATCACGCTCTTTTCTTAAAGCAATACTTATTTCTGGCATTCCCCCCCCCTTGTTTAAACTCTTCACTCAAATAACTCTTAATAAAGAAGCCATTTATAGAAAGATTGTCTTAAATCATCTTTCTCACTTGGTGGTAACCCGTAAGACGCTCTATGTAAATCTGGGACATCAAGTGTATGACCAATAGTACGGATGACATGATCACGCACATCCTCCCATGTCACAACCTCGTTTTTATTCCCTATCGGCATCAATGGAATACGGGCTTGTTCTAAGAGAGATTCTATTTTAGCCAAATCAAGTGGCACTTTATCAGGAGAGAGGTCATCCAAGGTTTGGGAAGTAGAGATGAGGCTGTTTTGCGTTATCGTCTGTTGTTTCTTCATAGTTTTTCCTTTTCGTTTCCTTCCTAAAATTCTTCCGTGTATGCGCCAACACACTCATCATGAGTTCATTAGTGTGTTAAATTAGTTGTTAATAGTGTATCAAGAAAATGTATATTCTCTTTCACAAAAATCGGTCGTAAATGTTCATCATCGGCGTATTTTGGCTCATTTACAAACATGACCGGACAAAAAATATCTGTACCGCAAATATCAGGAAAGGGATCTAAAAGGATAGCCCCTGTTTTATTTGCGACAACACGTAAAATTTGCCGCGCTTTTTGAGAAGCTTTTTTTAACTCAACGACTGAAATACCCTGCTGAAGGGATTGCTTGGCTACATCAATATGAAACAAACTCCGCTTAAGAAGCCTATGCGGGTTAAAACGCTTATCAACAGGTGTTGGCAACACAATCCAAATAGATGTCACCCCTATTTTCTTAAGGTGTATGATTGCTTGCGTATATTTTTTGATCATACTCTCGACACGACCATGATACCGCGAGATAATATTTCCCCAAAATGCCCCTATCACAACTTTATGAACATGGTATTTTTGAATGATACGGTTACGCCATGCTGGAAGCTGATTACAAAAAGAAAAATGAGGGTCATTTTGACTCCCTTCTAAAGGTGCACAGCTCGGACCTACAACAAAAATAACTGTATGTTTTAAGCGACCTTGTACTAATAAGTTTTCAATTCTTGGTCCCCATTGAAAAAGCAAACTATCCCCTGTCAACACAATAGGATCACCAGCATTACCAAGGGTTGCTAATGTAAGATTGTCCTTACGAATAACATGCATATGTGGCGTTATTGACCAAATCCCCTCTCCCGCGGCTAATATTATTTTATGTATCTCCCCCTTTTCTTCCCCTGCTCCAACCCCTACCCCTGTTGGAAAAGTTGGAAAAGCACGCCCGGGCACCCCTTTCATTTCCCATATTCCCCACCCACTACCACCAACAAGAACGATACTTAAAAGTAAAAATTGGGTAACACGTTTTCTGTTAAGGTGCTTATGGAGAGATTTTCGCGTTAAGACACGTGTTTGAAAACCTTTTTGAACAAAAGATTTCTCTGTGCTTACAATACGCTTATTCGCGTAGGAACGTATTGGTTTTTCTATGAACAAAACCGTTCCCCATGCTAAAAGAATAGATAGGGTTAAAATCATCAACCCGGAACTATTATGCACAGTGGTAGGTCCATGCATAATGTGGTACCACGCAACAAGTGGCCAATGCCATAAATAAAGTGGGTAACTTATAAGCCCCAACCAACGTAACAGACTCATAGAAAGAACAACACGATTAAACCAAGCTGATTGCCCCACTAACAGTAAAGTCGCAGTGGCAAATGTTGGGAATAACGCCGTTGGTGCTGGAAAATATGACCCTGATCTTATCAATAAAAACGAGATGATAATCCCAGCCCCACCGATACCTCCGATCATATTTCGTTGTTGGTGCGTCAGTGACTGTGCTTTTTCACAACTTGATGAAAAAACAAGTATCGCGCCTGGCATAAACTCCCAACAACGATCAAAGGGCATATAAAACCCCGCCAACGAAACAATAAATGTATGATAGCTATCAAGACCAAATGAAACAAGACCAAGACAAGTGATTATAAGTTTGACTTTTGCCCGACTTCCTCTTGCTAGAAGTAAACATAATGGCCAAAATAAATAAAATTGTTCTTCTACACCTAACGACCATAAATGCAACAAAGGTTTGAGCATACTAGGACGATCAAAATATCCAAATTCAAACCACGATAATATATTGCCAAGCGAAAAAGCTGATGCTGCAATACTTTTTCCAAGAGCCGAAAACTCACTTGGAAGCAATGTTACCCAACCAAGGCATAGAACACTTATAAGAATACACACAAGGGCAGGCGTTAAACGAACGATACGACGACTATAAAAATCGACCAATCCTTGCCAGTCTAAACGACCACGTTCTAACAATTGCCCTGTTACAAGATAGCCAGAGAGCACGAAAAAAATATCAACCCCGACAAAGCCACCTGGTAAAACACGTGGAAAAATATGGTACAGCACAACAGCTAATACAGCGATACCACGTAAGCCATCTATATCTTTACGCCAATAACCAGCATCTCTCCCTGTAGGAAGAAGATCCGATACTATGCTGTTATACTGAAAATTTTTAAGGAACGACATTGAAACAATAGCAAGATAGCCTATTTCACAAGTGATGCCATTACTTCACTCTTTACACTTTCAGCGGTTATAAAATGCTGATTTACGTCCATATAAAGCTGCGTAGATCGTTGGCAATACTAAAAGTGTGAGAATTGTACACGTAACAAGCCCACCAATAACGACCATTGCGAGTGGTTTTTCAACTTCTGCCCCATCACCCGCAGAAAAAGCCATAGGGAAAAACCCCAGACAAGCTACTGTTGCTGTTGCGACAACAGGGCAAAAGCGTTCGCGTACAGCATTGACAGCCGCTACAAAAGCCGATGCTCCTGTCTTCCTCAATTCTTGAATACATGAAACTAAAACAAGCCCATTCATTGTGGCAACACCAAAAAGAGCAATAAACCCTATCCCGGCAGAAATGCTAAACGGCATACCCCTTACGTAAAGAGCAATAACACCGCCTGTTGCTGCGAATGGCAAATTCACAAAAACTAACGTTGCCAAACCCATTTCCCCTAACGCCATAAAAAGCAAGAGAAAAATAAGCCCCAACATAATAGGCACAACGATTTCTAAACGCGCAACAGCTGTTTGAAGATTTTTGAACTGCCCACTCCATTCAATAGAATATCCCTGTGGTATTCTCACTTGTTTTCGCACCGCTGCCTGTGCAGCTTGTACAAAAGAACTTAAATCACGACCCCGCACATTAGCCTGTACCATAGCACACCGCATACCATGATCACGCCGAATAGCAGGTGGAGCGTTGACTAAAGTCACATCTGTGACTTGTGAGAGATTAACGATTTTACCATCATTAGAAAACACAGGCAAAAATTTAATGTCTTCTAACGTATCATGGATATTCCCAATAAAACGAATTTGAATAGGAATAAGTGCATCTCCAACAGAAACTGATGAACTATAATACCCTTGTAATGCACCCACCACATCTAACACATCCGACGTCGAAACATTAAGACGTGCAGCCTCTTTACGATCAACATCAATATGAAGGTAAGGCACAGTTCCTACATCTTGTGGCGCGACATCTGCTGCGCCAGGTACCCGAGAAATAACATCAGAAATACGCGTTGCAAGTTGTGCAAGTGTTTCAAGATCAGGACCATAAATACCTATAGCCACCTGAGAGCGCACCCCTTCCAATAAATCATCCATGCGCATTTGAATGGGCTGACTCCAATTCAATAAAGAACCAGGATTATCCTTTATTAAAGCCGCATTAAACGCCTTCACTAATCCCTCTTGCGTTGTCGCCGTTTTCCACTCGGAACGAGGTTTAAGTAATACATAGCTATCGGTTTCTCCTACCCCCATAGGGTCTGTTGGAATTGCTGCCGTGCCTGTGTTACTAACAACAGATTTGACTTCAGGAAACGTCATTAACGTTTGTTCAATTTCTTCTGCGGCTTTAAGAGATGCTCCTAATGCAATACTTGGCAATCGAGTTGAGGTAACAACAAGATCGCCCTCTTGTAATTGTGGAATAAATTCTCCTCCTAAACGTGTTACCAACAATGCCGAAAAACATAAAAACACCACTGCGATACTCACAACCTTACGCGTATTATGCATACACCATGCCGAAACAGGCTGAAAGTAACGCCACAAAAACGCGATAAACTTTGTTTGATGTGTCGTTTGATGACATGCTTGAGATGTTTTGAAATGACCTAAAAACGTGCATAATGCCGGAATACACACCACCGAGTAAACAAGTGACGCCATAAGTGCCAAAATAACAGTTTGCGCCATCGGACGAAACATACGCCCTTCAACATCTTGCAACGTTAAAACGGGTAAATACACCAAAGTAATAATCATTATCGCAAATGTCACAGGACGTATAACAGAAGAAACCGTTTTACCAATTGTTTTGTACAAATTCTCCTCATGTGTACGACGATGCAACACATTTTCAACAATCACCAATGAACTATCGACCACCATGCCAAAATCAATAGCCCCAAGGCTTAAAAGATTTGCTGAAATACCAAGATGTCGCATTCCAACCATAGCCATAATAAGAGAAAACGGAATCACTGAAATAATCACCAAAGAAGCACGCCAGTGTCCAATAACCACAAAAAGTACAGCTAAAACAAGCAAAGCACCTAATATAAGATTGTCACGCACAGTACTAATGACATGTTTGGTTAATATCGCACGATTATAAAAAGGATCCAATGTCACACCGGGAGGCAAATTTTTTTGGATTTTTTGCAAGGCTACTTGTACTGCTTGAAGTGTTACCAGAGCATTCGCTCCCTGTTGTAATAACACCGTGCCTATAACAATTTCTCCCTTACCGTCTCGTGTTACGCCACCAAGGCGTGGTCTATGCGCTTTGCGTAAAACAGCAACATCTCGAATAAAAACAGCTTCACCATTGGTACCACTGCGTAATCGTATTGAACCAAGCTCCGACAAATTATCGATGAGAGAACTTCCGACAATAATATGTTGTTCATCGTTATGTTCAATCCATGCGCCTCCAATAACTCTATTATCTTTATCAATTGCTTGAAAAACACTTGAAACAGAGATACCATAGCGCCGTAATACAAAAGGGTTTAGGGCTATCTCATAGGTTTCCTCTCCACCTCCATTAACATTAACATCAACAACACCCGGCACAAGTCTCAGCTCTGGAACAACATTCCAGACCATAATCCTGTTCAATTCTTCAAGGCTTTTTCCACGCCCTTTAATCTGAAATTGAAGAATTTCCCCCATGCCTGTTGTCATAGGTCCCATACTGACCGATGTTCCTTTAATGGCAACACTTTCACGCGCTTCTGGTAAACGTTCTGAAACTAATTCACGATCGTGATAAATATCTGTAGAATCATCAAATTGTAGATATAAAACGGCAATTCCTGTCCGTGATACTGAACGTAACCCACGTAAACCGATAACCCCTGACATCACTTTTTCAATAGGCGATGTTACAAATTTTTCTACATCTTCGGCTGGAACACCTGGCGCTTGTATGGTAACGAGAACTTCTCGAGGAGAAATATCAGGCACAGGAGAAACAGGCAAATTTCTAATATCAGCAATTCCTGCCACCATAAGCAAGATAATAATACATGATAAAAAAATGCGTTTTTCCATACACCAATGAATAATAAACATTTTATTTATCCATCATTTGATGTTGCTTGAGTATCTTGCGTAAAAATAGCCTGTTCTTTAAGCGTAAAACTACCGTTTGTTACCACTGTATCACCTGCTTCAATTCCTTTAGTAATAACAATATTGCCGTCTAAGGTCGGACCAAGCGTTACAGGCTTCGCTGTATAATGTTCTGCAGATGTTCGTACAAAAACAACAGGAACACCTTCAAGCTTTTGTACTGCCGCCTCCGGAATTATAACTCCTGATACTTTTTGAGATAAAAAAATACGCGTTCGTACGAACATACCCGTTCTTAAACATCCGTCACTATTATTAACAAGACTACGGATAAGAACATGTTGTGTTGCAACATCGACATTCCCATCCACAATATTAACAACAGATCGCAGAGGAGGACGATCTGGAGTTACCCATGTTAGTTGTTCATTTCCACTACGAATTTCACTCGCTTGATGAGCATCCACTTGAGTGACAACCCAAACTTGAGAGAGATCACATATTTCTATCGGAGGCGCACCATTGCTACTAATCTCTTGCCCATTAGTGACAGAAATCCTCGTAACAATACCATCTAATGGTGATATAATTGCAGATTCACCGTTATGAGCTTGTTCTGTAGAGGAATCATAACGACTCATATGCTCAAGTAAGCCACGTAATTCAGCCTCACGTTGCTGAACAAGAGCATTAGCTGCTTGTAACGCTATTTTACGACGTTCGACCTCACTCACCGATAAAGCACCACCACTCAGCTTCTTTCCACGTTGATAGATTTGTTCGGCACTCATCTGTTGGGCACGCGCCTCTTGCAACATGGCTTTTGCGACAGTAAGACGATCTTTTTCATCACGCATAAAAAAGTTATTGTATTTTATCAATACTTGACCTTTACGAACGCTTTGCCCTTTCACAACCTCAATAGAAGTTACTCGCCCTGTTCCTATAGGGCGAATATTTGCCACACGACGTAAATCATCTTCAACATAGGCTAAACCGTCTATATGTTTTGATACGGTGGTGCTCTTTTTCGCAACAGCCATTTGAATATGCTCACGCTTAAGAGCTGCCGTAGAAATTTCAACCGTTGGCATATGTTGTGCCTGTTGTGCCTGTTGTGCCTGAACAGCGCAGACCATACTGCTACTTAAAGCAACCCCTACAACATACAAACGAACACGAAAAAAAAACTTTCTCCAAAAACAACATGTCATGGGATATGCCCTGTCATGAGCACCATACGCGCAATAGCGGCACGCATTGTTACATCTGCTTCAATAAATTTATCCGTTGCCTCTAGCTCCATACGTCGCGCACGCACATACTCAATAACAGGCATTTCTCCAACTTTCCATGCCTCTTCCAAATACATAGCACGCTGCGCTGCATGATGTTGACTCATACGTGCATGCTGCGCCATTTCAATCGATCTCTTTAACTCATTGGCAAGCTGTTCATATTCTACCCTTATTTTTCGCTGAGCGAGGACAACCTCTCGCTCTGCTTCGCTTACAGCTTTTGTTGCCTGCATTATTTGTGGCACAAAAACAGCCTTATTGGGTAAATCTACTTGAAATTGGACACCTGTTTGTGTATCTGATGGTGTTTCCCATTGCAACATACGAGCAACCATTACCCCAATTTCAGGATTAGGTATGTAGGAATGTCGTGCTAAATTATAGGCAGCTTTTGCTTTATTTAACATAGCATTAACAAGCTGAAACCTAGGATCCTTGTTAATATTGAGTTGCATTCCCCATCGTGCTAGCGTACGACCATCAACATTGTCCATATTTGGCACATCACGACGACCTGTCAGTGATTCTAACTCAATGCGTGTATTTTCAAGAGCTTGCCGTGCACCAGATAAAGCCTCCTGAACATTTTCTTGTTCGGAAACAGTCATATTATAATCAGCGCGCGGTTCTTCACCGGAATCACACGCTTTTTTAATATCCACCACAGAGCGCGCCAGAACGTCACGCACTTTTTCTAGGTTTTCAACACGCTCCTGAGCAATTTCAGCAGCACGCGTTAAATCAATAATATTGACAGCCAGAACAAGTCTTTGAACTTTAATTTGCCAAAGAGCAACTTTCTCACTTTCTTGAGCAGCGCGCTGTGTTGCACCGCGTTGTCCTGGTAACCAAAGAGGAAAATTAACCCCTCCCATATAGGTCGTAAAGCCGACTTTACTCCCTATAAAATGGTCATCCCAATATTGCCCAAAGAGTTGCGGGCCACTTGGAAACCATGACCGAGCTGCAAGTGTATTTTGATGTTCTGCTTCTGCGTTAACTTCGTAAGAAATATGAACCGGATCTCTCTTCCATGCATTTTCAATAGCCTGATGCAACGTCATTGCAGAAACATCTGAAGAAAAGGCCGTCCATTCCAAATAAATAGTACAGAAAAAACTAACAACAAGAAAAACTAGCTTATCCCCATTGGCTTATTCTCCATTTATGCATCATTCAAACACATCAAGAAATATTTTTTCACGTATTTTTATACTAAGTCCACAATCACATTTCGATGTATTAAAAATAAAACTCTTGACTATATAATACCAAACGAAACAAAGAACCACCCTTTAGCAGTTACAAATCTTACTCAAACAACAGCTGGCTTCACAAACCTCTTACCACAGATTCTACAACATATTTACGATACTATAACTATAGCAAAAACACTCTTAGAATATAATTTTTACAAGACTATTTCCTCTCCTTCCAAGACTCTATTATATTTTTCTTTAGTGCATCAGGTAAAGCAACGTAATCAAGATTTGAGACGATACGGTCACCATTCTTAAAGCCCCATTCAAAAAACTTCTGAACAGCTGTATCACGCTGTTTATCACGCATAGACAAAGGAACTAAAACATATGTAGCAGAGACAATAGGCCAAGAGTTTTTTCCTGATGTTTTTAATACATTGAGAACAAAATGTGCCTTATCTTTCCAATCCGCATACTTTACCGCATTGGAAAAACTCTCCAAATTTGCAGCAACATTTATGCCAAAACGGTTACGTAACCGTACAGTCGTGAGACGGTTATGCCGAGCATAAGCATATTCGATATAGCTAATAGATCCTTCTACATTCCGAATTGTTGCAGCGACCCCGTCATTCCCACGGGCACCCATACCACATGGCCAGCCCACAGAAGCCCCTACCCCTTGATTTTGTTTCCAACGTGCTGAAGATTCCAACAAATAAGATGTAAAAACAAAAGTCGTCCCCGAACCATCGGCACGATAAATAGGGGCAATTTCCTGATGAGGCAACACAATATGTGGATTCAATGCTCGAATACGTACGTCATCCCACATGGTAATAGTACCCATATAAATGTCTGCAATAATATCACCATTGAGAACAAGCTCATCGGCTTTAATACCTGCAAGATTCACAACAGGCACAACCCCTCCCATAACGGTAGGAAACTGAAACATTTTATTAAGATCAAGTTGTTCTGCTTTCATAGGAATATCAGAAGCACCAAAATCAACTGTCCCTGCAAGAACTTGATTTTGTCCTGCACTTGACCCTACATTTTGATAATTAACTGAAACACCGGTTTTTTCTTCAGAAGCAGCAGACCATGCTTCATAAATAGGTGCTGCAAAACCAGAGCCAGCCCCCGTTACCGTTATAGCCTGAGCAGGATCACCTCTTCCCAACAAGTATATTATAATGGAGACAACCCCAAATGCACCCAAACGCACAAACCGCGTTAAAAAACACATTGCCACCTCATAAAGTAGCTGATGAAAAGACACGCAAACGTGTTCCTTTAGTTTACACCCCAAGGATAGAGAATCAACCAGCTTTTAAAAGACTAACTAAAATGTTTAACAGAATAGGATAAGGTATTCGACCATAGGATAAAGAAAAAACATACAAAAAGAGAGAGTTGCACTTACGTAAAGAGGGAATTTTATAGTTGAACATTTCAAAGAAACATCTTTGATAAATTTTCTCGCCAATTGTTGTGCGGGTTGTTCTACGTATTTGTAAGAAAAAGCACTAATCCCTAAAAATACAAATGCCATCGCCAGAAAAATAAGCATCATTTTATTATCACTATAACCAAAATAAGCCACAGCCATATTCATCAGTAAAAAACATGGTGTTAGATGATTCAGGTAAACGGAATAACTAATATTTCCCAAATAGACTAACGCCCTATGAACTGATATTCTATTATCCAAATATACACTTAATGCCAATAAACCATAAGAAAGCAACACATATCCACCATGATGGTTATAATGCCGTTGATGACCTCTTAGAAGGAGCACCAAAAACACAATACTCAATGTTATAAAATCAAGTTTTTTTATCCTTTTATCGTAATAAAGATAGAAGAGGCTACCCAAAATTAAATACACAACATAAGATAAATATCCATTATAACAATGCTCATAGAGCTGTTTTATTACCCCCCATATACTTTTTGAGATATACCAACCTATAATAATAGAACTAATACCCCAATAAAGTTGGGCGGGTTTTGTTTTTAATAATGGTAAAAATACAAACACCAACAAATAAAATAAAGCCTCTATCCGAAGAGTCCACGTCACACCAGTCATATCGTTATCAATTAAAAATAAATTTCTTAAAAACTCCCCTATCGTTAATTCACCTCCAGAATGGTTAGCCCCTATAAATTTTGTCATATCTGTAAAGTGATAAATATTGTGATAAATAATGTAAAATAGAGCAATAACCAGCAAAGAAAATAGTATAGGCGGAAATATACGAAAAAACCTTTTGACTATAAATTCAAATCGACTTTCCCGCATCCCCACCATCGTAATGACAAAACCACTAATAAAAAAGAACTGAATAACACCTAAATTGCCAATGTTAAAATTTAAAGGCTGAATGATATATTCAGAGAGATAACTTGTGTAAATGTTATTGACGTGCAGTACATCTTTAAAATAGAGGAAAAAGTAATGTCCAAAAACAACCAACAAACACGCATAGACTCTTAACGCTTGGATGAGTAAAAATTTCTTCTCTTTTATCATTTACTATTTTTTCAATTACTCTTTCACAAAAAACCATCGTCATTCACACAAACACGACGGACAATAACAAAAACAGATATTACTTACTCTGTTTTAAGTGAAGAGCTTATCTTTTTCATTTTCGTTTTAGCAAAAAACCTTTATCCAGCAAAGGAGCTATGCTTCAAACGGATCTTGTCTCAAAATGGTATCCTGACGATCTGCCCCTGTTGATAATAATGTTATAGGCACACCAATAAGCTCTTCAAGGCGGTGCACATAACGCATAGCCTGTATGGGCAAATCGTCCCAATGTTGTATACCATGTGTTGTTTTCTTCCACCCTTCTAGGGTTTCATAAACAGGACGAAGGCGTGCTTGCGCGGCGAGAGAAGACGGAAGCCGGTCTATAGGCTGACCATCGCACTCATATCCTACACACACTTTAATTTCGTCTAACCCGTCCAGTACATCAAGCTTAGTTAATGCCAAGCCGTCAATACCGCCCACCTGTGCTGCGTATCGCACAAGGACAGCATCAAACCACCCACAACGACGCGAACGCCCTGTTACTGTACCAAATTCATGCCCACGCTCACCCAATCCACGCCCAATCTCATCAAATAACTCTGTTGGGAATGGTCCTTTTCCTACTCGTGTACAATACGCTTTAATAATACCAAGAACAAACCCTACAGATTTTGGAGAAACACCTGCCCCAACACCTGCATTCGCTGCCACAGTATTAGAACTTGTTACAAACGGATAAGTACCATGGTCAACATCCAGCATCACAGCTTGTGCACCTTCAAACAAAATCCGCTGCCTACGCTGACGAACAGTTTCGAGAATATCCGAAGTTTGTGCCATAAAAGGAAGTATTTTTGGTCCTATTTCTAATAAATAAGCCAGTAGTTTTTCTTTCTCAAATGGAACAGACCCTAACCCTGCTAATAATGTATTATGATGTAATAAAAGCTCATCTAATTTCCATTCCAATGTTTCCCGATCAGCAAGATCACATACACGAATAGCACGACGAGCCACTTTATCTTCATAGGCAGGGCCAATCCCTCGCCCTGTTGTTCCGATCTGGCGCGTACCACGAGCTTTTTCCCGTGCACAATCAAGAGCAACATGTAACGGCAAAATCAACGGCGCATTTTCAGCAATACACAAAATGTCTGGTGTTATTTTTAACCCTTGTAATTCAACCCGTGCGATTTCTTCTAATAACGCATGTGGGTCAATAACGACGCCATTACCAATAATACACAATTTACCACTGACAATACCCGACGGTAAAAGAGATAATTTATAAACATTTTCCCCCACAACAAGGGTATGTCCGGCATTATGCCCTCCTTGAAAGCGTACAACCACATCTGCCCGGCTTGCTAACCAGTCAACAATTTTACCTTTTCCCTCATCACCCCACTGGGCACCAATAACAGTTACATTAGACATCGACTGCTTGCTCCTAAACTTTCTATAGTCTCAATTAAAACATGCTTTCCACGGTATGACATATTGTTTTAGAAAGAATAAAAGCACACCCAAGACGACGTGCTTCTTCTACCGCTTGTGTCCCAGTCGTAAATCCGCCAATCGTGATATACCCTTTCTGACGTAAACAAGCTGCTTCTGATTGATCTGCATCTTGCGCCAAATAAACACGTTCTCGAGATGAGATAGGTGGTATTAATCTAAAAATAACATCAGGGCGAAAAGTAAGACCACATGCCGGCTCTTCATTGTTACAAAGGTAACGTCCACCTCTTCCTAATTCTTCAGAACATCCTTGAGAAAAAATAGAAACACACACACCTGTATGATATTTCCAACCACGAGACTCTACAAAATCAACTGTTATTTCCAAATCAGGACAACGCTTTTTTAAAGCAATAATCGTTTCAACAAAGCGATCGGCAATTTGTTGTGTTTGACATGGTAAATCCATAGCCTTAAGCCGCAATAAGGCATGATCAACGATACCGCCTGCTTCAAGCAACGCTATGAGTAAAGGCGCTAACATACCACCGCTTTGAAGAACAGCAACAGAATCTTTACGCGCTAAAGCATGATAAATCTTCTTTTTTTGTAATTCTGACATACCAGATTCTTCAAGAAGAGTCGGAACAAGAGGTGGCATCGTTAAATCAAAAGAAACATTTTGTACCCCTAACCGATCTAATGCTTCAGCAGCAACGGAAATCACTTCTACATCGGCTTCCGGCGTGTCTAGCCCTATTAACTCCATCCCTATTTGCATGACCTCGCGCCCTCTTTCCCCTGTTGCAACAGGCGTGACGACAACGCAGGTACCCGCATAAGCAACACGTAATGGACGCGCAGCATCTCTCAGACGAGTGGCAGCTATACGAGCAATTTGTGGCGTGATATCAGGCCGCAATATCATCATACGCCGGCTATCCGGATCCATAATTCGAAAACTTTGAGCAGAAAGAGATACACCTGCCCATGTAAGATAAGTCTCTTCAAATTCCATTAAAGGAGGACGAACAAGATCATATCCATGAGCCATAAGGCTATCCATCAACATAGCAACGCCATAGGCTTCTGTACGTGCCTCACTGGTAAGAAGATCAACAAAACCATTTGGAAGTAAGGCAAAACGGAAAGATTTCTTTTCATCAAATGTATTTCTCATCTGATCTTTTTGTAACTCTCTGTTTTCATTTGGAGTATTTTTAGCTATACGTGTCATAACCTTGTACTATTTCCGAACTTTATTATCTGACACCACTTATTAAACATTATAAACGACTCTTCAAGATAGCTTAACGCCATTTCTTTAGCCTAATTTAGTTGTGATATACATCCATCTCACTAATTATGGCAGATTTAGTCTGGATTTCTGGAGAGCCTGTGCTAGAACTCTCATTTGCTCTAACACAGCAGGAATTGTTCTTTCCGTAGCCTGTCCGTTGTGATCCAATGTTTCTGCTAATGTCTCTAACAACGCCGAAGCAACAACGGCGCCATCAGCTACGGCTATAGCTTCTTTAATATGCTGAGTTGTTCGAACGCCAAAACCAATCACAACTGGAAGAGGAGTTACATTACGTATACGAGAAATAGCTTTTTGAAGGTCATAGCTATCAGCAAAATGCGTTCCTGTAACACCAGCAATACTTACGTAATAAACAAATCCAGAAGCCTGTTTAAGTATATAAGCTAAACGTTCCTCTGTTGTTGTTGGCGTTACAAGACGGATAATATCTAATCCATATCGCTCTGCAGGTATTTTCAAAATACCGGATTCCTCTGGTGGAAGATCAACCACAATAACCCCGTCAACACCCGCTTTTACAGCATCACAACAAAAACGATCGTACCCATATCTTTCTATAGGGTTAACATAGCCCATTAGAATAATAGGC
>JAZLEM010000067.1:0-4253 GCA_045615245.1 Acetobacter sp. | reverse complement strand
AAAGGAAGAAAATATGGTATATGCACATCACAAAATATTATTCAAAAATAAAATGGAATGAAAGTGTGTAGCATGCTAAAATGTGAACTTTTCTTGTCTATATTCACCGTCTATGTATCCGCCAGCAGCTGCTGCAGCAGCTGGAGATATGCTTGTTAATCCATATTTAAATAATGTTTCTGGGTTTCTGTTGCCCCATTTTTGACCAGAAACACCATGGTGTTTTAATGATGATTTATACATACACACCGCTCTTTCTTCAAAAAATTTTATAGATTATTGAGCCATGTCTAATCTATATTTTTCATAAGAAAGCCTTTTCTTTATCTTTTTCCCCCGTTTTCCAGTTAAAGGTTGATCGCTACGTTTGATGGCGTCGTTGATCCGCTTTCTAGCGGTATCAGCCGAGTCTCTTTGAATCGCTTTCTTTGAATCTCTTGTCTTAGCGGATAAAGCTGAGTAATTTCCATACAAACTTTTAGATCTTTCAACTTGTTTATTATAAGGATTAGCATAAAGGGTTTCTTGATTTATTTTACTATTCAGCCTCATACTGTTTATTAAATTGGGGTTCTCCACGTAACGATCTGCTGCTTTTTCTGTTTTTGCTACCTTTTTATTATATTTTTTCTGTTGTCTATCGTTGAAATTTTTACGAAATTCCTGATGTTGTTCAAGCTGGCTTTTTCCATGGTTTTTATCGTAAGCATACTTTATGTTTCCAGCTGCCAACCCCGCAGCAATAGCTCCACCTTGTATTGCGGTCGCATTCTTGTTTACAAAATCAACGCCCTTGTTTATCTTTTCAAATGTTTTTGGATGCTCTGCTACGAATCGACCAGCTTTCTCTGCTCTCTCAGAAGCCTTAGATTTATAAGTCCCTCTTTTAACTAATCCTTCAATGTCGAACGTTGTTTTGCTTACACCTCTATTGTTATATGCACGATATCCTAAAGCAGCACCAGCAGCAGCCGTTCCAAGACCTACAGCGGCTACTTTAGCACCTGTTTTGATTTTCTGCTTGGTTTCTGGAGACATGTTGTTGATTTTATCTTTAATCCCAGCAACAGCTTTACCAGCTTTACTGCCCGAATACCTGGCAGCTGTCTCGGAATTCCACTTTCCCCATTTCATCCCCTTGACACCGTGATGTGCTAAAAACTGCTCTCCGGTATCCATGGTTATAAAGTAATCTGTCATTTTTTTTGATCACTCCAATCATTTACACATAGGTTCCCCACCAAACCCTTGTTCCACGATCCGCCGGGAGAGAGGGAGGACGGAAGACCAGCGGATCCCCTATCGAACCTACGCTATCTTCTTGTAAAGAAAATTATCTATCTCCGTCTTCACATCTATCATCGCTTGTATGTTGTTTCCATCGATACTATGTTCGACCAATTGCCTCACGCTCTTCAGGAGCAACCGGTCGAGTTCCTGTTCGTGTTTCAGAGTTTCGTAATCCTCATTGAGCTTCTCATCAACCCTATCAAGCCTATCGTTTATCTTGTCTATCTCCACCCTTAGATCTGTGACCGGCTTAGCCATCTCCTTCAGCGCCTTTATAGCATTGTTAATGAGAACGATTACCGATAGTATGGCTATCAGTATCACCACAAATGTTGCGACGTCCATGTATTGAAAAAAACCCATGAGATCACCCCTAGATCTTAACTATGGAGAACGCCATGTTAGTTGCTGTGGCGCCCTCCTCCCCTAGACGAATCTCTAAAACCATGGGAGTGTCACAACAATACCTCGGTATTCTGATTATAGCCGGAAAGCTAAGGGGAACCGGGTTTCCAGCAGCTGCGGAATATCCTGTTTGAATCGCCCCCTGATAAGGCATCCCGTTAACGTACAATTGCGCGCTAACCTCGCCGATAGCCGTTGGTTCCAAGGTTACCGAGCAATCGCATTTGTAATATCCCTCTCCCTGGACAACGATCCCAAAGCCATTCAAGTCCAGGTTGCAACCGTAACGTCGAACGATTGACCCGAATGGAATCTGCGCATTTCCAAGGAGATCTTGAGGGGTGTTATTCACGGTGTAAATAGCAGAGCTGCACGACATGGCAGCCTCCTTCCCTAGTCTGGTTGACTTTAATTAAAATTATTGAATGATTTTAAATTTAATTAACGATTCAGCTTGTTTTTATTTTTAAATTTTTCTCTAGCTTCTTGATGTTCCTTTAAAACGGGTTTAGATGCTTTTTTACTTTTATTTAATTGTTTTGCTGTTAAATACGCTCCTCCAGCAAGCGCTCCGACGGCACCACCTTTTAAGGCTTCGGAAACGGTCGTCGTATTGCTTGCTTTTTTCATAACAGCTTTCTCCAAACGATTAGCTGCTGCTGTGGCATTAGCATATGCTTGTCCGGATTTGGAGTATTTCTTTTTACTTCTTTCAAGACCGATATCAACAAATTTTTCTATAGATTGCTTGTTATCACGATTTAAAGTTCGATAATCTTCTTTTAAATTATTTATGGCAACGCGTTGTTTAGGGGTAACTCCCCTTCTATTATATTTTAAAGTTTCTAAATTCTTCTTATCTTGTTGTAATCGTTGCATTGTAGCCCAATCACTACGAGCTTTATTTCCTTTTTGGTTTCTTTTTGTCAAACGCTCTGTAAAAGCATCCATCAATTCTGGATTAGAAGCAAGTTTATCAGCTCCTTTTTTAATACCATATGCGGCTAAAGCCGTGCCGCCGACAACTGCTGCAACCTTACCGGCAGTCTTTAACTTCTGTTTAGTGGAATCTGACATGCCTTTTCTTTTGCCATCCCCACCTTGATATTTCTCAGCTGTCTCGGAATTCCACTTTCCCCATTTCATCCCCTTGACACCGTGATGTGCTAAAAACTGCTCTCCGGTATCCATGGTTATGAGGTAATCTGTCATTTTGATCACCACTTTTCACTGTTAAATTATATATCTCTAATATACCTGTATCCTGTTGAATTAAATAGCTTCCCACCGCTTTTAAGAAGTTTTCTTTCCAAACCGTATTGTTCTATGAGCTTCTGAACTTCGGCTCTGGTTTTCTTGTCTTTAAATCCCATATCCTTAAGGGCAGCTTCTTTATAGCTTTTCTGAAATTTACTTGCCGTTTTATCGAGATTATCTTGATAATTTCTAGAAGCTTTTTCATAACGATCTAAGGCCTTGTTTAAATTCTTGCTGCTCTTTTCATATTGTTTATTGGCGTATTCTTTAACCCTATCAGATTGAGCATGCTCGTTCATCACTTGTTTGGATTCTAATCTTAACAAACGCTCATCCTCTTTTTCACGTAAGTTTTTATCTGCTTTGTCAAGGTCTTTTTTAAGATTACGGTATTCATCGTTATCATAAGCTTTCCTATGTCTAGATTCTATTTTCGCCATGTTGGAACCCATCACGCCGCTTCGATCTCCAGAGGCTTTCTTATAGTTTCTACGAGTTTGACGTATAGCCGCCTTCAAGTCTTTTTTAGAAAGCATTCTAGCATTACCACCAGAATATCTTTCTGCTGTCTCAGCGTTCCATTGACCCCACTTCATACCCTTAACGCCATGATGTGCTAGGAACTGCTCTCCGGTATCCATGGTTATAAGGTAATCCATATGTCTCACCTCCTTCATCTATTTTTCTTTTTCTTATTTTTGTTATTGTTATTGCCACCTATTAATTTATTTATAGCTTGCTGTCCTGCACGGCTAGCCATATCATAGGTAAAGGTTTTTTTACGTGCTTCCCGTTGTTTTCCTTTACGTTCGTATTTTCTATTTTCTTTCTGTGTGTATAAACGATCCACTTGACTTTCCAATTCCATTCGGTTTATCTTGGATTTCAATTCAGAATCGCTAAGCAATTCCATGCCTTTTCGTACTTTTTTGGGATCGTTCGTTTTTAAAGTTCTGTCCCTAAGTTTCATTCTATCAACTAATAGTTTCCCACCTAAAGCCGCGGTCGCAACACCAACGCCGGCTCCTATTTTACCACTATGTTGATTGATTGTATCAAATCCTTTTTGAACTCTAGCTTTATCTTCTGTTGCTTTTTTATATGCTTCAAAAGCTTGATTTGATTTAGAAGCAGCTCGTTTTACTTGATCTGATATGTTTGTCCTATTTATTCCTGTTTTTTCAACAGTCTTTAGCAAATTTCTCTCGTTTTTTGTTATATTTGGACCTTTTCTATATATTTTTTGAATTGTTTCCAAATTACTTTGATGTTGTTTTGCAGAATTTAACTCTTTGACTTTT
>JAZLEM010000066.1:0-1019 GCA_045615245.1 Acetobacter sp. | reverse complement strand
ATGGCATCGGCTTGTTCTGCGGTGGTGGCGCTAACAATCAGCGCAGCTAGTCGTCCATAGGGGGGCCAAAAACGTGGGGATCGTTGGGCAGTTTCTTGCGCCATAAAAGCACGCATATCCCCCGAAAGTAATGCCTGTATGACTGGATGTTCTGGTATATAGCTTTGTAGCAAAACACGCCCCGCTTTTTCACGCCCTGCGCGCCCTGCGACTTGGTGTAAAAGCTGAAAAGTGCGTTCTCCTGCCCGTAAATCAGCACCCATAAGCCCTAAATCGGCATCGACAACGCCAACAAGCGTTAAAGAGGGAAAATGCCAGCCTTTGGCAACAATTTGCGTGCCAATAATGAGGTCAACCTCTTTTTGGTTGATACGTTCCACAAAATGCGCAGCGGCTTGTGCGCCTTGAATCGTATCGCTTGACATAACCAGAAGGCGCGCTTCTGGAAAAGCCACTTGTGCCTCTTCCGTAATGCGTTCTATACCAGGTCCTACAGCAATCATGGTTTGTTCTTTCGAACATGCAGGGCAGATGTGGGGAAGAGGCTCTGTATAACCACAGTGGTGACAGGCAAGCTGTTGGCGAGTGTGATGGTGTACAAGCCAAGCTGTGCAATGGGGACACTCTAAACGATATCCGCAACTTTGGCACAACGTGAGGGGAGCATAGCCACGTCGGTTCAAAAACAACATCGCTTGATCACCGCGCGCGAGGGTTTGATGTATACTCTCTTTAAGCAATGGAGAGAGAAAATGCCCCGCTTGAGGGGGAAATTGGCGCATATCCACCACGTCGGTATGCGGTAGGCACACGCCGCCATGTCGCGTTGGTAAGACAAGATGTTGATAACGACCCATTTCAACGTTGACTAACGTTTCTAGGCTTGGCGTGGCTGAAACCAAAATAACAGGGAACCCTCCCAACCGTCCGCGGACAACAGCCATATCACGCGCGTTGTAAATAACGCCCTCTTCTTGCTTAAAAACGCTCTCATGTTCTTCATCAACAATAATTAAGCC
>JAZLEM010000065.1:0-8053 GCA_045615245.1 Acetobacter sp. | reverse complement strand
CTTCGTTTCTTCCAAAGCTTGGACAATGATTTCTGTCATTTTCTTCGGTTCTTCAACTGGCTGACAAGATAACAGCACAAAGTCAATAGAATGCATGATAAAAGGTTTAAAAAGCGAACTTATGGTCACGGCTCTCTCTTGCCATGCACAAAAACGTTATAATAATTTTGTTGCTCAATTTCGAGATATTCTTCTCGATGAAGACAGAAAACTCAACAGCTATTTTCGTTCTGTATACGGAAGGAATGCGCAACGTAAACATGATGATTATATTACTCAGCTTGCTAATGTACAAGCTGAACGGGGTTTACAAGCTGGCATGATTTTTTGTGCGCAACGTATGCCAATGTTTGATGAAACAAAAGTTCTCACGAATGGGGAAGAGCTTTCCGCTTATGCCGAGGCTAAAGATGTAACACAACCATCTTCTTTTGAAGTCTGTAAAAATCCTTAAAGTCAATATCATGAATCTCATAGGCATTTACACCACGCATAAAGCATTGCATTTGAAGTAATACGGTAAAGTAGTGTTTTATGTCTTTGTAGGTCTGCTACAAATCTTTTTTTATAAATGAAAATTTAACAGGGTAGAAAATGGTTATAGATGATCAGTCTCTCCCTTTTGCGTTAGACTCTGCCTCTCCCCATGTACATCTTCCAAAAGATAAAGATTATGACGCTCACGCCATTGAAATCTTAGAAGGACTTGAAGCTGTTCGTCGTTGCCCGGGGATGTATATTGGGGGCTCTGATGAAACCGCATTACATCATCTTGCAACAGAAATTCTCGATAATGCTATGGACGAGACTATTGCAGGACATGCTAATCTTATTGAGGTAAGATTAGAGAAAAATAATTATTTAACCATCCGTGATAACGGGCGTGGTATTCCTGTAGATTCTCACCCACTCTACCCTGACCGTTCAGCTTTAGAGGTTATTTTAACAACCCTCCATGCAGGCAGTAAGTTCTCAAACAAAGCCTATGCGACATCAGGTGGTCTACACGGTGTTGGCTCTTCTGTTGTTAATGCTCTTTCTTCCTCTATGGTTGTAGAAGTTGCCCGTAATCGTATTTTGTGGAGACAATCTTATGAACGAGGAAAAAGTGTTTCTCCCTTGGAGCAAGTCGGTACGGTTCAAAACCGTCGTGGAACACTGATAACATTTCAACCTGATTCTAATATTTTTGGTACTTGTGCTTTTGTACCTGCTAGATTATATAAACTCTGCCGTGCTAAAGCTTTTTTATTCCGTGGTGTCACCATCCGTTGGTCATGTGACCCTACACTTATTCATTCTGGAGATGAAACACCTTCTCAGGCTGTTTTACACTTTCCTGGCGGTTTAGCAGAAAGTCTAAGAGAAGATCTCGAATCTAAAACATCATCACTTCTCTTACCAATCTGGACAGGCGATGCCCCCCTACCGACGACAGAAAAGATAGAGACAGGTAAAATAGAGTGGGCTGTAGCTTTTCTCGAAAGCGGTATGACATCGCTCGTTTCCTATTGTAACACCATTCCTACTTCTCTTGGCGGTACACATGAGATCGGTTTTCGTAATGCTCTTCTTAAGGGGTTACGTGCCTGGGGAGAACAGCGTTCTATTAAAAAAGCGCAGAATATTACAGCTATTGATATTTTGAGTATGCTTGCTGGACGACTCTCTATTTTTATTCCTAATCCGCAATTTCAAGGACAAACTAAAGAAAAACTTACCACAGTAGAAGCAACAAAGCTCGTTGAAACAGCTCTTCGTGATCGTTTTGAACACTGGCTTGCGCAAAACCCCCAGCAAGCAGATACACTCCTAACTTCTGCAATAACACGCGTAGAAGAACGTTTGCGTTATAAAGACAAAAAAAATATCTTACGTAAAAAGCCAACAAGTCGTTTACGTCTTCCGGGTAAACTTATTGATTGCACAAAAGAATATACGACAGATACAGAGATTTTTCTTGTAGAAGGAGATTCAGCCGGAGGTTCCGCTAAACAGGCACGCAATCGTGAAACACAAGCTATTTTACCTCTACGCGGTAAAATTCTCAATGTTGCTAGCGCAACGACGGAAAAATTCCACGCAAATCAAGAACTCCGAGATCTTGTTGAAGCCTTGGGATGCGGATCAGGTGATACTTTTAATCTTAACAAACTTCGTTATAACCGTATTATTATTATGACAGATGCCGATGTTGATGGTGCTCATATCACATCTCTACTCATCACTTTTTTCTATCATAAACTTCCCGAAATTATCCATAAAGGACATCTCTATCTTGCTCAACCTCCTTTATACAGACTAACACAAGGAACAAAAAGCCTTTACGCTATGGACGATGCTGATCGAGATCATAAATTAAAAACAGCGTTTAAAAATAAGGGGAAAATTAGTATCTCTCGTTTTAAGGGACTTGGTGAAATGCCACCAGCAGATCTTAAAGAAACAACGATGGCACAACATCGCCGAACTTTGTTACGTGTGACCTTACCACAAGAAGAAATAACCCACACACATCAATGTGTTGAAAATCTTATGGGACGTAAACCAGAACTACGCTTTGCTTTTATTCAAGAACACGCGAAATCTCGTACTAATATGTTGTTAGATATTTGAAAAACCATAAAACAGAATATGCTTTATTAAACGATAGGGTTCTATTTTTTCGTTAAATATCACAAAAACTACAGCAAAAAAGCCAAACAAAGACACTAACTAAGGGTCTATTATTTGGCTCGTAAACTGTTTTTATTGCCTTTACCGACTAGCTACGTGAATAACCGCACCTACATCATTTACGTGTAATGAAGCTGAGAAAATTTCCATTGTTGTACCGTGGACAGCCTGCATAACAACAGGTTCAAACAAGCGTATAAAACTAGAGGGATATACGCCCATCCACAAAGTAACACCCGCCAAAGGAAGAAGAACAGCCATTTCACTGGCTGTTAAATCACGTATTAAAGCCATCGTTTCTTTAACACTACCAAACAAAACTCGATGATAGAGAGAGAGCATATAAACAGCTCCCATAATCAAGGTCGTCCCTGCCAACAATGCCAACCAAAAAGAAATTTTGACAGCCCCCATGAGAACAAGAAGCTCACCAACAAAAGAACCTGTTCCCGGTAAACCAACATTAGCCATTGTAAACAACATAGCAAACAAAGCCAAAAGTGGCATTTGATGAGCAACGCCCCCTAGCCTATCAATTTGCCCTGTTTTTGCACGCCAAGCCACAATAGCTACACAGAAAAATAAAGCCACGATAATTACGCCATGCGATAACATCTGAAAAATCGCCCCATCAACACCTTCTACTGTGAGCGTAAATAAACCAACAGCAATCATCCCCATATGGGAAAAAGAAGAATAAGCTATAAGCTTTTTCATATCTGTTTGCGCAAAAGCAATAAAAGCGGCGTAAATGATCGCTATAACGCCTAAAGCTAACAAATAAGGAGCAAACAACCGCACGGCATCGGGAAACATCAAAACACCAAAACGGAGCAAACCATAAGCGCCTGCTTTTGACAAGACCCCGGCCAACATTGCAGAAGTAGGCGTTGGTGCTTCTGAATACGCATCAGGTAGCCATGCATGCAAAGGAAATAAAGGAAGTTTAACACCAAAAGCCAAAACAAAAGACAATAACAACCAGCACTGCAAAGCAGTGTCCCAATGCGCATGCACTAATGTTGGAATATCTGTTGTTCCAGCTTGTTGCCACATGGTAATCAAACCGACCAACATAAATAAGGAGCCACCAAACGTAAAAAGAAAAAACTGTAAGGATGCCCAAGTACGACGTGCTCCACCCCACACACCAATCATAAGGCTGCTTGGAATAAGCGTTGCTTCATAGAAAACATAAAACAGTACAAGATCTTGTGCCGAAAAAAGACCAAACAAAGCCGTCTCAAGCAGCAACATAGAAATCACAAAACTACGAGTCTGCGTTTTGATACTATGCCATCCAGATACTAAAGCTAATGGTGTTAAAAATGCTGTAAGTAAAATAAAGACAAGGGATATACCATCAACCCCTGTATGATATGTCACACCGTATTTACCTAACCAGGTTAAGCGATCCTCAAACTGTAACCCTAATACTGTAGGGTCAAAATTCGCCCACATTAACACACTAAAACCAAGTGTGATCAGCGTTGTCCAGAGTCCTAACCAACGTGCTGATTTATCCCGCGTTTCAGCGTCACCAAAACATATCAAGACAGACAATGCACCGACAAGCGGTAAGTAAGTAATTAACGGAAGCAGAATCTGCTGCACGATTAGAGTACCTCACAGAATAAAATTATCACGAAGGCAATTAGCCTTCTTGGTTATGGCTACAACACGAGGTTTGTTTATAACAAACAATTGTATTCCCTCATATTCACTTAACTATACCTTAACTAAACTACACCTTATCCAAATTTATCTACATCTAATCATCTAACGGCGACCGAATATTTTCTCAAGATCCTTTCGCGTTAATTTTATCCAAGTCGGACGACCATGAGAACATGTTCCTGCATAAGGCATGGCTTCCATCTGCCGCAGTAAAGCATTCATTTCCTCAATCGTTAGCCTCTGCCCTGCACGTATACTAGCATGACATGCCATACGCGCAATAACAGAATCGAGTCTACCATCAATAGCAACTATTTCATTTGGAATCGTGTACTCATCTCCTGCTAATTCATCGACTAAATCACGTAATAAATTAGAAGATTCTGGTGTACCTAACAAACTTGGTAAAGCACGGACTAAGATCGAATCTCTACCAAAAATTTCAATTTCTACACCGAGTCTCTCTAATATGACTTGATACGTCAAGAGTTGTTCTACACTTGTACGGGACAAATTGACAACATCAGGTACTAAAAGTCTTTGGGCCACAATACGACCACTTAAAAATTGCTCACGCAAACGTTCGTGAGTCAGACGCTCATGAGCCGCATGTTGGTCAACCACAATAATACTACCATCACACACGATAGAAAGCACATAGGTTTCTAATATTTGTGCAATAGCCATTCCTAAAGGTCTCTCAATATCATTAGGAGATTCTTCTGTCACAAAATTTTTATTTTCTAAGTTTTTATTTTCTATAGAAGACGTCGACGTTACAGGAGAAAAAAAAGATTTTTGTTTTAGTGAGAGACGATTCTCGTTAAAAGAAAAATTTTGTTCATGCTCAGCGTTTACATTAGGCTTCATGGTAGCAGAAGTAGAAGGGTAACTCCTTCTGTTTTCATAGGGAGAAAAAGTAAAGGTTGTTGTGGGTATATTTCCAGCACCACATGCTAAAACACGTTGAATAGTCCCTATAACGAAAGATCTCACAACCACTTCATCTGCAAAACGCAACTCCGTTTTAGCGGGGTGTACGTTTACATCAACACTTTCTGAAGGCACAGATAATGTAAGAGCCACTATAGGGTATCGTCCCACCTCAATAACACGCCTATACGCTATTCGTACTGCTGTTCGTAATAATGGATCCATAACAGGACGACCATTAACCAGTATGAACTGCCCATCTGCCGTAGCACGATGCATTGATGGCGGACAAATAACTCCTGATAAAACCATTTCCTTATATTCTTCAGAAACGGGAATAAGGTTTTCAACATCCTCTATACCAAGTAAGGCAGCAGCTCGCGCTTGTATATCTTGTTCAGGCAAAGTGAATATTTCGCGTCCATCCACAACAAGACGTATAGCAATGTGCGGTCTTGAAAAAGCAAGACGTCGCACTACCATTTCAGCATGCCGTCCTTCAATTTTCGGACTTTTTAGAAATTTACGGCGAGCAGGCGTTGCAAAAAATAAATCTTCTACTACGATGTGAGTACCATAAGCACCGGCCGTAGGTTCTAAAGCTGTTTGAATCCCTCCTTCAACCCTTATACGCCAAGCTTCATCTGTATTACGTTTTATATCATGTTCTATACTGCGACAACGAGATGTGATACACAGCCTCGCGGCTGCCCCTATAGATGGAAGAGCCTCTCCACGAAAACCAAGAGTTTTTATATTTATAAGAGTTTCATCGTCTAATTTAGAAGTACAATGACGCTCCACAGCTATAGCCAGATCCTCTGGCAACATACCACTCCCATTATCTGTTACGATAATCTGTTCTATCCCCCCCTTTTTAAGGGTTACATCAATACGCGTAGCTCCCGAATCAATTGCATTTTCAATGAGTTCTTTTACAACAGCAGGAGGTCGTTCTATAACCTCACCCGCCGCTATTTTATTAACCACATTTTCTGGCAACCGACGCACGCGAAGTGGTATATTCGTCACAAAACCTCCAAAAGTAATATTTTAGAACTCTCAAACCTATTTCTTGGTTGGGTTTTTTGTTGGGGTCGCCCCTTTTGTGATCGATTTACCCAAAGCTAAGTTGATTTTCAAACGACGATTTTCAGCCTCTGTATCAACCACTGAACCAGGTTGATCTCCTTTCCAAAACATAACTCTTTCAGAAAAAGTTGGTGCTGCAGGACCTAATTCATCATTATCAGGCACATCTGCTGCACTAATAGCCCGATTAATTAAAATCGTTTGCCCTTCACTCGTACTTCCTCCCGTACCACTCAAAGCAACATCAGGAGAAAGTGTTTCAAGCGCTTGTAAACGTCCACTTTCATCTTGCTCTTGTTTAGTGGTTTTCCCAAACTTTACCAACTCATCCGATGGGGGCATAGACAAAGGTTTCCTCGTTGTCACCGTATATTCATTTGGCATATCTCGTTGAAGACCGAACGCCCGCGCGACGTCCCTTCCTGAACACCCACTGATAACAAAACTACTTCCCAACAATAAGAATGGAATAAGGAGAGTCGAGACACAGCGTAATTTCATCTATTTTTCACTCATCTGAAACAGAACAGCTTACATGTTCTTGTGAATTTTGCCGATGACCTAACAGAAAATTCTGCAACAATAAAACACATACAGAACACACTATAGCGGAATCAGCGACATTAAATACATACCACGACCACCCAAACGCATGGGCGTGCAAAAAATCAACCACAGCACCATAATGAAAACGATCAATGACATTCCCTACTGCACCCCCTGCAATCGTCCCTACACATATGGCTGTTAATTTGTAAGGTGTGCGATACATCCACACCCACAATACACAAACAACGAGAAGGGAAACCCCAGAGAACACAAAACGTCCTGCAGAACCCAACCAACCAAACATACCAAAAGTAATAGCTTTATTCCAAACGAGAGTAAAATTAAGAAAAGGCAAAATACGAATAGACCCTCGTTCTGGTAAGTCAATCCCATAAAGAATCCAATCCTTACTCAGCTGGTCAGAAAAAAGCGTTAAAGCAAAGGCAATAACACCTAAAATAAACGACCACGGAATAAATGGAGGGATAAGAATTTTTTTCACGTATTCTCCTACATAGAGGCAACAACATCAACACATCGTAAACATAACCCTTGATATCCGGGAGATGTTCCAGTCTCAGGCAATACTTTCCAACAACGCATGCATTTTTCCCCTTCAGCAACAGAGACAACGGGAACAGCAACAGCGATATCTCCTTCGTCTTCTTCAAAATAAGGAGAGGAACTTATTGGAGAGACCAACACTTCGACATGCGACACAATAGCAAGCTCACTCCAATCAAGACCTGCAAATAAAGCGGCATCTTCTTGTGAAAGTGTCAATGATACTTTTGCCTGTAAAGAAGAACCAATAATGCCACCTTGACGAGCATTTTCAATTTCTGTCGTAATCACGCGCCTAATAGCACGAATACGTCTCCAACGTTCGTTAAGAATAGAATCTTCCCACTCAGATGGTATTTCCATAAATGATTGTTCGTGCACACTTGTTTGAAGCCCAAAACGTGATGTCCAAGATTCTTCTGCTGTAAATACTAAAACAGGCGCAAGCCACGTCGTTAAAAAACGATGTAGAATATCAAGCACAGTACGCACAGATTGTCTTACAGGGTTAGATTGCGCGTCACAATATAATACATCTTTACGAATATCAAAATAAAAAGCA
>JAZLEM010000064.1:0-4052 GCA_045615245.1 Acetobacter sp. | reverse complement strand
GACCGCTTGGCCTCCCGACTTCCCAATTAAACGTATTGGACATCATCGCTTTATCCGTAATGTTCTTATCGCTATCGGCAACACAAACAATCTTGATCTATTACCCTATGTCACAGCTCTCCGTACAGAAACTAACCCGTTAATTGCCGAAACAGCCGATTGGGCATATCAACGCCTTCTAGCGTGCCTCAAGCAGAAGAAATAAAGACTTTTACAAAGACTTGTCTTGTTCTTGATGAGATTATTTTACAAACCATCTTTCCATTCTTTTTGCCCAACAGCTAAATGCAAAAGAATGTATTCCCGCACAGCTTTCGGCAATAGGCAAACAAGCACATTAAGCACCTTAAAAGGCCATGGGAAAACGCATTCCGCTTGCCGTTGTGTAATAGCCTGCGCTATTGTTTTTGCCGCATAACGAGGTGATAGTAGAAAAGGACGTGGACATTCGAGTCGTTGGCTCATAGCAGTATCCACAAACCCTGGGGCAATTAACGTAACAGACACACCATAACGTTGCCATGCTAAACGCGCAGCTTTTGCAAAAAAAGCAAGACCAGCTTTAGAACTACTGTAAGAAGCAGCAAAGGGGAGCTCGTAAAACCCGGCTACAGAACCAATAAGGGCAATACGCCCACCTTTGCGATTGATCATAGCATGAGCAGCAGCCGTTGCAAGGCTTATAGGCGTAGCATAGTTGACAAGTGCAAGCTGAAAAACCTTACTAGGATCTTCAGTTAAACTCTCTGTACCTTGAATATCGGCAACACCTGCACCTAAAATAACAATATCAGGGGCATAAGTTTTGTCGTCATCAGCATAAGCCTCTAAAGCTGCTTGCCCGTTTTGTAAATCAAGCTCTCGTGTTACAACATGCGCACCACAAGCACGACAGCGTGTTGCAATTTCAGCTAAGCGCTGAGGATTTCTCCCCCATAAAATTAGGGTGCACCCTGGCGCAGCATAATGTGCAGCAAGAGCCATACCTATCCCTCCGCTGGCGCCAGTAATCAGAATCGAACGTAAAACACGTGTTTGAGAGGTTTCAGAAATCATTTTTTCTTCCCTATTATGACAAAATATTTTATTATTTACCTCACTTTATTTTATTTAAAAACAAACCATTTAGAGATAGAAATTTTTTTTGATTGTAAATTAAGTCTAAGGAAAAGCAGTAATGTCTTCTGCACGTGATATTATCGTCTCTCCGGTTTCTGGTTTCCGGCAACAAGAACTTTTTATTAAACTCCCTCGCCTTCTTTACGATGGTCTTTCTGGATATGTTCCACCTCTTGATATACAAGAGCGTCATCTTCTTTCACCACGTAAATCCCAATTTTTTACCCATGGTTTTGGGTGTTATTTTTTAGCTTGGCGTAATGGTCAAGCCATTGGGCGTATATCCGCTCATATTGACACTCTCGCCTTAAAACAAAAAGGACCACGAACAGGTTTTTTTGGTGCCCTAGATACAACACATCCAGAATGCGTATCCCCTCTTATAGATGCCGCGGAGCAATGGTTAAAATTACGCCACATTGAACGTATACGGGGTCCATGGACTCTGAATAGCAATGGGGAATCTGGTGTTATGATAGAAGGACAAAACGAAATCCCAATGATTAACACCCCATGGCACCCTTCCTTTTTAGGACAAGCGATTGAAAATACTGGCTACACCAAGGCTATGGATCTTCTCTCTTATTGTATGAAAACTTCTACAGCTGCAGAACGCGCTAACGCCCTTCCCCATGATATTCAAAAACGGATGGGAAATATTACCTTCAGAGGCTTACGTCTCACTCATATCGAAGAAGATGCTGAAATTTTACGTGATATTTATAACGATTCATGGGAAGGCACATGGGGGAATATTCCTCTCACTAAAAACGAAGTTCAAGACATGCTCAAAACCATGAAACCCGTTTTACGCCCCGAACAATATGTTCTTGCTGAAGTTAACGGAGAACCTGCCGCCGTTGCCCTTGTTGTACCCAACATGTTTGATGTTTACGGAGATTTAGGAGGTACTCCAACGCCATTAGGTTGGCTTACTCTTTTAAACCGTCTTTTCCATCATGAATTTCACTCAGCGCGTGTTATTTTGCTCGGAATTAGAAAAAAATATCTTTCAACAGCGCTTCGTGCCCTTTTACCTGCCTGTATTATTGACGAACTCATGAAAAGAGGGCATGTTTTGCCCTATCACACCATTGAATTAGGATGGATACTAGAAACCCACGACGGGTTAAGAAAACTTATTGAGCGTATTACACCAACACCTTATAAACGCCACCGCATTTACGAAAAATTGCTTTAACATTTGTATTGAACAGTTACAAAATAGTAGTTTTGCTAGTGTTTTTAAAGAGTTCAGCGCTCATGCTTTTCTAAAGCTAACACGAACTTAACAGAGAAATATCTTGAAGATTTACGAGTGCAGGGTACGTATAGGTATAACCTAATGTGTATGTTTCATGCGTTGGTTGTGGGATTTTGACGTTTTTGAGTCATGACGCCATTTCTGTGAACATTTGGAAGAGGAAGTCGTCTCCTTTTGTTACAGCGTTTATAAGTGTTGCTTGCGTATATCTCAAGCAACCGATGAGATACTAGATTTAATTCTCACACAGTTAACACAACTAATAAGTTACACTTCTCTTATAAGTTGATCTAACTGGCTTAAGATCGCATCACCCATAGCCACTGTCCCTACACACACCATGCCCTTTGACATAATGTCCGCAGTACGCAAGCCCTTGGTTAAAACGTTAGAAATAGCATTTTCTATCAATAACGCCTCTTCCTGCAGGTTAAGAGAATACCGTAACAACATAGCAAAGGATAATATTTGCCCTATAGGATTCGCAATACCCCTCCCTGCGATATCCGGTGCACTCCCATGAATAGGTTCGTACAAGGCAGCACATTTACCATCCGGACGCGTTTCACCTAACGTTGCTGAAGGCAACAAACCAAGACTTCCCGTTAACATAGAGGCAAGATCTGATAACAAATCACCAAAAAGATTTCCCGTTACCAGCACATCAAACTGACGGGGATCGCGCACAAGTTGCATTGCACAATTATCAGCAAGCATATGGCTTAAAACGATGTCGGAAAACTCCCGCTGATGTAACTCAGTCACAACCTCTTTCCAAAGTAAGCCACTTTCCATAACGTTGCTTTTTTCTACCGAACATACCCTGTTGAATCGTTTACGCGCTAAAGTAAACGCAACCCGCGCCACGCGTTCAATTTCAGCAGTTGTGTAGATTTCTGTGTTAATGCCTCTTTTACTACCATCAGACAAAACCTCAATACCACGTGGTTCACCAAAATAAACTCCCCCCACCGATTCGCGCACAATCATAATGTCCAAACCGCGCACCACGTCAGGTTTTAAGGTGCTCGCATCGGTTAAAGCATCAAATATTTTCGCCGGACGCAGATTAGCGAACAAACCCAGCTCGTGCCTTAACTTCAGAATAGCAACTTCGGGACGCTTATCAAAACCCACATGCGCCCAACGAGGATCTCCCACAGAGCCAAAAAGAACTGCATCAGACTCCCAAGCTTTTTGAATAACTTCATCACGAATCGGTACACCGTATTCCGCCAAAGAAGCTGCCCCTACCAAATCATAAGTTAAATGGAACGAGAGTCGACGGTTTTCCTCTAACCATTCAATAATACGGCTAACTTGCTGCACAACTTCAGGACCAATACCATCCCCTGGCAAAACAAGAATCTTAAAAGAGTCTTTTTGAATGCTCATAACAAAATCCAATAACTAACTTATGTCAATAGAAGGCATCCACGGCTTTTCTTGACGCTGACGGTTTTCATAATCGATGATTTTTGACTCATATTGCAAGGTTTGTCCGATATCATCGATCCCATCAAGCAAAAGATGTCTTCGAAAAGAATCTACTTCGAAGGAGATCTCTTCTCCACTAGGACGAACGATAACCTGCTTAATAAGATCAACTGTTAACATAGCAGCAGAAGCTGCATCCTGCATAAGCGTTTCGCACACATCACGTTGAAGC
>JAZLEM010000063.1:0-1962 GCA_045615245.1 Acetobacter sp. | reverse complement strand
CTTTTATGCCTTTTCTTTTAAGAGTTCTATGATAACGTATTCTCGTGATTTACTGACATATAAAATACTATTTTCTGTAATCACCTTTCTCTTATGGTTGTTATTATAAAAATCGCCACTCTCACTACAATCGTAAAGAGTCGCCTCGTGTAACTCAAGCTCGATAATCCCTTTTGTTTCGTTCAGCAGATGTGAGCAGACACGAATACGCCCTTCGCATATGGTTTTGTCTTCAAAATCAAAAACGCGCACCCAAGCCCCTTTTGTGCCAGATTTATCTTCTGTTTCTTGGTGCTCGACGATGGAATCGTCCCAAACATCTAAACCACTAAACTCATGCGTGAGTTTGAACTTCCGAAGAAAAAATATTAACGGATCGATTTTAAAATATCGTTTCCATAAAAACAAATAGATAACGGCTAAAACCATTGCCAAGAATATGGCAACGATTTCAAAAATAAATTCAGGACCGGAAAAATTTTGAAGTAATAAATCATCTGGGGAAATAGGCGGAAGCGTATAATGCAATAAGTAAAATGATAAATAACAAATGAGGGCATACCCCATAAATTCAACACAATAAGTGATGACTGTGAGTATAATCGATTGTATAATGAATATGCTCGCATTAGGATAACTACGGCTTCTCGGGTAAATTTTTAAGGCGATAAAGTTCCAGACAATGCCGGGCATAAAAACAAGACAAAAAATAACTAAAGCATTTAAAGAAGAACTTAAGGGCATGCTGAAAAATCCTATAAAGCCATAAAGCGACGTGGTTTATTTATTCTTATTGAATTTTCATTTATTCTCAATCATTGAAGCGAGTATTGATCATAAAAATGGGCATAAAAATGGGCATTGATGAGGGGTGATAAGAGTTGACGGGGTTATGCGCTTAAAGTGCCAAAAAATATCCGAAAAATCAAACAAACAACACATGAAACAAACAACACATGAACGAGAGAGTTGCAAGAATTAAGTTTCAGAGATTAAAGGGAAATCTATATCAATGACTATTCGGCGTTTTTCATCACGATTAGGAAGATTAGAGAGTTTTTTGAAAGAACATCTTGTAGGGGCAAAAGCCTATAAACGTATTGCGGGGTATTTTACGAGTTCACTTTTTGAAGTGGCGGGTGAGCTGTTATACGATATTCCCGATGTTAAAATTGTGTGTAACAGCGATATTCACCCTGAGGATTTACAAGTTGCACAAGTGCGTGAGGCAAAAATGATCGGGCGGTGGAATGAAAAGCCCCTCGCTGCCGAAGCGCTTTACCATAAACAACGTTATAGCCAGCTCGATCGTTTTTTACAAAAACATGGGCAAGTGGTGCGGGTTGCCCCCGATGATATTTGTGGGTTTTTGCACGGAAAAGCTGGGGTTATTACGCGTGCCGACGGGCAAAAAGTGGGCTTTATCGGTTCGATGAACGAAACCCGCAATGGGTGGCAAAACCATTACGAAATTCTTTGGGAAGATACCTCTGCCGAAGGAATTTTATGGATTGAGGAAGAATTTGAGTATTTATGGCAACACGCCAAAGAATTACCGCGCGTGGTGATTCAAGAAATTGTCCGCCGTGGAAAACGGCAAGAAATTACGTTTGAAGAGCTTGGAGAGGTAAAAGACATTGCCCCTGCCGCCTTAATTGAATCACCGCTTTATCGCGAAGGGGCTTCGTTACAGCCGTGGCAACAAGGCTTTTTAACAGAAGTCTTACGCCATTATAACAATCACGGTTGTGTACGCCTCTTACTTGCCGATGAAGTCGGGCTTGGTAAAACGCTTTCATTGGGGACAGCAGCACTTACCTTGTGTTTATTGCCAGAATATGCCAAACAGGCAAACTCCTCTCTACCCTCGAATAATATGACACGGGTAAAACCCCCCTTACCAACGAATATGACACGGGTAAAACCCGTGGTTATTTTTGCCCCCGCTACTTTGTGCGAACA
>JAZLEM010000062.1:0-2040 GCA_045615245.1 Acetobacter sp. | reverse complement strand
GTAGGGTGGAAATTATCCTTCATGCTTAATAAAGGGTACACCTAAGGGAAGTAAACGCGAACCTATAGAGGGGACTTACAAACGCGGGGTCATGACCCCTCGTTCAGAGTACTTCCCTTAAGCTATGGGCTCGGTATCTCTCAATAAAATCTAACCACGGCTCATGACCCATGGTTCGGGAGTTATGACTAAGTCTTTAAGTAAAGACCATAACAAAACTTGATAAAATATTTAAAATCTATTTGTTAAGATAGCAACTGCTTCTTGATGCAAGTCTGCTGATCCTGCTGCTAAAACAGTACCATCACCAGTCGCATGTAAAGGGGAGCCATCCCATTGAGTTATCAAGCCACCTGCACCTTGAATAATAGGAACAAGGGCAGCCCAATCCCACACATTCATAGTGCATTCTGTGATTAAATCGATTTGCCCTAAAGCAAGAAGACCGTAAGCATAGCAATCACCTCCCCATGTCATACGTTTTACTTTATTATGTAAAAGACGCCACCGATCATGAGGGGCATTTTGTAGAATTTCAGGCGATGTACAAGACATTTCAGCTTCTTTAATGTGAATATTCTGTCGTGTGCCGATACGTCCTCCTAATGGTGAAGAAAAGAGGGTTGGCTGTCCCGCAACACCAAGCCAGCGCTCATTAAGAATAGGTTGGTCTAATATACCTAAAAGAGGTATGCCATCTTTAAGTAAAGCAATGAGGGTTCCAAAAAGGGGACGACCGGTAATAAAAGCACGTGTTCCATCAATAGGATCTAATACCCATTGATAAGAAGAATGTGGATTTTTATGCCCAAACTCCTCTCCAAAGATACCGTGGTCTGGAACATATTCTGCCAAAAGAGTACGCATTACTCGTTCAGCACTACGATCGGCAATTGTAACAGGACTAGTATCTTCTTTGTTGTATGATATGAGAGATCGTCGAAAAAGTGGGCGTATAACAGTGCGTGCCGTATCAGCAAGTAAAATAGCTATATCAGTATAAAGTGATATATCAGTAGGGGAATCCATCAGATAGTTATCCAAATATGTTGAGTTCATAGCTTCGATCGTTTTATTACCCGATCGTTTTACTAAAAGAATACTCTATAATATTTTCTTTAATGTAACAGTATTTAAGCTTATATTGAAAAAGCTTTCTTTTGCCATATTTTGTGCACGTATATATCTTGAGTTTTATCGCTGAAAAGTGGCTTGTAGTAGAGTATATTTTATGTTTGGCACTTTAGTTTTTTATAACTATAGGCTTTACTAATTTTCATTCTATTCCTTATTTTGTATAATAGTGTCTATGACACCCATTATTATTATTCCTGCAAGATTAGCGTCTACACGTTTACCACAAAAACCTTTAGCTGATATTTGTGGTAAGCCAATGATTCTTCATGTTTTGGAAAGGGCAGAACAAGCAAATCTTGCTTCTGTCGTCGTTGCTGCAGCAGATCAAGAGATTTATGACGTTGTACACCAAGCGGGTGGAAGGGCAGTGTTGACGGATCCGTTGTTACCGTCAGGATCAGATCGTGTTTGGCAGGCTCTACAACAGCTTGATAAAGGCGAACATTATGAAATAATTATTAACTTACAAGGTGATTTACCAAATTTTGACCCTGCTAGTTTGCATAAAATAATGCAGATTATGGAAAATCCTCTTTTTGATATCGGCACTTTAGTCGCACCCCTTGCACGTTGCGAGGCTTCTGTTCCTTCTATCGTTAAGGTTGCTTGTCATTTTTTTGACGGACAGGATTGTGCACCTGCTCTTTATTTTTCACGTAGCCTTATTCCTTGGGGGGAAGAAGGAGAGGTGTGGCGTCATGTCGGCATTTATGCGTGGCGACGTAAAGCTTTAGCGCATTTTGTTTGTTTACCAGAATCTGGGTTAGAGAAACGTGAACACCTTGAACAACTTCGCGCGTTGGAAGCTGGCATGCGTATAGGATGCGCACGTATTACACGGGCACCCTATAGTGTTGATACGCCAGAAGATTTACAACGGGTTAGACAATATATCGGAGCGCT
>JAZLEM010000061.1:0-2686 GCA_045615245.1 Acetobacter sp. | reverse complement strand
GTTGTTCAACTCCTTGGCTCACAGAACGACATGGCTACGATCCGACTTGACAGTAAACTTAGGCACGGCGTCGCCATTCGCTGGGGTATTGGCGTGGACGTGTTGATCTTGGACGAGGTTATAACCTGCCCCACCGTCGACATAAAGCCCGGAAATGGTGGTTGCAGAAGCAATGGCAGGGGCAAAGCTTAAAACAGAAGTCAGAAGAAAAGAGCGTAAACGCATGATTCAAAGGGTTCCTTGTGTATATAAAACTTAAAAAGAGACCCGCGTCCCATCCTTTATCAAAATGATAAGGGGGGGGGTAATAATGCCTTTCATCGGCAAAAACTAAAGAGAAATATAAGATTTCAGAACAGAAAAATCAAGATAGGAAATAAAGGTTTCGTTAAATTTAATAAAAGATAAGGTTTTTCAATGGTACAACGAAAAAACGGATAAAAAACGTTGAGAGTCTCCAAACCATGGGGGTGATCTTCGCTTCCGAACCACGGGTCATGACCCGTGGTTCAAAAACATAAGATTAGCTACACTGTTAGAAGTGGGGCAAGAAAACGCCCTGTATGGCTTTGTGGGCATGCGGCAACATCTTCGGGCGTGCCTTCGCACACAATACGACCGCCACCACTTCCCCCTTCTGGTCCGATATCAATGACCCAATCGGCTGTTTTAATTACATCTAGGTTATGTTCAATCACCACAACGGTATTTCCAGCCTCAACAAGGGCGTGTAAAACGTTAAGTAGTTTTCTAATATCTTCGGTGTGTAAGCCTGTTGTCGGCTCATCAAGAATATAAACTGTACGCCCTGTGGCACGGCGTGCCAATTCTCGAGAGAGTTTTACACGCTGGGCTTCTCCCCCCGATAACGTTGTGGCTTGTTGACCTAAAGCGATATAACCGAGCCCTACTTGTTGTAAAACAACGAGTTTTTGGCGAATACTCGGTTGTGCTGCAAAAAAGATAGCGGCTTCATCAACGCTCATCGCTAAAACATCAGCGATTGTTTTACCACGAAAACGGATTTCCAATGTCTCACGATTATAACGCGCCCCTTTGCATTGGTCACATGTCACGAACATATCGGGTAAAAAATGCATTTCTATTTTCTTAATCCCGTCGCCCTGACATGCTTCACATCGTCCCCCTTTAACATTAAAAGAAAAACGCCCCGCTTTATATCCTCGCACCCGGCTTTCAGGTAATTCTGCAAACCATTCCCGAATCGGTGTTAATAAATCGGTATAAGTTGCAGGATTAGAACGCGGGGTACGCCCTATAGGCGATTGATCAATTTCAATGACTTTGTCTAACCATTCGATACCCTTTATTTGCCTATAAGGTTCTGGTGTTGTCGATGTGCCCATCAGATGCCGGGCAAGAGCCGCATAGAGCGTATCAATCACAAGGGTTGATTTTCCACTTCCCGAAACACCTGTCACACAAATAAAAGCCCCTAAAGGAAAATGGGCTGTGACATTTTGCAGATTATGCCCCGATGCACCCTCTAAAACCAACACACGCTCATTTTGCTGTTCTTTTTGTTGTTGTTGCTCAAAACTTTCTTTAACACCTTGCCCAACTCGGCGCGTTTTAGGCACCTCAATACGCTTACGCCCCGACAAATAGGCACCGGTTATACTTTGTGGATTTTGGGCAACAGAGTCGGGGGTTCCTACAGCGATCACTTGCCCTCCGTGAACGCCTGCCCCTGGTCCCATATCGATTAGCCAATCCGCTTTGCGTATTGTTTCTTCATCATGTTCAACAACAATAAGCGTATTGCCTAACGCCCTTAAACGAAACAATGTGCCTAAAAGGCGTTCATTATCGCGTTGATGTAACCCAATAGAGGGTTCATCAAGCACATATAAAACACCTGTCAACCCCGATCCAATTTGACTCGCTAAACGAATACGCTGGCTTTCTCCACCCGATAGGGTTGCCGAACTGCGCGATAAGGTTAGATAACCTAAACCAACATCATCCAGAAACTGAAGACGCTCGATAATCTCACGCACAATACGCTGGGCAATTTCGGCTTTTTGGTAAGATTTTGTCGCAAGAAACGCCGAAACAATCGTATTAAACCACGGCAAAGCTTCTGCGACAGTAAAACCCGCAGCTTCCGCAATGGTCTTATCATGCACGCGTACCGACAAAGCCTCGGGTTTGAGGCGTGCGCCGTGGCAGGCATGACATGGCTTTTCAGACTGATAGCGTAGGAGTTCCTCTCGTGTACGGGGGTTTTCTGTTATCGCAAGACGTTTCGTCAGGCTTCGTATAACCCCGTCAAACGAACGTTCTATTTTCTGTTCTTTCCCATCTCTCAAATATCTAAAAGTAATTTTGTCTTCAACACCGTATAAAATACCGTGTTGCACAGTTTCTGGAAGGTCACACCAAGCGGTTTGCCTATCAATACCAAAATGGTGTGCGAGGCTTTCAAGAGTCTGTGTAAAAAGCTCAGACCCCTCTCCCCTCCACGGGGCAATAGCCCCTTGGGCTAAAGAAAGTGTTTTATTAGGGATAACAAAATCTGGGTTAAAATATCGTTCAACACCTATACCACCGCACGTAGGACATGCCCCCTGCGGGGCATTAAAAGAAAAAAGACGAGGCTCAATTTCTTCTAAAACAAAGCCACTCACAGGGCATGAAAAACGCGAAGAAAAAACAAGATGAA
>JAZLEM010000060.1:0-8754 GCA_045615245.1 Acetobacter sp. | reverse complement strand
GGTGGAGCAGTTTTTGTGGGGTTTTGTGTGGGCTGTGGCTTGTGGTGCCTAGGATTACTTTGGGGAGTACTTTAGCGGTAGAACGTATTGTTTCACTTGATGTATGTACCGATCAACTTGTCCTTCTTTTAGCAAAAAAGGCTGACATTGTTGGTTTAAGTTATCTTGCACGTGATTGTACGATCTCTGTTATGTGTCAACAGGCGCAGCATATACCTGTTTTGCGCGCTCATATCGAAGCTGTGTTACAGGCACGTCCGTCGGTGTTGTTGGTAGGTCCTTTCGAAGCGTCTAAAGCGCAATTTGTTGCAAAAGTTCTTGGAACTAAAGTGCTTGTTATGCCTTCGGTTTCGTCTTTGTCTGATGTAACAGTACAAATCATGCGTGTGGCACGGGCTGTTGGGCAGGTTGCGCGTGGAAAGAAGCTTGTGGCAGATTTTCAAAAAAGGATGAAGCAACTGACGGTGCCTATAACAGATTTTGCACCGAGAGCTGTTATTTACGAAGCCAATGGGTTTGTTATGCCAGTGGGGAGCCTTGCTGATGATGTTATGACACATGCAGGCATAAGAAATGAGGCAAAAGCATTTGGGGTTGGTACTGTCGCGCGTCGGGTACCCTTAGAAATACTTTTACGTGATAAGCCCGATTTTTTAGTGCGTGATGATAATGCACAAGGGTATTCTATCGCGCAAGCAATGCTTAATACACCTCTTTTACGTGTCGCTTTTTCTCCTTCTCATCTTATCGATATTCCTGATCGTTTATGGTTGTGCGGCTTGCCACAAACACTTGATGTTTTGGCGCGTTTACGTCGTGTAAGGGATCAATTTATGGCAAAAAATCATTCTCTCTTTGAACGACATTCTTTAACAAATTTGCCGCCATTTCAGCCTTCTTTACCGTAAACACTTTATGAAAATCATGAAAAAATGTTCTCCTAGGGTGTTTAATAGTTTTTTAGGTGGGGTTGTTGGAGTCCTATTTGTCATTTCTCTATTATGGGGGGAAAGTGCTGTTTATAGTTTATCAACCCTCATAGATTGGTTCACAGGTAAGCCAAATATTGAAGGGATTATTTTAGGACAGCTTCGTCTACCACGTACTCTATTGGCAATTATCGTAGGAGGTACATTAGGGTTATCGGGGGCTATATTACAAGGCTATTTTCGTAATCCTTTAGCTGATCCTGGGCTTTTGGGTGTTTCTGGCGGAGCAGCTTTAGGGGCGGTTTGTGTATTTTACACAGGGATTTTTCAAATATCGACTTTATTACTGCCGCTAGGAGGGCTTATTGGTGCTGGTTTGAGTGTGGTCGTCTTGCTTGGGCTTGTTGGACGAGGGGGGATGATTGTTTTATTATTGGCAGGCGTTGTGTTGAGTGGGTTAACAACGGCTCTCACGGCTCTTGTGCTAGATCTTGTACCGAGCCCTTATGCAACGTTTGAAATTGTGCATTGGTTGATGGGGTCATTAACCGATCGCACGATGCTTGATGTTTGGTTAACGTTACCGGGTGTGTGTGGTGGTATTGCTCTTATGGCGACTTGTGCGCCGGCATTAGGTGCGCTCACTATGGGGGAGGATGTTGCCATAAGCCTTGGTTTTCAATTGGGAGGTATTGGAGGCGTGCAAAAGCGAATTGTGTTAGGAGTTGCTATGGCTGTAGGGTCTTGTGTTGCTGTGTCTGGGGCTATTGGTTTTGTAGGGTTAATGGTACCGCATATGGTGCGCCCTTTCGTTGGGTATAGACCATCGCGTTTATTAATATCGTCATTTTTAATGGGTGCGTTACTTCTTTTAAGTGCAGATTTAGGGGTAAGGTTGATGGCAGGGCGGACAGAAATACAATTAGGTGTCATTACAGCACTTTTAGGTGTGCCTGTGTTTTTTTATCGCCTTCTCTTATATAAACAGCGGAATATTTTTTGATGTCGGCTTCAATGCTGCTAGCTGATTGTGTATCGGTTTACGCAGAAGCAAACAGACCCCTGTTAAAACAGGTATCGGTTTCGTTTTTTGCAGGGCATGTCACAGCCTTAATTGGTCCTAACGGTGCGGGAAAAACAACCTTATTACGTACAGTAGCCGGCTTGCTGACATGTATTTCTGGCTATGTTGTTTCTGGGCATATTTTTGTACAAGGACAATCAATGGCAGATATGTCTTTGCGTCAAAGAGCACAGCAAATAGCCTATGTGCCCCAAGAGGGATTTGCTTTTCCCCCTATGACTGTACGAGAAATAACCTCGCTAGGGCGTTTACCCTACGGAGAAAATGATCATAGAGCTTTAACCCATCCAGCTGTAGAGCGTGCCATAGAAACAGTGGGATTATCGGCTTTTATCTCTCAAAACGCGTGTCATCTTTCAGGAGGAGAACGAGCACGGCTTATGCTCGCACGTGCGCTTGCGGTAGAAGCTCCTATTTTGCTTGCTGATGAACCTGTGGCATCACTAGATCCAGCCCATGCTTTAGCTGTTATGGCATTGTTTCGTTCTTTAGCCACACAAGGGCATTGTGTAGTTGTGGTTATTCATGATCTTCTTTTAGCTACGCGATTTTGCGATAGATTAGTTTTGCTTAAGGATGGTGAGGTTGTGGAAGTGGTAACACCTTTGCAATTAAACGATGCACTTATTGCAGAGATATACGGTGTGACCACACGTCGGGTTGAAGACGCTATTTTGCCATGGGATATATTAACTTAAAACAGGTAATGATGATTTTGAGTAGGTACTAGGTAACAAGATGTGGATAAAATACGTAAGAAGGGAAAGAAAATAGGAAAGATATAAAGTTGAGAGGTTAGAAAACATCTTTTTCTTGGCGTAAACGTTTTAAGGTAAGGGCATCGGGTGCCCTTAAAAAAGGGTTGGTTAGCTTTTCTTGCTCAAGCGTTGAGGGGAGTGTTGGTAACCCTTCTGCTCGGAGACGACGGATTTGGATCATACGTTTGTGAAGGGCGGAATTATGAGGATCAACATGAAGAGCAAAATCAGCGTTTGCAAGGGTATATTCATGTCCACAACAAATTTTTGTTTGAGGAGGAAGAGTAGAAATTTTTTGGAAACTTTCATAAAGTTGTTCAGCTGTTCCTTCAAAAAGACGTCCACATCCAAGGCTAAAAAGTGTATCGCCACAAAAGAGAGTGGGGGGAGAAAAAAAATAATAGCACATATGGCTTAGCGTATGCCCGGGGGTAGCCAAAGCGTAACCTTTGTTTTCTCCTAAAGAAATGGGTTCTCTATCTTGTACAACACAATCAACAAGGGCTTGAAGGCGTGAGTCAGTAGGTCCGATAATGCGGGCACCATAATGTTGGCGGAGGGTATCTGCGCCATTGATATGGTCGGCGTGGTGATGGGTGAGTAAAACAAAATCAAGTCTATGGCCATGCATATCGAGATATGCACGGACAGGATCAGCCTCGCCAGGGTCTACAACAGCTGTGCTGCCTGTTGCTGTGTCATGTAAGATCCATGCATAGTTGTCTGAAAAAATGGGAATGGCATTGATTGTAAGAGACATTAAGAGAGATTAGAGATATTGAAGAAAAATAGTGGTAAGGGATATATTTTAAGAAGGGAGTTTCGTAAAAATATAAAAGTAACACAACGTCAATAAAAAATGTCCAGATCTGTTCAAGTTTAATTTCGGATAATTAACTTTATTTAATAATACATGAGATTAGTGTAGTATAACAGCATAATAAAAATTACAACAGAGTTATGAGTGTTTACTATTCGTCATAATATATGGGTGTCAGAAACACCGCTATAATGTAGCAGGGTTAAATTTATTTTTACTTTTACGTCTTTTCTCCTTTGTTCGCTTTTATTGGTATTCATTGGGTTGGGGAGCTTATCTGTCTTCTCCCGGGTGTCTCTTGTTTGTGTTTTACCTATTTTACGTAAGCCTTTTAATATTCAGTGTGACTTGTTGTGGAGTTCGTTGTGGGGGATTGTCGCACTCTTATCCTTTTTAGGGGCTCTTTTTCAATGTCAAGGCGGGTTAACATGGCTGCCGATTTTTGGAGCAGATGGATTGACTTGGTCTGTGCTCTTGGTGTTGGCTCTTGCTGGGGGAGGAATTTGTTCTAAGAGGGAAACTTTGGCCTGTGTTGTTTTAGGCTTAGGCTTTTTGGTGAGTTCTCCGTTGGTTTTTGGTTTGTTGGCAGGTACAGCATTGGCTTTATTGCCAGGAAAGGGCTGGAAAGCTTTATGCCTTCCTTTTGCTGTTTTACCGGCGTGTGTACCGGTTGATAGTTCGTTATCGGTTTTTCTCTTATGTCTGACGATTGTGCAAACAGGATGGGCGATCCTCGATCAACGTGGAACAAGCGTTGTTGTGCCTGTGTGTATAGGGATATTTTTGTTAAGTCGTATTTTGATTGAATATGGTCATTTGCCATTAATGATACAAATCGCTCTTTTAACGTGTTGTGGATGTGTTGCTGTTGGGGGGTGTTTTTGGACATTTTACGCGCAGGATATAGAAAAAATTCTGTGCGGTGTTGTGATGGTTTGGTATGGGTGTGTCGTTAGTGATCTCTTACTCAACCTTGTTTCAACGCTTGAGGGAGCGGATATTTTTGGTATCGCGTTTAGGCTGGGTTTTGGTCCTTGTTTCTTAGGGCTTTTAGTTGTGCTCGCAGTTGCCCAACGGCAAAGCAATGGTCATTTTGTTCTTTTTAAACGTTTTTTGGTTGCTTTGGGTGTATTTCAGGGGTCTGTTTTGCCACCGTCAGGTGGTTTTTTAATGATCTGGAGTCATCTTGAAGCAGTTGGTATGTCGATGACAGATATTAAACCTGTTTTATCCTTTGTTTTGCTGTTATTGGCAACGTTTCAATGTATTGTCATGATGTGCATGACTTTTGGACTTCTACGGGTTGTTTTGGCTTTGTCTTACCAGAATAAGCAAGAAACGCAAGTAGAAAAAGAGAGACTATATGGCAGACAAATATCTCTTTGGGCGTGTATAGGTGGGGCAATGCTTTTTCTACTTTTGCCAAAAATATGGCTTTTTATGAGCCGTCCAATTATTGCAGGTTCTGTGCCTATATCGCCTCTTTCTTGGGATAAAAATCTTTTTGTCATAACTTTACCTTATAGAGAAACTTATTTAATCCCTATTATATTTTGTATGTTGATGATAGGAGGTTTTTTAGCTGTTATTCGGCTGGTAAGTGTGTGTGAGAGTTTCGTATGGAAAAATAGGCAGAAAGAGTCGATAAGCATTGTCCCTCTTTGGAAACAAGCAGCACCTTTTGTAGAGATAAGAGAAAAAAAATATGATACCGATTTAGACATGAGGAATGTTTTACCAATAAACGCTGCTCTAGCCTCTCTACTATTAGGGGGGTGTCTAAGAAGGCGTTGTATCGTGGCATTGGGGGGAAGTCATGGAGAGCGTTTGTTAATACGTTATTATAGGTATAGTCTTGTTATACTGCGTACGATAAGGTCTATCATATTTCGGGGTGGTTTGTGGTATGATAGACAGGGTGTGGCATGGATCTTGCTGTTGTTGGGAGTAGGTCTGCTTATAGGGCTTTTTGCGGGTACATGAGTCAGGAGTTTGTGCATACGACAACGCCATTATGGGTCTGGTTTGTTGGGTGTATCTTTGCCATTATGGTGCAGTGTGGATGTATTATTTTAACTGCACCTTTATGGACAGGTTTCATAAATTGGTTGTCGGCACATCTAAAAGGAGAGCCGAGTTTCCCAATAGTAAGTCGTTGGCGAGATATTTGGCACCAGTGTTATAAACCAAGCTTGCATGATGAAAGTCAAGACCTTAATAGGCTGCTTATTCTCTGTGCTTTTGTATTGGTGGCGTTTGTAGCGATGTTTATTCCGGTATGCACATTAACAGTAAAGGGATTTCCTGCTCCCAATTTATTGTTCATTTGTAGTATGTTAGTCGGCGCAACACTTGTATTGGTTTTACCTTTGGCAACGCAGGGGTATTTTTCAGCAACACAAGCGAGCATTCGGTTGTTAGGAGAAGGGTTGCTTTTACCAGCGTTAGTTCCGGTGTTTTTTCTTTCAGGTGGGGATAGTATTCGATCATTTCTTACGAAAATTTATACGCTTTCTCCCTTAACGAATGGTGTTGCCTATGTATTAGCTGGAGTTGCGGTATGTGTTATAGGGGTATTGCGTTACGATGAGGGGAGTGATTTGTTGGAATATGATAATACGCGTTTATCTCTGACAGGGGTTGATAAAGGGGTATGGTTGTTAGTTTCCGATTGTATCAAAATATGTTGGCTAACATTAGCAGCAGATATCGTATGGCCAACGAGTTTAGCTGTACCTATGACTATGCCGGAAGGGGGGGGGGGTGAGTCAATGGTTCGGGCAATGTATTGAAAGCGTAGGGCTGTGGATATGTAAAATGGGGATCGCTTCTTTATTACTGGTTGGTGCGCGTTTTACGGTCGTATCTTCTACAAGAATGATGCAAATAAAAATAGGAACAGTTTTTTTGCTAGCTATTTTAGCATGGCAAATGGCTTATAATTATACACCATAATTTTTTAAAAATGAGTATATGAATATATTAAGTACATTTTTAAGCACATTTTTCTATTTACATCTCTAAAGGGAAAAGGCGCATACCGTGACGCTTGTTGCTATTTTTGTTCCTTTATTGGCATGGGCTACAGTCGCGTGGGGGGTAGGGTTTCTCCCATTGTTAGGTCTGGCGAATGCTACTTCTATTCTATTGGAAGGATTAAATCCGTTAGGGGAAAGTGTTGCGGTTTTGGCCGTTTGTTTTGGTGTTATTCCAACAATATTTTTATTGCGTTATCAGTTGGAAACACACTATGAACGAAGCCGTTTAAATGTTGTTTTCCTTGCTTTGGTCTTTATTATTTTACTGGTGTTAATCCGTGTTCAGATGGATGCTCAAATGGGCGTGCAACTCGGCACACAAATAAAGACGACAAAGGGGGTAGGCGCTTTTTTCCCGGGAATGTGTACCCTTATGATAGGGCTTGTTGCCGTTATGGGCTATCGGGGTATTGTATGGCAATGGCTAGGTTTGCAAATAAGCGTGCAGGGGTTACTTTTTATGGCGGTAGTGGTACAAAAAAGTGTGTTTGTTGGTATTGTAGGGTTTGTTGGTGTTGTCGTTTTGGTACAGGGTATTTTATGTATTCATCGTATTTTACCGCGTACGTCTGTTCTTATGGAAGGATATGGAGAGCGAAATAGAGAATATAACATCATTTTCGATAGAGATGAGCGTAATAAGCGATGAGTGTGTCTGTTCAGTTAACGACATTTTTGGGGGCATTGGTATTCGTATGGCCTTTCATAGGCGCGTTACTTGTTGCTTTTGTCGCGGTAGAGCGTAGTCGAACCTGGGCTATATGGGTGTCTGTTTTTGGATGTTTTCTAACATGTATGGCCTTTATATTTCCTGTTTCAAATGGAGTAGCTATGGGAAATGCTGTAGCAACTCTTTGGCAAGATGATCCTATACAGCGTGCGGGCAGAGTTTTATTATCATTTGGTTTATTACTGATTGTTTTAGAAAATCCTCCTTTAGTTAACAAAGGTATACGCAGTTTACCTCATGTGTCGACGGCTTTATCAGGGGTGGCGTGTGTTATACAAAATCCTGTTATAGGAGTTGGCATACTTATTGCCGAATTAGCTTGGGGGGTAGGTGTGTTTGCTTGGCCTGCTGGTCAAGCACATACTGGTTGGAAACTGATGCAAACAAGTTTTGTTGGCGTATTTTTAGTCTTATGTGGTTTAATGCTTCCAAAAGAGACTTTTGTAGCAGGCTTAACAATCGCATGTGGTCTGATCGTCTTAGCAGGACTTGCTCCTTTTGGGAATAGTGATAGCGAAGACAAGCAATTATTGCTTTTATTACCTTTAGCTACAGCAACGATGTTATTAGCTATGCGTTTGCGCTCTTTTGAAGGAGAAGCATTTTCTTTAACGTTAATTGCGGCGGGGATACAATCTATTTGGTTGACAAGTTGTGTTGGATGGAAGAGAGGGCGCTACTTGATTCGAACATTTCCTCTAGCACTGGGTTTTATTGCTGTTGGTGTTCAGGCTGATGTTGCTGCGTTGCTGTTTTTAAGTGGATGGTGTTGTGCTGGTGGAGTGTCACTTGAGCATGGCTGGTCTGTTCGCGCTTTATCATGTTTTCCGCCTAACGCACCCTTTGTCGGATGTTTGTTGTTACTTTCTATACTGCCAGATTGGTCATGGAGTATAGCTGCTTTAACAGTTGTCGGGTTATTGTTGGTTGTTGTGCAAGGGGGGGCTGATCAAATATCTATGATGTTGACGTGGCCTAAAGATCCAGCAGGAAAACTAGCTTGTTTTTTCCTTGCGGGTATGGGATTTCTATTACCGTCTGCGATGATGTTAGGAGTATTGTGATGGGTGCCGTATCGTTGATACGGAATGCAGAGCCAACGCCGACGCCATGGCGTTTTAGATTTGATGAATCTGGGTGGTGTCATCTTATACACGTACTTGAGAAAGACCCGTTGCTATTGATGGGGTTATGCTGTGATGGGCAAGATATTCATGCCGTGTTTTTAGATGAAGGTCAACCTCTTGTCGCAACTCTTGCTCTTGAAAACGGACGTTATCCTGCTTTATCTCCAGTGAGGGAAGTCGCTTCTTTCTACGAACGTATTATTTGTGATCTCTATGGTGCAGAAGTCATGGGAGCGGTGGATGATAGACCATTACTTGATCATGATAT
>JAZLEM010000059.1:0-9657 GCA_045615245.1 Acetobacter sp. | reverse complement strand
AGGTGATTCTGTAGGTCGTGCTTTTGAATTTTTACCACGCGTGGGAAGTGATACAGAAGGAAAGGGTGATCGACCAGCAGCAGTGCCGATGTTAGCACGTGGTTTGTTTGTGCTCCAGCTACGTTATGGTAGCGTGCAATTGGCTGATTTGTTTACTCCTGCACAAAATTTGGCATCGCAAGGTGTTCCCGTAAGCCGCTTATTGGCTTCAGATCTTGCCGTTGTGCAGAGTGCATTATTTGCGGATAATAATGCACGAGCTATTTTTGCACGAAGTGACGGTACTGCTCTTAAAGAAAATGATATTTTAGTGCAGACACGCCTTTCTGGTTCTCTTGAACGTTTGCGTACGGCAGGTGTTGGCGATCTTTATGGAGGTGTACTAGGGCAAACTTTTGTGGCAGATGCAGATGCTGCAGGTGGGGCTTTAACAATTCAGGATTTGCGTCGATCTCTTGTAAGGGTAGAGAAACCTCTGGTAGCGCGTCAAAATGGTGTTGATCTTAGTTTTTTACCGCCACCAGCGGATGGTGGGTTGGGTATGGCAGCACGTTATCTTTCTAACGGAAAGATATATGCTAATCAGGTTGTGGCAGGATGGCGCCAGTTGAATAAAGGTCAGGCTATGCCTCTTTCTGCTGTTCAGCATATGTTAGATACAAGGCGTTTTCCTCAAGGAACGTCTTTAGCGCCTTTACCTGCATCAACGAGTTATGTTGTTACAGATCGTTTTGGTGAGACCGTTGCTTGTGTTTTAAGTATGAATAATCTTTTTGGGACAGGACGCGTTGCCGGATCTACAGGGATTGTGCTGGCGGCATCTCCTTCGCGAGCGCCAAAACCTCTTTTTCCCGCGGGTATAGCCCATATAGGAAAACAGGAGTTTCGTGCTGTAGCGGCAGCTTCTGGTCAAAATATGGCAGCAGATGCAGCGGCTCTTGCTTTGCGTGCAGCGGTCACGGGAGAACGTCCTAAGTTTCTCAAAGGAAGCGGAAGAGCTAATAGTGTGTCTTGTCCTGCAGGTTTACCGGGTGATACAGCACGTTGTTTTGCTTGGACAGATCCCAGAGGAGAAGGTTTAGCCTTACCTATGATTCATAGGCATTAAGTGTATTCTTTGGGAATATTTATGTTGGTATATTGGTCAGTAGTTCTGATAGAGGTTCTTATTTGCGATATGAGAATAAGGAAAAGAATGATATCTTAAATGATATCTTAGATAAGTCATGTATAGTTTTCTTTAAACTCTGTTTGTATATAGAGATATGATGAGATGAATAGAAAAAGAGGAATATGTAATGGATAAAGCAAAAGCTCTTGAAGGTGCATTAAGTCAGATTGAACGTGCCTTTGGTAAAGGATCTGTTATGCGTCTTGGACAGCGTCCAAAAGAGCAAGGGGACGTTATTTCTACAGGGTCTTTAGGGTTAGATATAGCGTTGGGTATTGGCGGTTTACCACGCGGTCGTGTGGTAGAAATTTACGGACCAGAAAGTTCTGGTAAAACGACACTTGCTTTACACGTGATTGCTGAAGCTCAAAAAAATGGGGGAACTTGTGCTTTCATCGATGCAGAACATGCGTTAGACCCGGGTTATGCCAAAAAGTTAGGAGTAGATGTCGATAACTTATTAATTAGTCAGCCAGATGCGGGTGAGCAAGCGCTTGAAATTGCAGACACACTTGTGCGTTCTGGTGCGGTAGATGTTTTGGTAGTGGATAGTGTGGCAGCTCTTGTCCCTCGGGCTGAGCTTGAGGGTGATATGGGGGATAGTCATGTTGGTTTGCATGCACGGTTGATGAGCCAAGCGCTTCGTAAATTAACGGGTACAGTAGCACGTTCAAACACTCTCATGATTTTTTTGAATCAGATTCGTCTTAAAATTGGGGTTATGTTTGGTAACCCGGAAACAACAACGGGTGGTAATGCACTTAAATTTTATTCTTCTATTCGCATGGATATTCGTCGCGTTGGTTCTATAAAAGATAAAGATGAGATTTTAGGAAATCAGACACGTGTTAAGGTTGTAAAAAATAAAATGGCACCACCATTTCGACAAGTTGAGTTTGATATCATGTATGGTGAGGGGATTAGCAAAGTAGGTGAGTTAATAGATTTAGGTGTAAAGGCTGGGGTGGTTGAAAAATCTGGTTCCTGGTTTTCCTATGATAGTCAGCGTATTGGTCAAGGACGTGAAAATGCTAAGCAGTTTTTGCGAGATCATCCAGAAATGGCTGTATCGATTGAACAGAAAGTCCGAGAACATGCTGGTGTTGTAGCTGAAGCTATGATGGGTGTTAATGATCACGATATTTTAGAGGATGATTTCTAATAAAATAAATGCGTAAAATAATTCACTATGATGTGTGAAATGTTGGTATATAAAGTTCGGTTCGTGTTGGGAGATGAGGTGTGTTAGGAAAGCTGAAACGGCGTGATGTTGTTCGTGCAGGGGTTGGAGCAGCACTATTTTCTATGACGGATGGATTGGCACATGCCGCACGAGCTGGAAACATTGAGGATGCGATCGGCGCTTTTGATGATAGTACTGTTATCCAAATTGCTCGTAAGTTGTCGACTTCACCTTATCGGGAGCCAGAACAACATTTACCTAAAGCGATTAGAAATTTAACATTTGACCAATATCGTGGTATTGCGTATAAACATGAATGTGCTTTGTGGGCTACAGATAATTTAGATTTCGATGTGGAGTTCTTTCCGCGCGGGTTTCTCTATCGACCACGTGTTGCGATCTACGAGGTGGTTAACGGTCGATCGCGTATAGTTCCTTATTCATCTGATTTATTTACTTATGCTGAACCGGCATTAAAAGTTGATGCTGATTTAGGGTTTGCGGGTTTTCGCTTACGTTCAGCAATCAATACACCTAACGTTAAAGAGGAGTTTTGTGTTTTTTTAGGTGCGTCCTATTTTCGAGCTGTTGCAAAAGGACAGATTTATGGTCTTTATGCACGTGGCTTTGCTAATGGCACCGGTGATCCAAAAGGTGAGGAATTTGCTATTTTTCGTGCGTTTTGGTTAGAAAAACCACGCCCAGGTGTTCAAGCAATGGTGGTTTATGCTTTGTTAGACAGTCCTTCGCTAACAGGCGCTTTTCGGTTTACGATCCGTCCAGGTGACCCTACGGTATTTGATGTCCAAACATCATTATTTCCTCGTACAGTTATTAGTCAGTCTGGTATTGCTCCATTAACAAGCATGTATTATTTTGGTGTCAATGATCATAGCCATGTTGATGATTGGCGTCCTGCAGCGCATGATAGTGAAGCCTTGCAAATGTGGACCGGTTCAGGGCAGCAACTTTTTCGCCCACTTTGTAATCCATTAGATCTTCAATTCTCGACTTTTTCTGATATATCACCGCAAGGGTTTGGGTTAATGCAACGGAGGCGTGCTTTTTATGATTTTGAAGACTTAACACTTCATTATGAAAAGCGTCCTTCTTTATGGATCGAGCCTATTGGAGATTGGGGGTCTGGTTGGGTAGAGTTGGTGGAAATTCCTACACCTAATGAAGTTAATGATAATATTGTATCGTTTTGGCGACCTAAAGAAGCTTTGCGTGCTGGGCGGGAATATACGTATACTTATCGTATGTATTGGGGGTGGGATGTTCCTTTTCCGACAACCTTGGCTAGAATTGGGGCAACGCGTGTAGGAGCCGTAGTGGATAAAGGAGATTCCCGTTTCTTTTGCATAGATTTTACAGGGGATCTTTTTAGTCATTTACCAAAAGACACACGTTTTCATATTACACCTAAGGCTTCAGCTGGTACAATACGTAATGTCGTGGTGAAGTCGAACCCGGAGATTAACGGGTGGCGTGCTACATTTGAGTTTGTACCCGGTGATGCTAAGGTATCTGATCTAAGCGCTACTCTGGAAACAGAAAATGGTCCGATATCTGAGCAATGGTTGTACCGGTGGACACCATAATTAAACAAAAATTTTCGGACAGGATGTTACTACACTTTCCTACGCTTCCTCCAGAGGCACCTTTAGATATGCCTGTGCAGGATTTGCGTAATCCTCCAGATATGAAAGGGAGAAAGGGTAAACCTGTTACTTCGCCACATAGTATTGTTTTACGTCGCTTGGCGGTTATTGGTTCTGCGTTACTGATGACAGTGTATGGGGCATGGTGTACGCATAAGGTGATGGATGAGACAGGTGTTTCGACGCTTGGTATCATTGTATTGCTGTTGTTTAGTGTATTGTTTATGTGGATTGCTTTGGCTTTTACATCAGCAGTGGCGGGATTCTGCTCGTTTGTTATGCATGGTGGTCGTGGGCTTGGGATTCAGTGTTCTGGTGCTTTACCGCATTTGAAGAGTAAAATAGCCCTTTTATTACCAACTTATAACGAAGTGCCGTATCGTGTTATGGCAGGATTACAGACAATTTACACAAGTCTGGAACAAACTGGCCAACTTGAGGCATTTGATTTGTTTATTTTATCGGATACTACAGATCCCGACATCTGGGTACAAGAAGAAGCTGCATTTCTAGAATTACGAGAAAAAACAGGTGGGCATAGTCGTATTTTCTATCGCCGCAGGTACAAAAATATCGAACGAAAGGCAGGGAATATTGGTGAGTGGATTCGTCGTTTTGGGGCGGCTTATGAGTGTATGGTCACACTAGACGCAGATTCTATAATGTCTGGTTCGACACTTGTTCGGTTAGCCGATGCAATGGAGCGTAATCCGGGTGTAGGTTTGATCCAGACTTTACCAATGATTGTTGGAGGAAGTACTCTTTTTGCCCGGCTGCAACAATTTGCGGGTCGAATATATGGGCCTATAATTGCTTTTGGTATCGCATGGTGGCATGGCTCTGAGGGAAACTATTGGGGACATAATGCTATTATTCGTACACGTGCTTTTGCTGAGCAGGCAGGCTTGCCACATATACCAGGACATCCCCCATTTGGTGGGCATATCTTGAGCCATGATTTTGTTGAGGCGGCATTGATGCGTCGTGGTGGTTGGGCTATTCATATGATTCCAGCCCTTGATGGGTCATATGAGGAAAGTCCTCCAACCTTAACAGATATTGCTATTCGTGATAGGCGTTGGTGTCAGGGTAATCTTCAACATGTGAGAGTATTATCAACGCGTAAGCTTCATTGGGTAAGCCGTTTGCATATGATTGTCGGTATAGGGGCATATGTTACTTCACCTTTGTGGTTGATATTTTGTCTTGTGGGTGTTTGTATTTCTATACAGACATATTTTTATCATCCTGAATATTTTGGAACGACTAAATTACTTTATCCGAACTGGCCACATGTTGATCCTGTACAGGCAAGAAATGTGTTTATTGGGACAATGATTGTGTTACTAGCACCTAAGCTTTTGGCTTATATTGCTATGTTATGTGATCGTAAGGTAAGAAATGAATGTGGAGGTACATGGCGGCTTGGTGTTTCTGTTTTTTTAGAAACGTTGATAGGAGGACTAATAGCACCTATTTCAATGTTGATACAGACTTTAGATATTTTGTCTATTCTTAGAGGGCATGATTCTGGGTGGAACGTTCAACGACGAGATGATGGTCATATATCATTAAAAGATGTCATTAAGAATTATTGGTTTTTTACTGTTTTTGGAATGGTATTAGGCGTTGGCGCATGGATAGTTTCGCCTGCGTTGTTTTTTTGGATGACACCTATTCTGTTAGGTTTAATGTTTTCTATTCCTCTAGTTGTATTGACGAGTAGCCGCACAATAGGGCAACAGTTTCGTCGATCAGGTTTTTTGCTTATTCCAGAAGAAACAAATCCTCCTGTTGTCTTAGATATGCTTAAGCGTATACAACATGATCAAAATATGCATGAGATTGTCGACAAGGAGCCTTATGAAGCTATGCATGCTTTACGTGCTGATATTGCATTACAGCACGCACATTTAGCTATGATTCCGCCAGATCGTAAGGTGGGTGACCCTATAGATGTTGAACAACTGGTTGGACTTCTTAAATTGTCGGAATCTCCTACTCTGGAGGCTGCAGAACGTTATTTGACGGCGAAGGAAAAAGCAGCTGTTTTGGCAACGCGTAAAGGCGTGCAGATGATTCTTGATCTACCTGCTGCATGAGGCTGAATAAATAAGCTGCTACAGAGTAAAAGTTTTGAAAAATTTCGTAGGAAAACAGATAAAACAAAAAAGTAAAAAATGTTATTCGTTTTCATCAGGAAGATTGTCTATTTTTCCGCAAGCTTTAAGAATATCTTTTGAAGGTTTTTGATTTTGACATATAGCTCGTACATCGACAGCGCAACGTTCAGAGGCTGTTTCGAAATCAGATTCTAAAACATCTTCAACAACGGCAAGATCAGGGTTTTGATCGTCTCCTTCGTGTTCTTTTAATAGGTTTTGTGTTGCATGTAATTTTTTAAGAGCATTGACGCAAGGAGTACTAATTGTCTTTGAGGTTAGACGTAAAACAGCAAGCTCTTTTCGAAGAAGAATGTTGACAGAATCGTCGCGTTGTGTAGGTTGATCGTCATCATCTGCCCGTGAGACAGTAGGAGTGACGCAAATTAGAGTAAAAGCGATGAGTAGACTAGCAGAAGAACGAAAAATTGACATAAAACCACTCCTTATAAATTTATAATCACTTAAAAGTTGTCAATTTCTTTTACGTAAATTTAAACCTTGAAATGAAAGAGGTTAAGAGTAGAGAAAGCTACGTTTATTTAGTATCTTGACATAAGGGCATAGTTTAGCACAAAATAAAGACTTGGGAAGTTGATAATAGACGGATGTCCTTTCAAACAGGTTAGGTCCGGAAGGAAGCAGCCATGGAAGATCTCATTCGGGTTATTGTCAGCTTTCCAATAATTTTATTCACTCTATAACGGGGTGTTTTAAGAGGTGTGTGTAAGATTTTCTCTGGTATTTTCTATTTTTTCGGGTGAGGTATGAAACAACGCCAGGGGGAAGGTTTAGCAATTGATGGTTTATCAACACTCGAACAAAATGAACCTGCTTTGTTTGAGAAGGATGACTTATCTCCTCAGGTTTCTATAAAAGAGCATATAGATTACCGTGTGTTAGCGCGTAAATATCGTCCGCTTACGTTTTCTGATCTTATTGGTCAGGAACCAATGGTGCGTACGTTACGTAATGCTTTTGCTTTGGGAAGGGTTGCGCACGCGTTTATGCTGACAGGGGTACGAGGGGTTGGTAAAACAACAACAGCACGCATTATTGCTCGTGCCTTAAACTGTATTGGACCTGATGGTAAAGGAGGTCCTACACCCGAGCCCTGTGGTGTGTGTGTTAATTGTCGCGCTATTTTGAATGACCGACATCCTGATGTTTTAGAAATGGATGCAGCCTCGCACACAGGTGTGGATGATGTGCGTGAAATCATTGAAACGACCCGTTTTTGCCCTGTGCAAGGGCGGATGAAAGTCTTCATCATCGATGAAGTCCATATGTTGTCGCGTAGTGCGTTTAATGCATTATTAAAAACCTTGGAAGAACCTCCTGAACAGGCAACATTTATTTTTGCTACAACTGAATTACGTAAGGTTCCTGTAACAGTATTGTCGCGTTGTCAACGCTTTGATTTGCGGCGTATTTCTCAGGTAGAACTTATAGATTTATTTCGTTCTATCACAAAAAAAGAGCACGTTCACTTTTCTGACGAGGCTCTGGCTTTAGTGGCACGTGCTGCGGATGGTTCTGTTCGTGATGGATTGTCATTACTTGATCAGGCTATTGCACATGGTTTGGATTGTGCTGAATCTAAAGGTGTTATTGGTCAGCAAGTAATAAGTGATATGCTTGGGCTTGCGGATCGTGACGTTGTGTTGGATATGCTAGAATTAGTATTGACTGGCAAAACGGTGCAAGTTCTTAGCCTTATGGATACGGCGTACGAACGTGGAACAGATCCAGGGCTTATATTAGCTGATATGCTAGAATTGGTACATACGATTTCGCGTTTGCGGGTAGATTCCGGACTCATAAATACAATGGATATGTCTGATGCTATGCGCGTGCGGGGTGAAAAAATAGCCTCTATGATGACAATGCCTATATTAATGCGTACGTGGCAAATGTTGTTGAAAGGGGTGCATGAACTAGAATATACATCTGATCGTCGGGCTGCTGTAGATATGCTCTTAATACGTTTGTGTTACGTGGCAGACCTGCCTTCTCCTGAAGAAGTTATTCGTCATATTGTGGATAGAAAAGATCATAGTTATTCTGACACATACAATCTTACTAATGTGTCTATTGGTGAAAAACATGAACAAACGACTCATTTGTCGTCGCATGCTGTGTCAGATAAAGGTCAAGAAAATGTAAGTGTTCTTTTAAGAGATCATCGTGTAACTGACTCTGTTAAACTTTCTGATTCTTGTGATAAGGCTATTCCTAGAACTTGGCGAGAGGCTGTTGCCCTTGTACAAAATCGTGCGCCAGTTTTGCACGGACATTTACGATGTGCAGCCCATGAGGTGAGTTTTCAGCCCGGAGAGATTGTTATGCGGGTTGAATCGGGTGTACCAAAAAACGTGGATCGACAATTTTGTCGCATTCTTGAAGAAGTAACCGGTCGACAATGGCGTGTTATTTTATCTGATTCTCCAGGTCAGCCTACGCTAGATACACAAGGGACAAAAGTTATTGAGCTTCGTCGTAAGAAAGTCGAGAAGCACCCTTTTGTACAGGCAGCTTTAAAAGCGTTTCCTGATGCAGAAGTGGATAAAGTCTATGATAAGGAGCTTGATAACTATGGTTTGCTACGTGAAGAGTCGTCAGGTGTGAACTTTTCCTCGCTAGATGGAGCATTTTAAATAATGAGGGGATTACGCTATAGATTCTTACTTAACATGTAAGTGTTAGGTGAGGGTATAGTGGTTGTTTAGTATTGTTTTAAACGATAGGGGGTTACCATGAAAAATCTTGCATCTTTGATGAAACAGGCTTCGCAAATGCAAGCCAAAATGGAAACGATGCAGAACGCGTTAGAGAATATGACTATTGAAGGGGAATCTGGTGCTGGTAAAGTGACAGTGCTGTTAAGTGGTAAGGGAGATATACGTTCTATTCGTATCGATCCAGCTTTAGCAGATCCTAATGAAATGGAAATGTTACAGGATTTGATAGTTGCAGCGTGTGCTGATGCACGTCGTAAACTGGATGAAAAAGCTGCAGAAGAAATGAAAAAAGTAACGGGAGGGCTTAATTTACCACCAGGTTTTAAGTTGCCGTTCTAAAACATTGTAATTGTTATTTTATCGTATGACTAGCCAAGAGATAGAGTATCTCATTCGCATGCTTGCACGTTTACCTGGTTTTGGTCCACGTTCTGCCCGAAGGGTGGCGTTGTATCTTTTGCGTGATCCACAAGCTCGTTTGTTTCCTTTACTACAGGCTTTAGAACAAGCAGGGTCGTCTGTTATTACGTGTTCTGTTTGTGGAACATTAGATACGGTAGATCCATGCCATATTTGTGCTGACGTAGAGCGGGATCAAAAGCTTGTTTGTGTGGTTGAAACGGTAGGAGACCTTTGGGCGTTGGAGCGTGCTGGTGTACATCGAGGGGTGTATCAGGTTTTGGGTGGAACATTGTCACCTCTGATGGGGAGAGGACCAGAAGATTTAAATGTGACC
>JAZLEM010000058.1:0-3845 GCA_045615245.1 Acetobacter sp. | reverse complement strand
GCCAATAAGTGATTTTGCTAATGGCGAGGAAATAGAAATTTTACCTTGTTTAATGTCGGCCTCGTGCATGCCAACGATTTGATAACTGACTTTCTTATTGGTTTCTTCATCAATCAGTGACACTGTTGCGCCAAACTTAATATAATCTCCAGAAAGAGAAGCTGGGTTAACAACTTCAGCAGAAGAAATAATATCTTCGAGTTCTAGAATACGTCCCTCAATAAAGGACTGACGTTCTCGTGCCGCATGATATTCGGCGTTTTCAGAGAGATCCCCATAACTACGAGCTTCTGCTATAGCATGAATAACAGCAGGGCGTTCTTCAGTTTTGAGTTTGTGTAACTCATCTCTGAGCTGGTTAAGTCCTTGAGTGGTAATAGGGTTTTTATGCAAGTGTACCTCCAAAAAATGATGTTGAGAGTGTATAACTTTGAATAAATTTTTACTTCAAATAGGATTGCAGTGAGGCAACTTCAAGAGGTTTTTTACGAAGTGCTTCAATAGCATGTATAGCTGCACGTGCACCCGCGATTGTTGTGTAGTGTGGAATCCCGAGCAATAGAGCTGATCGACGAATATCAAAACTATCAGAAACAGATTGCGCACCTTGTGCTGTGTTAATAACTAATTGTACTTTTCTAGAACGGATAGCATCTACGCAATGAGGACGACCTTCGAACACTTTATTAATAGTTTCTACCATAATACCAGCTTCACGGAGTTTATGTGCTGTTCCACGAGTGGCGATTATTTTAAAGCCCATGGAAACTAGCAAACGCCCGAGATGGGGAAGGTGGGGTTTATCGTCTTTTCTGACAGAAAGAAACACAGTACCAGATGTGGGTAATTTAATATCTGCAGCCAGCTGAGATTTAGCAAAAGCTCGCTCAAAGGAAATATCTAGTCCCATAACCTCGCCTGTAGAACGCATTTCTGGACCAAGAAGGATATCTACTTCGGCAAAACGGTGAAATGGAAAAACAGCTTCTTTAACAGCAACATGCGAGGAAGCCATTTGAGAGGCAGCGGAAAAACTTTTTAAGAGCTCTTCAAGCGACTCTCCTGCCATAACACGGGCACCAATTTTAGCGACAGGAACACCGGTTGCCTTGGCAACAAAGGGAACTGTACGAGAGGCACGAGGGTTCACTTCTAAAACAAAAATTTCCTGTCCTTTTATGGCATATTGCACGTTCATAAGACCAATAATATTGAGCTCTTGTGCAATAGCTTTTGTTTGAGCTTTAAGCTCGTTAACAATCGAGGATGACAGAGTATAAGGTGGGAGAGCACAAGCACTATCGCCAGAATGAATCCCTGCCTGTTCGATATGTTCCATAACGCCAGCGATATAGACCGTTTTTCCATCGGCAATACAGTCAACATCGGCTTCAATAGCATCGTTTAAGTAACGGTCAAGCAAAATAGGGGCAAAAGAGATCTCATGATCCGTAAGACGTAACGCAGCGTGCATGTAATGCTGTAAAGAACTGTGATCGTAGACAATTTCCATGGCACGTCCTCCCAAAACATATGAAGGGCGGACAACAATCGGGTAACCAATGCGCTCTGCAACAGACTCTGCTTCCTCTAATGTGCGGGCAATACCGTTTTCAGGTTGGCGTAAGCCTAATTTATGAAGCATGTGCTGAAAACGTTCACGATCTTCTGATTGGTCGATAGCGTCAGCCGAGGTGCCGAGGAGTGGGATCCCTGCTTTTTCTAAAGCGTGGGCAAGTTTAAGAGGCGTCTGTCCTCCATATTGTACGATACATCCGCAAACTTTACCATTTGATTGTTCTCGATGAATAATAGCAATAACATCCTCTGCAGAAAGAGGTTCAAAATAAAGACGGTCTGACGTATCGTAATCTGTGGATACTGTTTCGGGGTTGCAGTTGATCATAATGGTTTCATAACCCGCCTCACGTAGGGCGTAAGCGGCGTGAACACAGCAATAATCAAACTCGATTCCCTGACCGATTCTATTAGGTCCTCCGCCGAGAATGACAATCTTTTTCCGGTCTGTCGGAGGGGCTTCACAGACAGGGGAGGAGAAAGCACTCTCGTAACTAGCATAAATATAGGGTGTGTGAGAGGAAAATTCACCACCACAAGTGTCAATTTGATGATAGGTCGGAAGGACATTTTTCTCAAGACGAAGACGAGTCACTTCCTCGTGTTGCAGTCCAGAAAGACGCGCTAATTGAATATCGGAAAACCCGAATGCTTTTAGATGGCGTAAGGGTTGGGCTTCTGTAGGTAGTCCATGGATTTGTATATGGCGTTCAGCATCAATAATGCGTTGAATTTCCCGTAAGAACCAAGGCTCGAACTTACAAACTTCGTAAACTTCTTCAACAGACAAACCTGCTCGCAAAGCTTGTGCGACCATAAGGATACGTTCTGGTTTAGGCTGAGATAAAGCAGCACGAAAGGCATCTTTTTCTCCGTTACCTGGTGCTTTGATAGGATCTAATCCGTGGAGCCCTATTTCCATAGAGCGTAGGCATTTTTGCAAAGCCTCAGGAAATGAACGCCCGATAGCCATTGCTTCTCCCACAGATTTCATCGATGTGGAGAGAAGCGGTTGTGTCCTTGGAAATTTTTCAAAAGCAAAACGTGGAATTTTAACAACAATGTAATCGATCGTGGGCTCAAAAGATGCGGGCATGCTGAGCGTTACGTCGTTTTTGAGCTCGTCCAGCGTGTAACCAACAGCTAATTTAGCCGCTATTTTAGCAATAGGAAAACCAGTTGCTTTTGAAGCAAGGGCAGATGAACGCGAGACGCGTGGGTTCATTTCAATAATGACCATTCGTCCATCGTGCGGGTTAATACCAAATTGTACGTTCGATCCTCCTGTTTCAACACCAATAGCCCGTAAGCAGGCAATGGAGGCACTACGCATGCGTTGGTATTCTTTGTCGGTGAGCGTTAGTGCTGGGGCGACAGTAATAGAATCGCCGGTGTGAATTCCCATAGGATCAATATTTTCGATAGAGCAGATAATAATACAGTTGTCCGCAGAATCGCGGACAACCTCCATCTCAAACTCTTTCCATCCTAGGATAGATTCTTCGATGAGTACTTCTGTCGTTGGTGAGGCCTCAAGACCAGCAAGAACAATTTCGTCAAACTCTTCACGGTTATAAGCTATACCGCCACCGGCACCGCTCATTGTAAAAGAGGGGCGGATAATGGATGGGAAGCCTATATACTCGATAGCTTTTTGTGCCTCGGTGAGAGTGTGGACAATAACGCTTTTTGGGCTTTCAATGCCAATTTTTTGCATAGTCTCGCGGAACTTTTGCCTGTCTTCGGCTCGGTCGATGACTTCTGCACAAGCACCGATGAGTTCTACAGAGTGCTTTTTTAAAAAGCCGGATGTGTGTAAAGCCATGGCCGTGTTGAGGGCTGTTTGTCCACCCATGGTTGGCAAAATAGCATCAGGTTTTTCTTTAAGGATAATACGTTCAACAATCTCTGGCGTAATAGGCTCTATATAGGTTGCATCGGCGAGATTAGGGTCTGTCATAATGGTCGCCGGGTTAGAATTAATAAGAATAACCCGATAACCTTCTTCTTTAAGAGCCATGCAGGCTTGTGTGCCGGAGTAATCAAACTCACAGGCTTGTCCGATAACGATAGGACCGGAGCCGATGATAAGAATTGAATGAATGTCTGTCCGTTTTGGCATGGGTGTTCAGCTTAACAACATGAAGTGGATATTGAAAATGGATATATATACAAGCACTATTTTGGGGTGTGTGAATCGATGAGTGCAACAAATCGTTCGAACAAATAGAAATTATCACATGGTCCTGGGCTTGCTTCCGGATGGT
>JAZLEM010000057.1:0-4500 GCA_045615245.1 Acetobacter sp. | reverse complement strand
AGGTTGCATGCGCGGCTTCCACCACAATTTGCCGAGCTCTGGACGTCAGGGCATATTGGTTCCAATCAAAGAACACGACGTAAGAGCGTGCCGGCACAGGCGCAGGGGCTGCGGCAACGATAGGTCTTGGAACAGGCGGTGCTTGAATAGGCACAGGCTGGTTATGGAAGGCATAGCGGAAGCCGACGATAAATTGGTGGTTAAAGCGTTGATCAAAATTCGCGTGTCCGCCTTCGGTGCCGTAGTTAAAGCCGCCATTATAGAAAGAACCAGGTTGTCCGATCATGCGGTATTGGGCGGTAATTTGTAAGCCCGCAATACCCGTATCAAAGGCGGCACCAGCAATGCCTTGCCATGAGAACCCGCCATGTGTGCCGGTAATGGCGGCGATCATGGTGTTGGGTCTGTTATAGCGTTGCCAGAGGTAACCCGCACCACCACCGATGAAAGGCGTAACAATGGACTTAATCCCAAACAAACGCTCAAGATCAAAGTCATACAACACATTGGCAAAACCACCCCAAGACTCGTCCGTGTTGTGGTGTGAAACTAGGGCTTGCTGCTGCATGTCCCTTGTATTAACATAGAAAGATTGCAGGCTAAAACTCTTCGATGAACCTAACGCTGCAGCAGTATCTTGGTTGTAGATACATTTTCCATCGTTACAGACTATAGGATTTACGCTTCCTGATTGGCTTACTTCGGCTGTTTGTCCTATATAATAAATGCCTTTTGGTAGCTTACCATCTTGTATCATGGTAATCACGTCCTGATCCATGTAGCGTGGAAAGGCCCAAGCATAGATCCAGGGAGTAGTCTCTGCGCCATTGACTATATTTTCACCATTTTCTAGCTCTTGTGCCTGCTGTGGCGTAAAAACGTTTACAAAATAGCAATCAGAGCAACCTATCATCTTCGAAGTTGCATTTGTAAAATCGGGTATATCGTAATCCCCTCCTGGTGGCCGAGCGCTAAAACCGTAGTCCCCCCCATTTGAAACGGGACCTGCATAGCCAGTATAAAGATTATGGCTGTTCATATAAGCGTTTGAGGAGAGTAAGAAATTAGGGTTTGTTAGCCATTCTGGCGCTTCACTGACTTTTTGAACGGTAAGATCATAAGGACCCGTTACGTAACCACCCATATACTTTTTCAGCCCATCAAAGCCTGCTCCGGTCCATGGTATGACTTTAACAAGGCTCTTGTTCTTGTAGGGGGATAAAACCTCAGACCCTGATCCACGGCTCCAAGAGTCATAATTATCGTGAGAGAAATTGTAGAGTCCTTCGGCTTCGACGCGTAGTCCGTTGCCGAAACCCCAACCGACGGCACCGAAGCCTGTAAAGCCTGTACCGTGGTTGACAGAGAATTTAGGCAAGGCGTCGCCATTCGCTGGGCTATTAGCGTGGACGTGTTGATCTTGGACGAGGTTATAGCCAGCTCCACCGTCGACATAGAGCCCGGAAATGGTTGTTGCAGAGGCAACAACAGGGGCAAAAGTTAGGGCGGAAGTTAGAAGAAAAGAGCGCAGGCGTAAGCGCATGATGGATAAGTCTCCTTGATATATGATAGCTAGAAAGAGACCCACATCCCATCCTTTATCAAAATGATAAGGGGGGGGGTAATAATACCTTATTCTTTGTAGACCCATAACAATTAAGCTCTTAAAAGAGAAAAAACAAGTAAAAAATAAAGGTTTCGTTAAAAATTTAATAAAAATAAGCCTTATTTTACCATAGTGGTGCGAAGGATAAGGTGTTGAGAGTTTCCTAGCCATGTCTCACGCTTTGGGTTTGACCTCTGTTTTTGAAGCAGGGGTGTTGGTCTTTATTTCCGAACCATGGGTCATGACCCATGGTTAGAGGAAAAAGTTCGAAAGTAAACAACATGCCCCATGGTTAGATTCTCTGTGGCACGCACTGCTTCCTAACCACGGGTCATGACCCGTGGTTGGAATGGAAGAAGATTCCAAACAAAACACCATGAACCATGCTCTGAGATAAAATTCAAACGCGGGAGTATATACCCCCGCGTTTGTGATGACTTCCTTTAGGTGCGCCCTTAGGCGTGGAGAATAATTTCCACCCGTCTATTTTGAGGTTCCCGCGTGTTGGGAGCTGTGGGGACGAGAGGGTTTGTATCGCCATAGCCCCGAATGACAATCTCTGAAGCGGGCACGCCGTTACGTATGAGTTCTGCCTCAACACTCTTCGCCCGTTTGACAGAAAGGGCGTAGTTGTATTTTTGCCCTGCAGGTCCTGGTGTGGCAGAACTAACGGTATAGCCATTTACGTTAATACGGGTGGTATGTACGTAAGAGGTCGCATGCGCCGCTTCCACCACAATTTGCCGCGCCCGTGAGGTGAGGGCATATTGGTTCCAATCAAAGAACACGAGGTAAGACCGTGCTGGCACAGGCGCAGGCTCTGCGGCAACCATAGGTCTAACAGCTGGCGGTTGAATGTGGTGGATAGGCTGGTTCTGGAAAGCGTAGCGGAAGCCGACGATAAATTGGTGGTTAAAGCGTTGATCAAAATCAGCGCTTCCCGTAGCACCTCCTCTAACATTATAGGTAAAGCCGCCATTATAAAAAGAACCAGGTTGTCCGATCATGCGATATTGGGCGGTAATTTGTAAACCACGGATACCTGTATCAAACGCCACGCCGATAATGCCCTGCCATGCGAAGCCACCATGAGTACCAGTAATTGCGCCGAACATGGTGTTGGGTCTGTTATAGCGTTGCCACAAATACCCAGCACCGCCACCAACAAAGGGGGTGACAATGGATTTTACCCCAAAGAGACGTTCAAGGTCAAAATCATAGAGCACATTGAAAAATCCACCATAGGATTGATCCTGCCCATGGTATTGAACAGTTCTAGGTCCGGGAGGCACGTAATGAGCTGTAGTTTTGAGATTTTTAAGATTAAGCACAGTACTGCCTGTATCTATGGTAGGAAGATAGTAATGGTGGGTTTTACTACTATACATAGGTACGCCATAGGTAAGACTATTAGAATGGTCGTGTGCCGAAACTTCGGAGTAATAAATTCCTGGTCCAATGACATAGATTCCCTTAGGAAGAATACCATGGTCAACCTTATAATATATAAGGCTAGCCTCATAAGACTCATAGTTTGCCACGATGTTCTTATCATTATTACCGAGTAATTGAGCATCCTTGCCCCATGGGGAGTTGAGAAGAGGTGTCGCAAGATTCCAAGAATCAAGGAGGCAGGATTCTGGCATGCCAAGAGCCGTCCCCACTACTCCTTTGCATTGGTAAGAGGTTGGGTCAGATTCTCCTGTTGAAAGAGGTCCTTCTTCTATTTGTCGGCTATAAGCAGGTGTTTGATAAGTTACGACATAGCAATCATTACAATCGTATTGATAGGAATTAGATCGCATCGGAGCCCAAGTGGTGGCACTCGCTGATGACAGGTATGGGCTTACGGCTGGGGGGGGTGTCCAAGAACCAGTACTAGCTGTAACTTCACTATTGCCCTGTGGAAAAGCAAATACAATTCCTACGGGTGTTTTGTATATACCTGCGGTTTCATACAAGTTCAGAACATTTGTTGCATTTTTTGGAGGAAAAAAGATGTAACCCGGTATTTCTGTTACTTTCTGGACAATACTGGCGTTTTGAAAACAAGTATTTGTCTGATCACCACACGGATTGATAGAGCTACCATTCATCTCCTGTACGATTTGGTTATTGCTTTTATTAAAATGGAGTATGTCAATAATGCTCTTATTGGGGTAATTTTTCGCTTCATCTATTGTCTGGGTGTAATGATCTTCTGAGTTGTTATAGAGTCCTTCGGCTTCGACGCGTAAACCATTGCCAAAGCCATAGCCGACGGCGCCAAAGCCTGTAAAGCCTGCGTTGTGATTGACAGTGAATTTAGGCAAAGCATAGCCAGGTACCTGTACACCATAATCAAGCGTCGTAATAGGCATATTCGCGTGGACGTGTTGGTCTTGCACGAGGTTATAGCCCGCACCGCCATCGATATAGAGCCCTGAGATGGTGGTCGCGGTGGCAATAACAGGGGGAAAACTTAAAGCAAAAGTCAGGAAGCAAGAATGGAAACGTAAATGCAAACGCATAGTAAAGTCTTTCCCAATATGAAAATAATTTTACTACAGCTATTTTATTTACTACAACTATTAAATAAATATAAGCTTTCAGAGGAAAGAAAAAACAACATGAAGTAAGGTTAAAATTTTTTAAATATGATATGAAGTGAAGGAAGATCTCTGAAAAACAAAACCAAGGAGACAAACAAAAAGAAGCCTGTTTTGTGAGGGCTTCTTTTTAATAGTGTCACTTGATAACTTTGTCAGAGTCTGTTTTTGAAGCAGGGGTGTTGGTCTTTATTTCCGAACCACGGGTCATGACCCGTGGTTCTAAAATTCAAACGCGGGGGTATACCCCCGCGTTTATATGCTCTTCTATGGGAACGCTTTCGGCGTGCCCTCTATTAAGCATGG
>JAZLEM010000056.1:0-2246 GCA_045615245.1 Acetobacter sp. | reverse complement strand
TCCGCCTTACAGGTCAGCCTTGTGTTGATGCCGAAGCCGCGAGCTTGCGTTCGCACACACGAAATTGGTTAAATGTGCCGGTGCGACCTACGTCGCGTGGTAATTTTCTAGCCATAGGGAGGATACTGGGGAATGGTGTAGAAACTAATCTCTCTGGTGATGATGGCTTTTTTCGTACCATGGTACAAGGAGGTAAATTACGAGCAACGCCAGAAAATGTACTTGGAGAGACTATTGATCTACAAGAAACAGAAGCTGATTTGCCAACAATTTCTACAAGTGCTCTACCACAAGATCCAGATAGTCAGAAGATTCGTCAGATTGAACGTGATATGACAAGTAATTTACCAACAGAAGAAATAAATAAAGGCACGCACGAAGAAACAAAAGTGAACATGAGCCACGGAACAAATGACAGAAAATTTTGATGTGGATGCATTGGTGCAAGCCGTTTAAAAACATCATCTTCCCTATTTTGAATCTTTTCTCGTTCTTCTCAACATTTTAGATTTTCCTTAAATAATGATTTTTGTGATTTTTTCAATTTTTAGGAAAATACAAACGCTCTAAATTTCTATTTTCTAAGTAGTCGTAGTCGGTTATGTCTTAGCTTAACGTTACGCTGTCCATTCGGTGTCTTTGCAAACCTTGTTCGGCTCTGGAATGTTAAGCTAGTCGTCAGTTGGTGGTGGGATGTTGGGATTGGGATATCTAACATTGGCAAAGTCTACGCCGTGAATATAGTGTGATGCACTTGAGTCTGATGAACTTGAGGTTGTGGGTGGAGGTTTTGGGCTTTCTGGTTTTTGGTAAGCGACTTTAGCGGCTCTTTCTTCAGCTTTAGCCGCTTCACGCTGTGCCATGAGAGAGGCGGCGCGTTGTTGAGCCTGTTGTTCTGCTTCTATTTCTGCCGCTGATCTTGATGATCTACTACCACCGCCTGCAGAACTACTTGCGTATAGCTGTTGTTGCATGAGGGCATTGGCATAGGCATTTGCAGGGTCTGACTGGTGGTTATTTGAGCCGAGAATACCTTTAGCTAAAGACGCTAAGAGTTCGGGTATTGTTTTTATAAGAAGATACATCATCAGGGCTGTGACGAGCAGCTCTAAAATATCATTGAGATTGCCGACAACGTTAGGCTGTGTTGTTGCTGATAGGGTGTTGTTGATTGTTTCAATAATTGTTTTGAAAACGCCGACGATGAGGATAATTGTAGCGAGGCGTATGGAGGCGACGAGAACGGTTCTAAAATAATTGATCGCCATGTTGGACGTCCAAGAGGTCGATCCAAAACCGAGTATAAAGATACCGGCATATATGAGGAACCAAACGGCAAGGATAGCGAGTAAAATACGAATAGCAATGACAGCACAAAGACAGGCAAAGAGTGCTGCGAAGAGAAGACAAGCAAAAAGCAAGAGATCGGCGCCGATATTGGTAAAGCTGACGTTCAAGTAATAGAGATCGATGACTTTGTTAAAAGCTGTAAAACCGAGATTGAGAATATTGGAAGGGTCGATCCCGTCTGTATCGCTGGCTTTGTGGGCTAAAGATGTTAAGGAGTTGAGGATAGCTGTCGCCATAGCGACTCCGTTTTGCAGCAACCACCAATAAAAACCGAGAAAGATACTGAAGCGTACGAACTCGGCGAGAGCTTCGGTAATCCCTTCACCACGTAAAAGAATTTGTCCGCCACGCCAGACTAAACCGATAGGGGCTAAAATCCAAAAAAGATCGGTTGCTGCTTTGAAAAAAACCTCTTTCCATGTTGATGTTACTCTCATAAAAGCCTGTATTGTATTTGTCAGAACCTGCATATTAGCAAGACTACCTCCTGAAGAAGGCACGTAATCATTTAGGCTTTGCGCGTAGCTTGTGAGAGGTATGATCAGGCAGACAATCAAGAGGAAGAGGAAAACGATCAACGTTTTCCTCTGGGTAACAATACAGGTCATCGCGTTAAATTTATTAGTTGGGTAAATATGATTTCATGAGTAAATGTTCTTTGGCAAAACGTTGACTTGGGTTTTGTGCTTGTTGCATAAACTGATGAGTAAAGGCTTCTGATTTGGCTTTATCAGTGGTGTTATTTAAGTTGTTTTGTGCCTCTGGGGCATTTTGTGAGACGAGAAAAGTACGCAGTTCAAGAACCTGATGAGCAATTTCGAGTAAAATCTGGTTCGTGTCTTGTTGGGCTTTCATGCGTCCGTCTGCTTGTTGGACGGCTGTTTGAAGATTGAGGA
>JAZLEM010000055.1:0-1659 GCA_045615245.1 Acetobacter sp. | reverse complement strand
GACACACCTATCATCACCGGCGGTGAGGGTATGGGACGCAAACTGAATGCGCACTTCGTTTATGGCAGCATGAAATGTGTGCGACGCGGCTACTATGAGCTGACCTACCATCCCATCGAACCCATCGAGGGAGATGAGTATGGTTACAGCAAACGCTACATGCAGATGCTGGAGGAGGATATCAAGGCACAGCCGCACATGTGGCTGTGGACACACAAGCGTTGGAGTAGAAAAAGGAACAAGTGATAGGATACTTGTTGCCTGGGCGGACCCTCTTCGGATGGTCCGCTTTTGTTTTTCTTAAGGTAGGGAACTGATGCTGGAAATGTTATACAACACATTTTCTTTGAAAAAAGTCGTAAGAATTGTTGGCTAATCGGAAGAAAGTGACTAACTTTGCACCCCGAATATGGAGTGGACTCTGTCCGCTCGTGTGGAAAAGACAACTATATTAAACTATAAATAATTAATAATTAACAAAATGCCAACAATTCAACAATTAGTTAGAAAAGGCAGACAGGTGCTTGCAGACAAGAGCAAGTCACCCGCTTTGGACAGCTGTCCTCAGCGTCGTGGCGTTTGCACTCGTGTGTACACAACCACACCTAAGAAGCCTAACTCAGCAATGAGAAAAGTAGCACGTGTGCGCTTGACAAACCAGAAGGAAGTAAACTCTTACATCCCCGGAGAAGGCCACAACTTGCAGGAGCACTCAATCGTATTGGTACGCGGTGGTCGTGTAAAAGACCTCCCTGGTGTACGTTATCACATCGTTCGTGGTACATTGGATACCGCAGGTGTAGCAAACCGTCTCCAGCGTCGTTCTAAGTACGGTGCTAAGCGCCCCAAAGCTAAGAAGTAAGCCATAACAGCTTATTGATCAACGCGGCTGCGTAGGTACGCAGTCTGAGGTAAAAGCCCTCAAAACTTAAAAACACAGTAAATTAACTACGTTTTGGTTTGTTGGATAAGCTATAAAGGTTGAGTAAATGCCCAAGAGTGGGCGTTGAAGAAAACAAAAATGCAGCCCCAAACGAAAACAAAAACTTTTCAAGAAAAATGAGAAAAGCAAAACCAAAAAAACGTATGGTCCTTCCGGATCCCGTATTTAACGATGTAAAAGTATCTAAGTTCGTTAATCATCTCATGTACGATGGTAAGAAGAACATCTCTTACGAGATCTTTTACGCTTCACTCGACAAGGTGAAGGCAAAAATGTCTGATTCTGAGCTCTCTGCTCTCGAAATCTGGAAGAAAGCCCTTGATAACATTACTCCCCAAGTTGAGGTTAAGTCACGTCGTATCGGCGGTGCTACCTATCAGGTGCCCACTGAGATCCGCGCTGACCGTAAGGAGTCTATCAGCATGAAGAATATGATTCTCTACGCTCGCAAGCGTGGTGGTAAGACCATGGCTGACAAGCTCTCTTCTGAGATCCTCGATGCATTCAACAACCAGGGTGGTGCCTTCAAGCGTAAGGAGGATATGCACCGCATGGCTGAGGCTAACCGTGCATTCGCTCACTTCAGATTCTAATTTAGGGTAAGGACTTTAATAATACGTTTTCACAATGGCAAAACAAGATCTTTCGCTGACCAGAAACATTGGTATCATGGCGCACATCGATGCTGGTAAGACTACCACATCAGAGCGTATCCT
>JAZLEM010000054.1:0-4895 GCA_045615245.1 Acetobacter sp. | reverse complement strand
CCCTAAATCCCCCATAGACATCTCACCACACCGCCCTACAGAAAACTCAACCCGCCGTATTTTTTTATTTTCTTGAAGCCAGAGCTCTGACAAACGATGAAGTCGGAGGCCAAGCGGTCTTAGGAAGACAAGCAAGTTGTTCAACTCCTTGGCTCACAGAACGACATGGCTACGATCCGACTTCATCTCACCACACCGCCCTACAGAAAACTCAACCCGCCGTATTTTTTTATTTTCTTGAAGCCAGAGCTCTGACAAACGATGACCATATCTATTGCGCACGGTATCTCGTAAGTAAGAATCGGGTAATAAAAGAACGAGTTCATCGTCACGAATCGCACCAAGCGTAATTTTTTCTAACCATGCCCGATATTCGCTGTCTCCAACCTCTCTCCTCAAACACGCGCATATCCGTAGCCACGATTCCTCAATGTTGTCCGCACCAACACCTGCAGCACCATCTTGATTAAGAGAAGCTTCTTCATCCTCATCGGCTATCGCTATCATTTTTGACTTCCCCTAATACCTCATCTCTTCAAATATCCTCACCTCATTTATCACATTTATTCAATAAAATAAATTGTATAAAATAGTAGAATACTCAAATTCCCTTTATAAAGCCCTAATAAGCTTTTAACTATAAACCTTTTAAAAATGACTACAAAACCTCGAGACTTTTTGACAATATTTTCACATGACAATATTTTCACAAAGTCACACCTATACAAAGAGTACAAAAAGCAGAAAAGCCAAAGCACCTCCGTAAGGCTCTGTCTTTTAAGCAAGAAAATTTAGCCTACATTCTCAAAGAATAAGAAACTATTTCCTCATAAACTCTTTGCATAAAGCCAAGACAAAACAAAAATAACAAAGAAAATTCTAAAAACACAACGACTATAAAATAACGATAGGGTCATGCACATGACCCTATCACAAGCTAGTCTACCAAACCCTAGAAAAGCAAAACGTCTTTCTCAAAACAAGAGAAAACGCTTCAACCCAACTCTTCAAACGCTATTAAGCCGTAGCCAAAGCTTTCACACGCGCCGATAAACGCGAGATCTTCCGTGCAACAGTGTTACGATGAAGAACACCTTTTGTGGCAGCACGCTGAATTTCAGGCTGAGCGATACGCAAAGCCTCACGAGCAGCCGCATGGTCACCAGAAGCGATAGCCACTTCGACCTTTTTAACAAAAGTACGCACACGCGATTTACGTGCAGTATTACGAGCATTCCGTTTTGCAGATTGCCGGATGCGCTTACGCGCAGAAGCAATATTCGCCATGAGTTTCTATTCTACCCAGTTACTTCAACACAAATGATTTCAACATAATTAAGTTTTGACCCATGCTCTACCCATATCCTAAAGCGTGCAAGCTCTAAACTGAATTTAAAACAGAAATCCTAGCGTTCCCTGTTTCATTTTTAATTTCAGCGGGTTTTTAACTTCAGTGAGTACTTTCTCCCACCACTCCCCTTCAAGAGGCTTTCACACACAAACGATATCAAAAGCAAAGCCTGCCAAAACCGGATTTTTTAGTTTGTATATCATACAGCAAACAAAAATACAACTCTCAATACCATTTCTTCATCTCTCCTCAATAAAAAATCCGTACTCTCTCAAAAAATCTCAAAAAAATAACCACCTCTTCACGGTTAAATACTCTCCACAACACGCCCTTATTCAAGACTTTTCCCCAATGTTACCTTACGGTTTTTACAGGAAAATAACTTTTCCATATTTTTGACACAACATTACCAAACTCTAAACAGTACCAAATTCTAAAAGAATCAAACTTGTCAAAAGAATTACACACCAAAACCTTGCCTCAACGATTCTTGCCAACTACTCTTACCCTATGAGAAATAAGAAAAATTTGTTAAAGACATTCCTCATGTTGTAAAAAATGATTACGGCAATACGAACAACGAAGGTAAAAGACATTTACATGACTCAACAAACACCTCGCCCCAACTCTACAGCGTCTTCTCCTATACCAGAAGAAACCGATTTTGGCTTTCGCACCGTGCCTAAGGCTGAGAAAAAAAACCTTGTCCGTGAGGTATTCAATAGTGTTGCGCCTCGTTATGACATTATGAATGACCTTATGTCATTAGGTATTCATCGCATTTGGAAGCGTATTTTTATCACCAAACTCACCCCCCATCCGAGTTTAAGTCTCCTTGATTTAGCAAGTGGTTCGGGCGACATTGCTTTTGGGTGGCTTAGAAACAAAGGTGGTCCAGCCTTTGTGACGGATGTTAACGCCTCTATGCTCTCTTTAGGGCGAGATCGTGCCATTAACCGTGGGCTTGTTTCGTCTTTGTCTTTTTGTGTGGCTGATGCCGAATCTCTTCCTTTCCCCGATATGTCGGTTGATCGCGTTTCTATAGCATTTGGCTTACGTAATTGTACCGATAAAATAGCCGTTATCCGTGAAGCAAGGCGTGTTTTACGCCCGGGCGGGCGTTTTTTTTGCCTCGAATTTTCTAAAGTTCAACTTGCTGCTCTGTCCCCTCTTTATGAGGCATGGTCTTTTCAAGTACTACCAGTTATCGGAGAAATCGTTGCAAAAGATCGGGCTAGTTATCAATATCTTGCCGAAAGTATCCGCACTTTCCCCGATCCAGAAACCCTTGCCGATATGTTTCGACAGGCGCATTTTTCCCAAGTAACCTATCAACTCCTTTCAGGAGGTATTGTTGCCATTCATTCGGGATGGCGCCTTTAGGTCTTCAAAAACGCATTTCCTATCTCTTCTTATCTCTAAAAATGTCTCAAAATATTTTGACAGACTTTTCCAACTACCCCTATGAACACGAGTCGTTTACGCGAGTCGTTTAGAATATAACGATGCCCCTTTCTCCTCACTCTGTTTTATTGATTGTTAGCGGGAGTATTGCTGCGTGCAAAATACCCGATATTCTCCGCCCACTCAAAACAGCGGGCATCAACATACGTTGCGTTCTTACACAAGGAGGGGCAAAATTTATCACCCCTACAACGCTGCAAACCCTTTCCGACTCGCCAGTTTTTATGGATCTTTTTGCACCACCAGAAGCAGAAAGCACTCTTCAACATATTACTCTCGCACGGTGGGCTGATCTTATTTTAGTATGTCCTGCTTCGGCAAATCTCCTAGCACGCATGGCTCATGGATTAGCGAATGACCTTGCAAGCACCCTTTTACTTGCCACAACCACCCCTGTTTTCGCTGTCCCAGCCATGAACCCCCATATGTGGGAACACCCTGCAACACAACACAACATCGCCACCCTTACGGCACGGGGTGTAACAATTCTTCCCCCTGTTTATGGAACTCTCGCCTGTGGTGAATCCGGCTTTGGTCGTATGCCCGAGCCCCAAAGCATTGTTGATGCTGTTTTAGCGTTTTTTCGCACGGAAAAACAAAAAACAGCTCCCCTCGCCCATGTTAAAGTCCTCGTTACCGCGGGCCCAACACACGAATCATTAGACCCTGTTCGTTATTTAACGAATCGTTCTTCAGGTAAACAAGGCTATGCGATTGCCGAAGCCTTTGCCGATCAGGGTGCGCTTGTAACCCTTATCAGCGGGCCTGTCGCCCTTCCTCCACCGGCAGGTATCCACACCATCTCTTGTGAAACAGCCGAGCAAATGCACCATACCGTAATGACGACGCGCCCCTATGATATTGCCGTTTGTACCGCCGCCGTTGCTGATTGGCGAGTCGAAGCCCCAAAAACGCAAAAAATTAAAAAAACTGAAACTGCTTCTTGTTTTGAAGATTCCCACCACTCCCTTACTTTAGTTACAAACCCTGATATTTTAGCCGATCTTTCACAACCTTCCCCTTTACGCCCCAAACTTGTTATCGGGTTTGCCGCCGAAACAGAAAACCTTATAGCACATGCCCAAGCAAAATTACGCCGTAAAGGATGTGATTGGCTTATCGCTAATGATGTCAGCTCTTCGCACCATGTCATGGGGGGAGATCATAATAAAATCTTTCTCCTCTCTCATAACCAATCGGGAGAGTGTCAGGTCGAAGAATGGCAAACTCTCTCTAAAACCGAGATTGCTCGCCGTCTTGTACAACGCGTCATCACATCTTATCAAAAATAACGAATAAAGCTAAAATAGCCGTCAAAAACATCTCTTAAAATAAGAAAGTTAAGCCATTAAATTTAGGAAAGACACTCAACATGAAAAATCCATCGAAACACATACCCCCAGAACAGACACTTTCAGAACAGACACCTCCAGTACTTCAGGTAAAAGTCAAAAGACTTCCTCACGCCGTAGGGCTTCCTCTTCCCTCTTACGCCACTCAGGGAGCTGCAGGTATGGATCTACTCGCAGCTGACTCCGCAACACTTCTGCCACAAGAGAGAACACTCATCCCAACAGGGCTTTGCATTGCTTTGCCCCCCGGGTATGAAATGCAAATTCGACCACGTTCAGGATTAGCCTTAAAACACGGTATTATATTGCCCAACGCGCCAGGTACCATTGATGAAGATTATCGAGGAGAACTTAAAATCATTATTATGAACCTAGGGCAAGAAGTCTTTCACATCGAAAGAGGCATGCGCATCGCTCAGGCTATTATTGCCCCTGTTTCTCGCACAACATGGCTTGAATGCACAGATTTAGAGATAACGCCACGTGGCAACAACGGGTTCGGCAGCACAGGCACTTGATATATTTATATATTTGATGACTATATTTGACTACATCACCATCTATTCTATAAAATATCTTGATACTTTCCTCAAACCGTGGGTTTGGCGCCTCTAAACAGAATCTAACCACGGATCATGACCCGTGGTTATCGGAAGTAAGACAAACCTCAAGCACCAACCATGAAATGGCATTCGAGATATTTCAACGCGGGGATAGACCTTCGCGTT
>JAZLEM010000053.1:0-2716 GCA_045615245.1 Acetobacter sp. | reverse complement strand
GGAGTCAAAAGCAACTATGTGTTCACCATCAGCAGACCTCAAATTTTGGGAATCCCTGCCATATCATGGCACGCCTGGTTCTTTGGGAATCATTAACTGGGATAAATTTCTTATCGCAGAACTGCATGGGAATTATATGCCTCTTATAGAGGTTTATTCACAAATGCAACCTCAAACATGGAAAAACTTCTTCGTCAACTATTTTAAATGGGGACAAAAAATGCATATGAAACCAGACATCATCTGTCACTGAAAAAAGAGAAAAGCAATCAACATATATTCCCGCCATAAACGCTTTTTTAGCGTTCGGATTTTTTTAATCCAATATTAACAGCCGAGGCAAGACAGCCATGCTTAACGGAGCAGCCGAAAATGAAACGTGGGTTACGGTAATTATTGCCCCATATGGTGGATTTTTCCCCAATCTACCATGGTAAAAATCCCTTAATTTTTTGAATAAACACTATTGGAGTCAGCATCATGAAACACCAAAAGCAAACTAAAAACCACTCAAAAAGACAAAGTCTTAAGAAAATCCTGTTGAGCAGCGTCATCTTGGTCGGTTTATCTGCGGGCTCTGTGCAGCACAGCTATGCTCAAAGTGCAGCAATAACAGTCTCTGACCCAAAACAACACCAAGAAACACTACTTCAGTATATTGAGCAGGGTCTACAATGGCTTAAACAACAGATGCAATATATCTTGCAACAGATGCAACATGCCTTACAAAAACTTCAATATACCTTGCAAACAAAGCAATTTGCAACTCAATTAGAAAACCTCCTCGCAGTTGCTTCGTTTCTTTGGACACGTGCCCATGATATTTATAACACTGTCAACCGATTAGACAATGTTCACTCGATTTATCAACTCGTCTACGGCAGCATAGGTGCTGCCATGAAATCAGCTCAAAGTTTTTATGATTTTAACAATAATCCATGTTCAGCATTTTATCCAGCCATGGGCGAGGCGATCACTTCTTCTTCTTATTTTCCTAATCACTGTCACTATACAAAAACCGGTCAGGCATCTGGTATGCCTAAGTTATTCCCAGAATTTCTGCGCCTTCCCATCTCTACCTCATCTCTCCTCTATTCTCTCCCTTCACCCACCATCTCATTACTCTCGACTATCAACATGACCCCCAATATCGAAGATGCAACCCTCAACACGATTCATGAACAGGAAAACGATTCAACCGTACAAACAAATCTCAACACCAGTGAAACGCAATTAAACCTTCAACAACAAAGTGATTTACAAAATGAGGCAAATAATATAGACGACATACAAAACCTACAAACCTCAGGAAACTTACAAGCACTACAAAAGCAAAACCAGCTTATCGGCAATATCGCCACACAACTCATGAAATTACGCGCACTCACTATCGCTAAAAACGCCGCAGAAGCCCAACAAAGAGAAGAGGAAACAAAAGACAGAGCTAAAGCCGAAACGTTCTACTATCAAGTCTTCTTAACCAATAGTTACGCCCCCATGAAAAAACACGTCTGGAAATAATCTTTACAGAGGAGATCGACCCATGAAAAAAAGTGCACCCACCTTCAAATTTTTATTAACATTTGGTCTTGCTGTTTCTCTCTCTGGTTGTGCTGGATCTGGAACATGGAACAATAATTGGAATAACATCACAGGCGGTGTTAGAAATTACGGGCGATATCCAATGCCCAACGCTCAAACCTGTTTTACAAACCCAACACTCGTCGCCGCCAAGCAACAAGGACTTGATAATTTAGAATTCCAAAAAGCCAGACAAGGCATACCCGGGTTCGTTCTCGTCAAAAATTATCTGATCCCCGCGACAAATCAGCTTATTGTGCAAGGTAATGCTCAACCCCTCAATGCCCTCTACGCCCAAATCCAGCCACAAACTCTCGCTAACTTTATGATCGGCTGTAACGAAGTCATGGTACAAGAAAGACAACAACTCATACAAGAAAGACAACAACTCATACAACATATCAATACCCAACGCAACCAAATAGCCCAATGGCAAAACTACCTCAATACCACACCAGCACCACAACCAACTCTTAAAATGTTTCAAGAATATAGCAAACAACCTACCCCCCCTGAAATGGCGTTTATAGCAAAAGCAGGGGGAGATTTTAGCCTCATATATGAGTCGAAGCCTACGCTTCTCTTTCTGATACTATGCTTATACACACCGGTTGATCAAATAGATACTTTTCTCAACATAAGAACGCTTCAAGGCTTACAAAACTTCAAACAACAATTACAGCAACATCACCTTATGACAGGTCCACTACCAGAACCACTGAAAATCAATTGGGCAAAATACAAATTAACATTGACCAGTGTCATGACTATGAAAGAAACAACAGCCGAAACAATACAAGGCTTACAAAAAATACACCAGCAATTACAAAACATACACCAGCAATTACAAAACATACACCAAGCATTTGGTGGCTCTCACCCTAATTCTCACCCCGTTTTGACCAACGCCATTTTGGAGTCACCGTCAGCAGACCTCAAATTTTGGGAATCTCTGCCATATCATGGCACGGCTGGTTCTCTGGGAATCATTAACTGGGACAAAGCACTTATCGCCGCACAGCATGGGAATTATATGCCTCTCATAGCCCTTTATTCACAAATGCAGCCTCAAACATGGCGCAACTTCTTCGTCAACTACTATAAATGGGCACAAAAAATACATGGGAAACCAGTC
>JAZLEM010000052.1:0-2925 GCA_045615245.1 Acetobacter sp. | reverse complement strand
GTCCACGCCAATACCCCAGCGAATGGCGACGCCGTGCCTAAGTTTACTGTCCATCATGGCACGGGTTTTACAGGTTTCGGCGCTATCGGTTGGGGCTTTGGGAATGGGCTGCGCGTCGAAGCCGAAGGGCTCTATAACTTCTCACATGATAATTATGATTCTGCTTATGACAGTACAAATACTCAAATAGTTTTTCCAGGGAGCATACATGGTATACCGTATCATGGAACAACACCTACCTGGGAAAACAAAAACCTTGTTTATGAAGGATGGTTTAGCAGTCCGTTTGTTAACCAAGGTACTAATTACACTATGACCGTTCAGAAAGTCCAAGAAGCGCCAGAGTGGCTAACAAACCCGCAAGAAATCGCGCAATCAATCAATAAGACAATTTCAATTGAGAATGAACTAGCTCCAGGGAGCCCGGCACCTTATTTTTCAAACGGTCTGACTGGTCAGGATGTCAGCAGCCCTGGCGCTACAAACGGTATTGGTGGCTATACTGAGAATAACACGCCTTTTGCTGCTGGCACGCATGAGGAAATGACATCGTGCTCGGACTGCTACTATGTAGGCCTTCTCAGCAACCCGTCGCAAGTAATAGCTTTAGAAAATGGAATGCAGCCCACTCTAACTCAGGACGATATACAAACTATTGCAGGTCCTGTAACCGCTTACTTTGAGGAGGCTCGTATTGCTGAACTTGTCACGCAGGGTAAGCTAAGGCAGGGTGTTTACTATTTTGGTCCTATGGGGGCAGGAGCTAATAATTTTTCTATACCTATATCTTGTAATGACGGAAAATGTTCGTTTACCGTTTCTCACTACGGAAACGGTGTAAATGAGAATGTATATGTCAATACACCTCCTATTCTCGCCACTACGCATACTCAAAGAATGATTCAACACAATGGGAGCGATGAGTCATGGGGAGGTTTTGCGAATGTGTTGTATGACTTTGACCTTGAACGTCTTTTTGGGATTAAATCCATTGTTACGCCTTTTGTGGGGGGTGGTGCGGGGTATTTGTGGCAACGCTATAACAGACCCAACACCATGATCGCCGCCATTACGGGCACACATGGCGGGTTTTCATGGCAAGGCATTGCCGGTGTGGCGTTTGATACCGGTATCTCGGGCTTACAAATTACCGCCCAATACCGCATGATCGGACAACCTGGTTCTTTCTATAATGGCGGCTTTAACTACTGCACCGAAGGCGGACACGCGAATTTTGATCAACGCTTTAACCACCAGTTTATTGTGGGCTTCCGTTATGCCTTCCATAACCAGCCTATTCATCACATACAACCGCCAGCTGTTAGACCTATCGTTGCCGCAGCCCCTGCACCTGTGCCGGCACGTTCTTACCTTGTGTTCTTTGATTGGAACCAATATGCCCTGACGTCTCGCGCCCGGCAAATTGTGGTAGAAGCGGCGCATGCAACCTCTTATGTGCATACCACGCGCATTAACGTAAATGGTTATACCGATAGTTCTGCCGCCCCGGGTCCTGCAGGGCAAAAATACAACTATGCCCTTTCTGTGAAACGGGCGAAAAGTGTTGAGGCGGAGCTTATTCGTAACGGCGTTCCCGCTTCAGAGATTGTTATTCGGGGCTATGGGGATACAAACCCCCTCGTTCCCACAGAACCCAACACGCGGGAACCTCAAAACCGTAGGGTGGAAATTATCCTCCACGCCTAATAAGGGCACACCTAAAGGGAGTATTTCACAAACGCGGGGGCACACCCCGCGTTTGAATTTTATCTCCAGCCAGGGGGCATGACATCGGCGTTCGAAATCTCCCTCCAACCACGGGTCATGACCCGTGGTTCGGAAGTAAAAACCAATACACGTAGTTCAAAGCTCACCCTTACAAAGTCATCAAGTTGCGCTGTCAGAGAGTTTCTGTTACTTTATCCTTATCATTTTACTTATAAAAATTACTTATAAAAAGATTTTCTCTTAATGTTTGCGCAGACCTTCAAAAATATTGATAATGCCCTTCGAAAAGAGGCGGGCTGTTCTGGCGAGCTGGATTATACCGAGCAATCCTCATGGATTTTATTTTTGAAATATCTTGATGATCTTGAAAAAGAACGGCAAACCGAGGCGGATTTACAAACAGAACAGACACGCTACACGCCCCTTTTGGCGGAACGTTTTCGCTGGCATTCTTGGGCAGTGCCCAAAAAACCCGATGGTAGCCCTGATCGAGACAAGACCCTTACGGGAGATGACCTCATTACTTTTGTCAATGACGAGCTTTTTCCTTACTTAAAAGCGTTCAAACAACGCGCCCCTCATTCAAACACGATTGACTATAAAATCGGGGAAATTTTTAGCGAAATCAAAAACAAATTTAATAGTGGCTACACATTACGAGAGGTGTTAGAGCTTGCCGATACACTCTCATTCGGGTCGCAAGACCAAAAACACGAACTTTCTGCGCTGTATGAGGAAAAAATTAAACGCATGGGCAATGCCGGGCGTAATGGTGGGGAATATTACACCCCGCGCCCACTCATTCGTGCTATGATTAAAATCATATCCCCCAAAATTGGAGAAAAAATTTATGACGGTGCGGTAGGTTCTGCGGGGTTTTTATGTGAAGCCTTTGAGTTTTTACGCCCTCGCGTCCAAACCACTGCCGACCTTGACAGCCTTCAAAAAAACACGTTTTACGGGGTCGAAAAAAAATCTCTCGCCTATATTATTGCGATTATGAACATGATCCTTCACGGGATAGACGCCCCGCATATTCTCCACGATAACACGCTCGGGCAATCGCTTGAGGATATTCAACCTCGTGACCAAGTCGACGTAATTTTAGCCAACCCACCATTTGGTGGAAAAGAACGGGCAGAAATTCAACACAATTTCCCCATTCGTACGAGTGAGACAGCTTACCTCTTTTTACAA
>JAZLEM010000051.1:0-5294 GCA_045615245.1 Acetobacter sp. | reverse complement strand
CTTGAAGCTGATACTAGCCATATTCCCGGCATTACGCTCTACCTTCAACCTGTACAAGATCTCTCTCTTGATACCACAGTTGCCGCAACCCAATATCAATTACTTTTAGAAGATCCTCGTTATGACGCCCTAAAACAATGGGTACCCAAACTGTTGAAAAAACTCCGTGCAGAACCCGCTTTAACAGATGTCACTGCAGACCTTCAAGCCCAAGGACGTGTTGCACGGATTACGCTTAACCGTCCCTCTGGTGCACGTTATTCCATTACACCACAAACAGTTGATAACGCGCTTTATGATAGTTTTGGACAACGACAAATTTCAACCATTTATACACAATCAAACCAATACCGCGTTATTATGGAAGCCGACCCACGTTTTCAAACACATTTATCTTCACTTCAACAACTCTATTTACCAGGAATTAGTGGTAATTCTGGCGCGAGTACTTCGGGTCCGAAACGTCACCCTACATCAGGGCTTATTCCCCTTACTGCAGTCACATCTATCTCACAAGAAACAGCTCCCCTTTTACAAACACGTTTTAACCAATTTCCCGCCACCACAATTTCTTTTAATCTCGCTCCGGGCTATACAATCGGCGAAGCGACACAAGCTGTTCATAAAGTTGAAAAAGAAATGAACCTCCCCGCTTCATTTCAAACCTCTTTTCAAGGTACAGCCTCGGCTTTTGAACGGGCTTTAGGTAATGAACTATTCCTCGTTATCGCGGCAATTGTTGCCGTTTATATTGTTTTAGGCATTCTTTACGAAAGTTTTATTCATCCGATTACGATTCTTTCCACCCTGCCATCGGCAGGCATTGGCGCACTACTTGCCCTTATGATAACAGGCACAAGCCTTGATATTATGGGTATTATCGGCATTGTACTGCTTATTGGCATTGTTAAGAAAAACGCTATTATGATGATCGATTTTGCGCTTGAGGCAGAACGCGAACAAAACATGCCTCCTCTACAGGCGATCCGTCAAGCCGCTACGTTACGTTTTCGCCCTATTTTAATGACAACCCTTGCCGCTATGCTCGGCGCTGTTCCTTTTGTTATTTCCAATGGCACAGGGTCTGAATTACGTTATCCTTTAGGGCTTTCTATTATCGGGGGGTTAGCTCTTTCTCAATTACTCACGCTTTTTACAACCCCTGTTATTTACTTAACACTTGACCGTTGGAGCCAACGTTGCCGTAAGCTATTTTTACGACTTTTACCCCAGTAAAGAAACCTCTGAACACCTCGCCTTACAAAACAATATGACAATTAGCCATATTTTTATTCGTCGCCCTGTTGCGACAATTTTACTCACCATCGCCCTTATACTCGGAGGTATTCTGGGCTATAACAGCCTCCCCATCTCTGATTTACCCAATGTTGATTTCCCCGTTATACAAGTTCAGGCACGACAACCGGGCGGATCCCCAGAAGAAATTGCGAGTGCCGTTGCTGCCCCGCTAGAACGACACCTCGGTCAAATTGCAGGGGTCACGGAAATGACCTCTCAATCCACCCAAGATAACACACGCATTACACTTCAATTTGATCTCGATCGCGATATTAACGGTGCAGCACGCGATGTAGAAGCCGCGATTCAAGCTGCCCGTGCCGATATGCCTTCTAGTTTAAGGCAATCGCCGAGTTATCGTAAAGCCAACTCTAACGGACCACCTATTCTTATTTTAACCCTCACTTCTGACACACACACGCGCCCCCAGCTTTACGATTACGCAACAAATATTTTACAAGAACAACTTTCGACAGTACAAGGGGTCGGACAAGTAGAAATTAGCGGTAGTGCCTTACCGGCTATTCGGGTTGAAATCAACCCCCTTCCCCTTTTTCATTATAAAATTGGATTAGAAGATATTCGCGCCGCCCTTGCCTCTGCCAACGCCCACACGCCAAAAGGCGTTATTGACCAAAACGGCACACGTTTTACCCTCGATACAAACGATCAAGTTACCAAAGCAAAAGATTACCGCGACCTTGTGATCGCGTGGCGTAATAACCGCCCGGTACGCCTTACTGATATTGCGACAATATCCGATGGCGTTGAAAATATTCGTAATATAGGGTATTTCAATAACCGTCCCTCGGTTATTGCCGTTGTTTTTCCCCAAGCTGGGGCAAATATTATTCACACGGTAGACCAAATTATCGCGCGTTTACCCATGTTACGAAAAGCCCTTCCTCAAGGGGTTGATCTCCATGTAGGGCTTGATCGTTCTCTAACGATTCGTGCCTCATTAGCCGATACCCAGCTAACACTTTTTGTTTCTGTTGTGTTGGTTATTCTTGTTGTTTTGGCTTTTTTACACGCACCGCGTATGGTTATTATCCCTGCCATTGTTGTGCCAACAACCATTATTGCCACGTTTGGCTTTATGGCTTTATGTGGGTTTTCTCTCGATAATATGTCTCTTATGGCCTTAACAATTTCAACAGGGCTCGTTGTCGATGACGCTATTGTTGTGGTCGAAAATATTGCCCGCCACATCGAAAAAGGTCTCTCCCCCTACCAAGCGGCGTTAAAAGGCAGTCAAGAAGTTTCTTTTACAGTTCTTTCAATTTCTATTTCACTCATTGCGGTTTTTTTACCCATTTTGCTGATGGGCGGGTTAGCCGGGCGTTTGTTTCATGAATTTGCCGCCGTTCTTTCTTTAACGATTCTTATTTCGGCAGCCCTCTCCCTAACACTCACGCCTATGATGGCCGCCTATTTACTCCCCCCTGCCCATTCTATCACAGAGCATGGTCTCGCCCGTTGGTTAACACGCGCTATTAACGCCTTACAAAACGGCTACGCCCGCTCTTTGAATTGCGCCCTCCGCCACGCTTGGCTTGTTTTATGCAGTTTGCCTCTGACCCTTGTTCTGATCGGGGTGCTATATGTCTATATGCCGAAAGGCTTTTTTCCTACCGAAGATACCGGCTTACTCATAGGGCATTTACAGGCAGATCAAACCATTTCTTTTCCAGCACTGGTCAAAAAACTCAAGACAGTACAAAGTATTATTCTTAAAGACCCCGATATTCAAAGTGTTTCCTCGTTTATTGGCGGACACGGCACAGCCAACCAAGCCACGGTCTTTATGCAGCTTACCGATAAAAGCCAACGCCACGACACTCCCCAACAACTCATGGCACGCCTCACAAAAAAACTCCGCACTCTCGTCGGGGCTCAATTTTTTCTCCACCATCCGAGAGTAGTTCACACAGGCGCAAGAGCATCTAACGCGGCTTACCAATATACGCTTATCGGCGATAACGCTTCAGAACTCTATCTATGGCAAGCCCGTTTATTAGACGCTCTGCGCAAATGTCCAGAATTAACCGATCTCTCGTCTGACGTTCAAACCCAAGGAAGTGCTCTCACAACTTTTATTAACCGCGATGCCTCTGCACGGGTAAAAATAACCCCCCAACTTTTAGGCAACACACTTTATGATGCTTTTGGTCAACGTGCCGCCTCCATTATTTATAACCACACCAACCAATACCGCATTATCATGGAAGCCGACCCTACCCTTTGGCGCGATGCCTCCAACCTTTCCCAAGTCTGGGTCAGTATTGCAGGCGGATCCGCCAATGGCGGAACAAAATCTAACACTATTCGCGTACGACACACCTCTTCTAACACGGCAACAAATAACAGCTCTTCTACTTCTAGCACATTAAACGCCCTTTCTTTCCGCAACCAAATTGCTAATGCCCTTGCGGGAGGAAAAGGTGCCTCTAACGGTTCGGCTGTGAGTACATCCCCTGAAACTATGGTGCCTCTTACTGTTGTTTCCACGCTCAAACCAACGCATACTGCCCTCGCCGTTAACCATCAAGGCAATACCATTGCCGCAACACTTTCTTTTAATTTAGCGCAAGGTGTTTCACTCAGCGAAGCCACTCAACTTATTGAAGCCGAACAATTTGCTCTTCATATGCCCTCTGATATTCATGGACATTTTGCTGGCACTGCAGCTCAATTCCAAAAAACTGTTAATAACGAACCCCTCCTTATTTTAGCCGCCATTGTTGCGGTTTATATCACTCTCGGAATCCTCTACGAAAGTTATATTCATCCACTCACGATTCTTTCAACGCTGCCCTCTGCGGGCGTTGGTGCCCTTTTAGCTTTACAACTTTTTCACGAAGAATTTTCTCTTATCGCTATGATCGGTATTATTTTGCTTATTGGTATTGTAAAGAAAAACTCTATTATGCTCGTTGATTTTGCCCTCTATGCCGAACGAGAACACAAACTTCCCCCACAAGAAGCGATTCGTCGTGCGTGTTTATTACGTTTTCGCCCTATTATTATGACCTCTCTTGCCGCCGCCTTCGGCGCAGTCCCACTTATTATTGCTAACGGCTACGGCGCAGAACTACGGCGTCCTCTAGGCATCGCCATTGTTGGAGGACTTGTCGTTAGCCAAGCACTTACTCTTTATACAACACCAGTTGTGTATTTAACTTTTGATAAACTCCAACGTTATTGCCGCCATAAAATGCAAAGACGTCGTACTTCTTTGGTTCATAGTCAATGAATTTTTATTCTTTACCTTTTTATAAGCGTTCTTTCAAAAAATACTTATTTTTTTCCTCCATTGTACTGCCCTTCACGCTTAACGGCTGTATGGTTGGTCCAAAATATACACGCCCCGCTGCCATTATTTCTTCACGTTTCAAAGAATTGCGCCCAGCACCTGGTTGGCAATATGCAACCCCCCAAATGGCAGGGCTTCCTAAAGGTCCTTGGTGGCATATTTATCACGATCCTTTTCTCGATAAGCTTGAAGGACAAGTTCAAATCAATAACCAAAATCTTGTTCAATATGCTGCCCGTTACCGTAATGCGCGCGCCACGATTAACGCTATTCGTGCTCAGCTTTACCCTACACTCAGTGCTGATTTTTCTTTCAACCGCCAGAGCTCGGGAAATCGATCACGATCTTCCGGAACGATGATTGATTACAATACCCTCTCAAGCCATAAAACGACCAGAACCTACAACACCTATGGTACCGGGCTTGTTGCTTCATGGGATTTAGACGTCTGGGGACGTATTCGCCGGCAAATTCAAGCCCAAATTGACGAAACACAAGCCAGCGCAGCCGATCTTGCCAACGCAAGGCTTTCTTATCAGGCCCAACTTGCGACAGCATATTTTAACCTTCGCTATGAAGATAGTCTTTATCAGCTTTTGACTCATAATATTACCTTTTATGAACGCGCCTATCAAATTACAAAAAACCAATATGCGGCAGGAACAATTACGCGTATCCC
>JAZLEM010000050.1:0-1221 GCA_045615245.1 Acetobacter sp. | reverse complement strand
TTTAGCCCAATGTCTTATGCCAATCAAATTATCAGATCCAATGAGTGGTTTTTTTGCTATTCGGCGTAGTGTGTTTGAATCAACTGTTCCTCGTTTATCTGGGCGCGGGTTTAAGATATTGGTAGATATACTCCTCTCCTCACCTAATACTTTGCGCGTGCAAGAAGTGCCTTATGTGTTTCGTTCTCGTTTGGCAGGAGAAAGCAAACTTGACATCTTCGTGATGTTCCAGTTTTTGGGGTTGTTGGTTGATCATTTTTTTCGTGGTTGGTTTCCTATTCGGTTTTTTGTTTTTTGTGCTGTTGGTTTGGTCGGGCTAATCGTGAATTTTGTGGTTATGGGTAGCCTTGAAATTGTGGGGGTACAAAGTTTATGCGCACAATATGGTGCGACATTTGTCGCCATGAACGTTAATTTTGTTTTGAATAATCACCTAACTTATCGAGATCGATGTTTGAGAGGAATAAAGTGTTGGATAGGTTTAATACTTTTTATTCTTATCTGTACGGTAGATGTACTCGCAAATGTCGGTGTGGCTAGAGTTTTATGTGATCAACAGGCTACGTTAAATGTGGCGGGCATAGCTGGGGCTATTGTAGCGGTTGTTTGGAATTATGCGTTGTCGAGCACATTTGTTTGGCGAGAGTAAGGAATATTGTTTGAATAAAAAAACGATAGCTTTCTGGTTATGTGTTCTTATGGCGATAACGGGGCTACGCTGGTTGTTGAGTGCCTATGTGCCTTTATCTCCAGATGAGGCTTATTACAGAATATGGGCATTAGCGCCGGCTACCGGCTATTTAGATCACCCTCCTATGGTGGCATTATGTATGCGTTTTGGTATGCTTATTGGCGGAGACACCGCCTTTGGTCTGCGCTTTATGGCACCTCTTCTTATCGCTATGAGTAGTCTTTTCCTTGCCGCAGCGGCTTCTACGTGGTTAGGGCGTGAAAGTCCTTATTTGTCGGCGGGGGTACGAACAGCCGTTTTGTTGAATACAACGCTAGCGATCGGGATAGGGGCAATGATTATGACTCCCGATATACCGCTCATTTTTTTTATTTCGGTTATGTTGTGGCTCTTGGCGCGTTTATGTGCAGGCGGTGCAGGATGGTTATGGTTGTTAATTGCTATGGCAGCTGGCTTGGCTTTAGAGAGTAAATATAGTGCGGCACTGCCTATTGCCGGTGTAGGACTATGGCTGTGTTTATCACCCGAAA
>JAZLEM010000049.1:0-2591 GCA_045615245.1 Acetobacter sp. | reverse complement strand
CGCAAGGTCAATAACGCATTACCGTGTTGAATTATGGTCATGGAACGAGAACTGTCAAAGACAGTTGCTCATACCTATCAGTAATTCCTTCGGCGTATCTTATATTATAACGCATAATACTCTGTTTACATATATGTCATTACTCATGTATTGCATGCATGCGTTTCGCCGATTTGTCCACGATGACGTAACAAATGATCAGCCAATACACAAGCGACCATAGCCTCTCCTACAGGGACAGCTCTTATCCCAACACAAGGATCATGTCTTCCTTTTGTGATGATTTCAATTTCTTTCTTATCACGTGTTACAGAGGCTACAGGTATGAGCATAGAACTTGTTGGTTTAACAGCAAAACGTACCACAATAGGTTGTCCTGTAGAAATGCCCCCTAAAATACCGCCAGCATGGTTAGAATGAAAAGCTATTTTGTCATTTTCAATGAATAGCGTATCGGCGTTTTCTGGACCTGTTCGTTTCGCCACATCAAAACCATCGCCAATTTCTACACCTTTCACAGCGTTAATACCCATTAAAGCACCGGCAAGGTCAGCATCGAGTTTACCATAAAGTGGCGCGCCAAGACCTTCTGGAACACCTTCGGCATGTATTTCAATAATAGCACCAATAGATGACCCCGATTTCCGGAGGCTAAGGAGATAATTCTCCCACTCTGCAAGAACGTGCACATCAGGTGCAAAAAAAGCGTTATGTTGAACTTGATCCCAATCCCAGTTCGAACGATCAATAGCATGAGTGCCGATCTGAACAAGAGCACCACGAATTTGCACATTTGAGCCAAGAATTTTACGTGCAACGGCACCCGCTGCCACACGACATGCCGTCTCACGCGCAGAAGAGCGCCCTCCCCCGCGATAATCTTGTATACCATATTTCATATCGTAGGTGATATCAGCATGTCCGGGGCGATAAGTTGTTGCAATGTCTGCATAGTCACGAGAGCGTTGATCTACATTCTCAATCATCAGAGAGATCGGTGTTCCTGTTGTTTTTCCCTCAAAGACACCAGAAAGAATACGTACTTGATCGGATTCTTGCCTCTGCGTTGTAAAAATAGACTGCCCCGGTCGACGACGATCAAGAAAAGGCTGTATATCTTGCTCTGTAAGTGGAATAAGCGGCGGACACCCATCAATAACACATCCTATCGCTGGGCCGTGACTTTCTCCCCAAGTTGTGACACGAAATAAATGTCCAAATGTGTTATGCGACACAAAAAGCGCTCACTCATCTGTATCGGTTTGTACAACGGAAATATCAGGTGCAGTCGGGTTTTTCATACCCACAACATGATAACCACTATCAACGTGGTGTACTTCTCCTGTTACGCCGGCCGAGAGATCGGAAAGCATATAAAGCCCTGCCCCGCCAACATCTTGAAGCGAAACATTACGCCCTAATGGTGCATTATATTGGTTCCACTTGAGGATATAACGAAAATCACCAATACCGCTTGCCGCAAGCGTTTTGATAGGTCCAGCGGAAATAGCATTAACCCGAATACCATCACGCCCTAAATCAGCCGCCATGTACCGTACAGAAGCCTCAAGTGCCGCTTTAGCAACACCCATAATATTGTAATGCGGCATGACACGCTCTGCGCCAAGATAACTTAAAGTTAAAAGCGATCCTCCCGGTTTCAAGATTTTTGCCGCACGCTGGGCGACCGCTACAAAGGAGTAACAAGAAATATCAAGTGCCGAAAGAAAAGCAGAGCGAGGCGTATCAACATACCGCCCACGGAGGTATTGCTTATCAGCCCAACCGATAGCATGAACAACAAAATCCAAGCTTCCCCATTCTTTTTCTAGACTTGAGAAAACTTGATCAATATCTGAATCACGAGAAACATCACATGAGAGAACAAGAGAAGAACCAATGCTTTGCGCTAATGGAATAACACGTTTACCCAGAGCCTCTCCCTGATAGGTAAAAGCAAGCTGCCCACCTTGTGCGGCAACTGCCGAGGCAATAGCCCACGCGATTGAACGATCATTCGCAACCCCCATGATGAGGCCTTTTTTGCCTTTCATTAAGGTCCCTTGTATTGATGAGGTAGAGTGTGATGTAGACATATTTAAACCTTAGTCAACTCCCTAAAATAAGGTAAAACTGTAAAAACCATCTTTCTTTTCTGTATTTGTAGGCTATGTTAAGATTATGAGATATTACGAGAAAAATAGGAAAAATTAAATAGAAAAAATCAAGTCATATTTATTTTAATTTTATTTATTTTATTTTATCTTAATTTTGTACTTTACTTCATCCAATATTATAAGAGAAGGAAAAGTTAGTAAAAGAACAGGATTAGCAAAAAAAAGTATATATTGATTATATCTTTGTTTATTTTGAGGTTTATTTTGTGAGTGATAGGCATATGACAAATCCATCTTTACAGACATCACACCCTTTAGATCCTTTTCAAGATAATCTCCCCCTTATTGAGAAAACAGCTGACCCTTTTACACTTTTTGAAACATGGTTTCAAGAGGCACAAAAAACCGAACTGAATGATCCTGACGCGATGGTGCTGACGACAGCAACGCCAGAGGGTCGTCCTTCATCACGGG
>JAZLEM010000048.1:0-1011 GCA_045615245.1 Acetobacter sp. | reverse complement strand
GCCCTTACCCACCAGAAAATGCTCAATTACAAGAGCAAATTGCCATGACAGGACTTGTGATAACAGAAACACCTTTAGGTGTTGCACCTCAAGCACGTAGTTTTCCACGTCGTAATAGGCTTATTGCAGGATTATCACTCGGCTGCATTGTCATAGAAGCGTCTGTGCATTCAGGGACACTCATTACAGCACGCATGGCACTTGATTACGGGCGTGAGCTTTTTGCTGTACCAGGATCGCCTTTAGACCCACGTTGCCGTGGGAGTAATAATCTCTTAAGACATGGTGCAATTTTAACGGAGAATATTCAGGATATCCTCCCTCATATTACCAACATGACCAATAAAGCACTTCATACGCCATTAAAAACGCAACAAAAAATACGAGAAGTTGCCGTTTTTACTCCTTCCTCACACAATGTGCAAAATGCGCTTCCTTTATCAGAAGAAAATTTATATACAAAACTCGTTAGCTTTCTCTCTTTCACGCCTATCCCTATTGATGATCTCATACAACATAGCCAATATCCGGCTTCTGTAGTACTAACAGCTTTAACAGAATTAGAACTTTCAGGTCGTATTACTTCTACTTTAGATGGTCGCGTAAGTTTAGTAGGACGTATCGAGAATAGTGTAAAAACAGTTCAATCAACACATTTATAAAAAATTTGGAGCATACATGAGTAACGTCGTTGTTGTTGAATCACCCGCCAAAGCAAAAACAATTCATAAATATCTAGGAAGTGAATACACGATTATTGCTTCCTTAGGTCACGTGCGCGATCTCCCTCCTAAAGATGGCTCTGTTGATCCTAACAATAATTTTACAATGACTTGGCAATCTGATGAACGAGGTAATAAACAGGTTACAGCTATCGCCAAAGCACTTAAAAATGCTAAAAACCTTTATCTCGCTACCGACCCAGACCGTGAAGGAGAAGCAATTTCATGGCATATTTTCACCATGTTAAAGGAACGTCATGCACTCAAAAACATTCATGTCCAACGTATC
>JAZLEM010000047.1:0-1196 GCA_045615245.1 Acetobacter sp. | reverse complement strand
TTATTCACGATATGATGACCGCCGGTACCCTTGGTCAAGCAGGACGTAGCCTTGTGATTGAAGACTATTTAGAAGGGGAAGAAGTCTCACTCTTTGCTTTCTGTGCTGGGGAAACTGCTCTGCTCATCGGTGCAGCCCAAGACCATAAACGCCTCAACGACGATGATACAGGTCCTAACACGGGGGGAATGGGGGCTGTTTCTCCCCCCAAAGGCTTTGATAGAGCTGCGCAAGAAGCCGCCCTTGATATAACTGTACGCCCTATGTTGCGTGAAATGGTACGGCGAGGCACGCCTTTTTGTGGGGTTATTTTTGCGGGGCTTATGCTCACTAAAAAAGGTCCTTTTCTCATCGAGTATAATGTCCGCTTTGGAGACCCAGAAGCCGAAGCCCTTTTACCACGACTAACATCTGACTTATTGCCCGCCCTGTACGCTTTGGCACAAAATAAACTCGACACAATTTCGCTTACTTTTTCTCATCAAGCCTCGGTGTGTGTGGTTATGGCAGCACAAGGCTACCCTGCTTCTCCGCAAAAAGACAGCCCTATTCATGGCATTGAAACCGCCGCGACTCTGCCCGATGTGCATATTTTTCAAGCAGGCACAGCCCAAAACGCTACAGGCGAATTAGTTACTGCTGGTGGGAGAGTGCTTGCCGTTTGTGCGTTGGGTGATAACGTCTCCGAAGCCCAAAAACGCGCTTATACTGCTGTTAAAAAAATCCATTGGGACGGAGCACATTGGCGTACGGACATCGGCGCCCGTGCCTTATAAAGGCTTATATTTTGAAGAAAAACTCCTTGCTTCTTCACTCTTTAAAAGTATCTTTTCACAGATATAAGCATCTGATCCATCGGCGTAATAGCGTTTTCGTAAACCACACCGAACAAAACCCGCCTGTTTGTATAACGTTATAGCCCCTGTGTTATGGATAGAAACCTCTAAAAACAGACGTTCAGCCCCTGCCTGCAACGCTGTTACTTGTGCCCATGCCACAAGTGCGCGCCCTGCTCCATACCGCCGCCAATGAGGGTGAACACATAAGGTTAAAATTTCGGCTTCTCCAGCAAGGCTGCGTATCATCACCATCCCTACAAGCTTTGCCTGCCATATAGCCCCCCCCGCCCATACATAAGGAAACGTTAACATTTCTGCTATTGACTGGGCAGACCATTGCTCCTCTACTGGAAAACT
>JAZLEM010000046.1:0-3804 GCA_045615245.1 Acetobacter sp. | reverse complement strand
AGGAAAAAGAAGTTAATGAGTTTGATGAAGCCATAACCGATACTCAGCGGATTAGTTTAGCACTGATTGCTATTGCGAATCAGGAACGCCTTCTTTTACTTGTTTTGTTTCATATGCAAGGTCTTTCTCGTAGAATGATAGAAGTTTTACTCCGTTCTACAGAAGCCGCCATTGAGGGGGCACGCTTAAATGGGCGGTTGGGCTATGTTCGTGCTATGCGGCGTAGATTAAGCCCTACTTTTCGTTTTAAGATTGCCCAATGGATCCATAATTATCTCAATTTAGAACGTCCGCTTATGCTCTGTATGGCGGAACGTTTTGAAATGTTGATGGTTGCCCGTTTTGTTTCGACATCGTTAATGCGTTTCATGCACGAACGGCTTTCACCTACTTTAGGTAGTCGTGTTGGTGAAATTGTCGATGAGGTGTTACTTCGTCAGTCTAAACTTCTGGATGATGCGTTAGCCACATTGCGGTTCCATTATCGAGGATATGCTGAAGCCCTCGAAAGTCGTATTTTTTATCAAGTTGTTTTACGCCTTGAGGGAGAAGAATATAATACGCTTCTTGCAGAATCGTTAATTAGTGATGAGTTGAACCGAGATCTCTTTAGAGATCTAGATCATCGTCGTCAACGGGCAGAAAGGCGTTTAAGTTTTGATCTTCGTAGTGGTATTGATGATCACATTAAGGCAGCCTCTGTTTTTGAGGGGGTTCCAAAAGCTGAGCTGCATGATTTAGCAATGACGATGACGTTGAGATTCGCGACGCCGCAAGAGGTTATTAGTCGTAAAGGTAAGAGAATGCGCTATGTTTATTTTATTAGCGCGGGTGAGGTAGAAGTTCATGTTGCAGGGGTTGATTGTGTGTATAAAGAGGGTGATCTTCTCGGGGCGTATGAAGTGTTGAATAATATACCCTGTGTTGGTACGATGCGGGCTGTTCGATTTGGCCATTTTATGGCGATTAAAGTTTCACGCTTTTTAAGGCTTATTGAGGATTATCCCATTGTTATTGAAAATATTAAAAAAGCAGATATCCAGAGACATGATACGACTGCAATGCCAGAAAAAGAAGAGTCGTCTTCAATTCTTCTTTTACAGAACGATGGGGCTGATACAGTTGTAAAAAGTAATAATACCCCATGGTTAGCACAACAAGAAAACGCATCTAATATAACAAACAAAGAGCATCCTTAAAGAACGATTTGTATTGACACGTTATAGGAATATGGCTACAAAAACGTTACGCTTTTATTGAACTTAATAAATAAAATAAAAAATAAAATTAAAATAAATAAAATAAACAAGATAAGCCAGAGAAAGAATATGCGCGATGAGAAAAGGACGATTGATGAGAAAGCGTTTTTTAAAGTTTTTAAGTATGGCTATTTTGTTTGGCGGTTTATCTTTAGGCGTTTTTAAAACAGTGTGGGCTAACCCTGCTGAAGCCTGTCAATCTTTGCTCTGCCTCTATGGACTTCAAAATCACTCAAAAAATCCGGCATGTCTTCCGGCAATCAACAAGTTCTTTAGGATTCAAGTCTATACACCCTCTTTTAATCCAGCAGCAACAGCCATAGCCAGAGAAAAATACTTAAACCAATGCCCAGAGGCTTATAAACTCGAAAAATTCATCGCAAAAATCATCGCTCAATACGGCATGATTATGCTGCCCCCTTTTTAGCTTTCACCTTGTCAATCTAGGAAATGAGGAAAACACGTTATGAGAACGAAGCAATGTTCTTTACTCTCAAAATTTTTGTTAGGTATGAGCCTCGCTTTTTCCCTTTCCGGCTGTAGCTCTCGTTTTGCAAATCTCTATGTAGGTTATGGCATTACGAGAACGTCCTACCCTAAACCTACCGAGCAAACATGTTTTCATAATCATGAGATTTTTCTTGATGAACAAGGCGGATTACAACGCTATGAGGTGAGGCAAATCATAGAAAACGAAAAAACGCCACAAGAGACGGCGCAAGTGATGAATAACAACGCGCAGCAGATCTTTTCTTACGGCAATACAAAACCCGCAGAAGCGTTTTACTCGCACATAGAACCCAAAGCTCTCGGGCAGTTTATGCTCGGTTGTGCCAAAATAGCCGCGCAAACAGGTAACCACATGCGCACCTTACAAGCCTCAATCCTCAATAAAATGGCAAAGTGGGCGCTCTACCTCCATAACACAACACCCCCAAAGCCAACATACTTCCCAAACTCACAAACACCCGGAACATGCTCTGATCCGTATTTTTACAGTCACCCGTATTTAGATAAAGCTGGAGGTGCTTTTGAGGGTCTCAATCTAGGACAACCCATTATTTACGCGTCGACCCATCATCTCTGGACATGGCAAGCGCCTGTGCAAAGTGAGAAAGATGTTCTCAACCAACTCCAACAAAATTTAGACCTATATCAACAAGCCGTCGCAGAAGCTGATAATAATGCGAATTACACAGGGCTTATTGTGATTGAGTCGCAGTGGCTACCCAAAAATTGGCGTGACTATCAGGTCGGCTGTTATGTGCTTGCTCAAAAATATCATGTGCACGGAACACGAATTACTAAATAATTCATTGCTATGAGAGTAAAAATGTTCTCCCTCCCTAAAATTTTATTAAGCATGTTTCTCGCGCTTACTTTGTTCGTCGGTTTTTCACCTAAAAGCCACGCTCAAATTCCTACGGTTGACCACGAAGAGATTGCGGAAACTTTTGCCCAATATATTCGGCAAGGAATGCAATGGCTCCTTCAACAAGAGCAATTTATTGTTCAAAACCGCAATACTCTTGCTCTTGCCGCTGAAATTTGGACACTCGCGAATAATATTATTAATCAGGTGCACAATTTAGATAACGCGCACTCTTTTTATGCACTCTTCTACGGTAGCACAGAAGACTTCATGAAGGACTTTCAAGGCTTATACGAGTATGCCTCTGATCCGTGTTCAAGATTTTATTCGTCGTTCGACGGGGGCACTAAATCATGCCCTGTCAAAACTTTTCAGCACCAAGAAAAAGCCAATGCTATGGCGCTGTCTGTCGACAAAGGCGATATACGCGTTAATCTCCAGCAACAACAAGACATACCCTCTCAAGTCGCGGCATTCGAGGCGGTTAAAAGTCAGCCCGTGCTTGGACGCATGCAAGCCTTACAAAAACAAAACGAATTTCAAGCACAGACGACGCACCAATTACTGCAAATGCACACCCTTATGATTTCCAGAAATCAAGCAGAGGCTTACAAAAGAGAACAAGAAGACGAGGACAGAGCTAAAGCAGAACTATACTTTAAGCAAGTCTTTAACACAAAAGGAGTAATCCTCATGAAAAGCCGTGAATGGCGATAATCTCAATAACTTGCTATTTTTCACAACCTTTTATTTAGTTTGCAACGCATGAGAACCTCTTTTATAACAAAATCTTTCTTGTTGTTTCTGGGGGTTGTGGTGGTTATAGGTTGTTTATGCCTGCCGGTAAAAAGTTACGCCCAGCCACTGATAGATACTTCCGCCGTTAATTTTGATATCCTCAACACAACAATGGAGCATTTCGAGAATGCTACACAAGAATGGCAGTCTGTCTTTACAAAATACGCCGAAGAGTTGTTCTGGATCCTCGCTCCTATCGGCATGGTCTGGCGCTTTGGACAAATCGCCCTCAAGGGCGAAGGCTTAACCGAAGCTTTAGCTGAACTCGTTAGATTTACGATCTTTATCGGCTTCTATTATTGGCTCCTCGAAAACGGAACACAAATTACTCAAGCTATCGTCCACTCTATGGAAAAAATCGCAGGAGAAGCCGCT
>JAZLEM010000045.1:0-11307 GCA_045615245.1 Acetobacter sp. | reverse complement strand
CATTATCGAGTTGGCTTAAGAAGGCTAGTTTAGGAGCTGTCAGCTCTTTTCGTGGATGAAAATGAGTATGGCGTGAGGCTTGAGCAAAACGGTTCCATGGACAAATGGCGAGGCAATCATCACAACCATAAATACGTGTGCCTATAAGAGGGCGCAATGTTTCTGGAATAGACCCTGTGTGTTCAATCGTTAAGTAAGAAATACAACGCCGTGCATCAAGCTGATAAGGGGCGGAGAATGCCTGAGTGGGGCAAACTGTTAGGCAGCGCGAGCAGCTACCGCAATGATTGCGTGCAGATGAGGAAGGCAATAAGTCTAAATTGGTGTAGAGTTCACCTAAAAAAAGCCAGTTTCCATGTTGGCGGGAAACAAGATTTGTATGTTTTCCTTGCCAGCCTAATCCTGCTTGTGCAGCGAGAGGTTTTTCGGCAACGGGAGCCGTATCGACAAAGACTTTTACATTGGGTGTTATTTTTTTTTGTTTATTTTCTTTTTGGAGATGCACAATAAATTGTGCAAGGTGTTTTAGTCGTCCTTTCATAAAATTGTGGTAATCTCTATTGCGGGCATAAATCGAAATATATCCACAATCAGAAGGGGGTTGAGAGGAAGAATACGTGTTTGCATATGTAACAACAGGCGGTGTCGGATGTGCAGGTGTATAAGAAAGTCCGACAACAATAATACTTCTTACCTCAGGCCATAAGGTCGTGGGCTGGCTTCGTTGATCAACACGTGTTGCGAGCCAGTCCATATCTCCGTGGTAGCCTTTTTCAAGAAAGTCAATCAGATTTTCTTTAACAAAACTCTTAAGGTGGGCTGGGCAAATACCGACAGCATCAAAACCAAGGGCAAGGGCTTTTTCTTTAATTTTTGCAGTGAGTTTGGCTGTATTATCGGTTCTATGAGGTGGATCTCTTGTTATGGTATGGGACATAGTGAAGTGGCAGTGTGAAGAGGTGGTTGAGGCATGTCGTTTTCTGTCCAGTCTCCAGACTGCCATTGCATATGGAGTTTTTGGGAGAGGGCGGCAAGTTGTTTATGGAGAATAGCGTTGCGTATTTGGCGCATAAGGCGTTGATAATAGGCTAAATTATGCCATGTTAAAAGCATCGGTCCGAGAATTTCACGCGCACGGAATAGATGGTGTAAATAGGCACGGCTATGGCGTATGCAAGCAGGGCAATCACATTCGGGGGAAATGGGGCGTGCATCGGAGGCGTGTCGGGCATTACGTAAGTTGAGAGTGCCTCTCTCTGTATAAGCGCGTGCTGTTCGTCCTGCGCGTGTGGGCATGACGCAATCAAACATATCTACACCACGGAGAATACTGCCGAGTAAATCTTCTGGCGTACCAACACCCATAAGATAGCGTGGTTTGTCAGTTGGCATAAGGGGGGTTGTGACATCGAGGGTTTGGAACATAAGGTTTTGTCCTTCACCAACGGCAAGACCTCCGATAGCGTAGCCTTCAAAGCCAATTTTTGTAAGGGCTGTGACACTTTCAGCGCGGAGTTCGGCTTCTGTGCCTCCTTGGATAATACCAAATTGGGCATAGCCTTTTCGTGGAATATAAGCCCCGCGTGATCGTTCTGCCCAACGCATAGAAAGCCGCATAGAAGCAGCAATAATATCGGATGAAGCAGGTAAAGCCGGACACTCATCAAAACACATAGTAATAGTGGCATCCAGTTTGTGTTGCATTTGGGTTGCGCTTTCTGGGGTTAGGCGATGTAAGGATCCATCAATATGTGAGCGGAACGTAACCCCATCTTCATCAATTTGGCGTAAAGATCCCAGAGACATAATCTGAAATCCTCCTGAATCGGTCAGAATAGGACCGTTCCAATCCATAAAACGGTGTAATCCGCCTAAAGCGTAGATTTTTTCTATTCCAGGACGTAGCATTAGATGATAGGTGTTACCCAAAATCATTTGAGCACCTGTTGCACGGACAGAATCTGCTGTCATAGCTTTCACGGTACCAACAGTGCCAACAGGCATAAAGGTGGGTGTTTGTACAATTCCGTGAGCAGTATAGAGTGTGCCAGCTCTGGCGGCACCATCAATTTCTTCACAGAGCCAATGAAAATGAGTCATGAGCGTGTATGATGTGTTTGAGGGATATGGCGGAGTAAACAAGCATCTCCGTAAGAATAGAAACGGTATCCTTGTGTAATGGCGTGCGTATAAATACGATGTGCTTGATCTAGTCCAACAAACGCAGAAACAAGTACAAACAGCGTCGAACGTGGTAAGTGAAAATTAGTTATAAGCATGTCAACAGCACGGAATTGATAACCTGGACGAATAAAAATAGCCGTTTCACCATCGAAAGGGTGAATAATGCCAGAGGTATCAACAGCACTTTCTAAAAGGCGCAAAGTGGTTGTTCCAACGGCAATAATACGTCCACCGGCTTGGCGAGTTGTGTTGATGGCATGAGCCGTTTCAGGGGTAATTATTCCTCGTTCTGAATGCATATGATGATGAGAGAGCATTTCTTCTCTTATAGGTAAAAAAGTTCCTGCGCCAACATGAAGGGTAATGGTTTGACGTTGTACACCTTTTGAAACAAGTTCGTCTAAAAGACGATGTGTAAAATGGAGCCCAGCTGTTGGTGCGGCAACTGCGCCACGGGTATGTTCAAAAATGGTTGCATAATCATGTGTATCAGAGGGTGTAGGACCATAGGGACGGTGGATATAAGGAGGTAAAGCAAGAGTGCCGGCTTGATGTAAGAACTCGTCAAAACGGGATCCTTCTACCGAAAACATGAGGATACCACTTCCGCCATCTTCTAGCGCCTGTATACAAGCTGTGACGGTTGTGTTAGGAAAAGTAAGGATATCACCTACTTTAAGGCGGCGTGCATTGCGAATAAGAACGTGCCAAGTTCCATTAGGACGAATTTGGTCAAGTGTAATGCCGATGTGGGCTTTTCCTTTTTGTGCGTAAAGTTGTGCCCGAATAACAGCTGTATCATTAGCAATAAGCAAATCACCCGATCGAAGTAAGTGTGGTAAGTGGTGAATAGAACGGTCTAATAAATGATGAGGTGTTGTGGCATCGAGTAGGCGTGCAGAGTCACGTGGGCGAGCAGGTTCTTGGGCAATGAGAGTTTTGGGTAAAGAAAAATCAAAATCTTGAACACGATTATTCATTGGAGAGCTAAATAAAGAATGAGAATGTTTGATAACGAGGATTTTGTTACTTTGAGTGGTAAGTTAAAGAGAGTAGAAAAGAACCGTTAATAATTGTAAATACTTTAATAAATATTTATAACAAACGGGGTAATTTTAAATATTTTTGTTTTTATTTATTATCAATCAATAACAGAATCTTTCTTTCATAAAAATTTTTATGAAAAGTTCGATACAATTTTAAGTTATTTCAATGAAAAGAATTCATACATGTGGGAGAGAGGAGGATTTTTGCTTTTTAGTTATACATAGATACATACATAGAAAGGAATCAACACCCATTTAAAAGGCATAATAATAATTTTCTATCCTTAAAATGAGCTCTAAAAAATGTGTCAGCAGATAAAATATGAAGAAAATATACAAAGTTTTCGCCTATATGGTGAAGATACCGGAGGACCTTTTCTGTTTGTAAGTGATCATGCAGGACGAAAGATTCCTTCTTTTTTAGCAGGTTTGGGTATCAGTGAGGAAGCACGTTCTTCACATATTGGGGTGGATATTGGTATTGATGGTGTTGGAAAGTTTCTAGCAAAAAAGCTCTCTTCTTTATTAATCGAACAAATATATTCTCGCCTTGTTATAGATTGTAATCGTGCGCCCGGACATCCAACGTCTATTGTTGAGGTGAGTGATGGCGTCGTGATTGTCGCAAATCAAAATTTAAGTCATGAAGAAAGGATATGGCGTGAACAAATCATTTTACATCCCTACCATGCGCGTATTACGCAAGAACTTGACAAACGTCAACAACGTTGTCAACCGACGGTTTTAATAGCATTACATAGTTTTACGCCGATAATGGGTGGCGTTGCACGCCCATGGCAGGTGGGTGTTTTATATAATCGAGATACGCGTTTTGCCACTATTATGTTACAGTTGTTACAAGCAGAAAATTTAATTGTTGGGGATAATGAGCCTTATAAGCTCACGGATTTTTCTGATTATACTATTCCACTTCATGCGGAGAAACGTGCTTTACCTTATTTAGAAATAGAAATACGTCAAGATCTGATTACGTCGGTGGATGGACAAGAGGAATGGGCACAGCGCTTAAGTCGATTGCTTCCTTTAGCGTGGCAGATGTTTCAAAATATGTATATGTAATTTTTCTTTTGAGTAGTACGAAGAAGTAAGGATAAATGGTTGTTCTGAATAGATTGGCTAACGTCATCAAGAAACATAATGAGCAAAAAATTACAGGGCGCGCGCAACTTGCTGGCGTTGTGGGATACCCTGTAAAGCATTCTCTTTCTCCAGTGTTGCATAATTATTGGTTACGACGTTATGAGATAGATGGGGCATATGTTCCCTTATGTGTGGCATCCGAATCATTTGAAACGGCTATTTATGCGCTACAAATGATGGGTTTTCGTGGGGTAAATGTAACAATCCCGCATAAAGAGGCGGCTTATCAGATAGCGACAAGACATGATGAATCAGCACAAAGATCAGGTTCTGTTAATACATTAGTTTTTGAAACAGATGGGAGTATTCGTGGTCTTTCTACAGATGGGGATGGCTTTATTGCAAGTTTGGAAGAAAAAGGGGTTATTTCTACGCATAACACTCGACAAAACCCAAAAGAATATGGAGAAAAAGAGGCTAAAAATTCTAAAAGTCTTGATCAGTGTCGTGTTTTAGTTCTTGGAGCTGGGGGGGCGGCACGTTCTATTGTAGGGGCACTTCTTTCTGCTGGTGCGTGTGTCGATGTTACAAACCGATCTCAGATACGTGCAGAGGCACTCGCCACAATTTTCAACCAATTATCGGTAATGCCGTGGAACGAATGGGAACAAATACTCGGTTATTACGATATGCTGATCAATACAACATCTCTCGGTATGACGGGAGGAGGAAACCCACATTTTTGTCCTTCTTTAGCCGCAGCAAAGTCAGACCTTGTTGTTGCCGATATTGTTTATACGCCGCGTGAGACACCTCTTTTACGGGCAGCGAGACAGAAAAATCTGCAAACAGTAGAAGGGCTTGGTATGTTGTTGCAACAAGCACGTTTGGGTTTCTTTGAGTGGTTTGGTATGAACCCTGAAGTGGATCAAGAAACTTGGAAGAAAGTTATCACAAATGAGTGAGTTTTTTCTATGTTGAGGGTGTGTTTTTATCTATGATTGAAAAAAAAAGAGATGACAGAAAACACTTCACCAGTAAAAGCGAGTGGGTGTCATCAGCAAAATTAAGTAATATGCTTTTCATCGGTAGGAAGTCAAAGCTTGAGAAGCTCTTGTTGAACCAGCCTTTAATCGGGGACATATTGAAGAGTATGCCGTGCCGTTGCCACGTATCTTTGTATTAGTTTGTCTTGTGAGTTACCGAAGCGTGTGATGAAGTCATTATATGATGTAATAGCTTCTTCGTAGCGCTGTAACTTTTCAAGAGCAACGCTCTTTTTGTATAACGCCTTTGCCTCTTGTTCTTGTGCCGTGTTAGAGGCAGTCTCTGCTGCCATAACAGGGGAGGAAGAGAGAGTGAGAACAGCGGATAACCCCCATAGGCTTAACGCGACGAGACAGGCTTTTAATTTAAGGGGATTTTTCTTTTTCACTTTTTTGTTCATCAGAGTGTTCTTTTCTATGGGGTGGTATAAAATTATCGTATGGGAGTATAGTAAATTTTACTATGTCTATCATTTAAAAATAAATGAAAAGAAGTCAATTTCCAATTCTGACGGACATCAGTCTGTCGATTAAAGAATTAAGTGTTCGTTATACCTACTGTATTTATCCGTAGAATGACGAATGTTGTTGCTTCTTTTATAAAAAATGACTGAACATCTGATAGAAAATAAATAAAAATATTGGTGAGAGTTTTCTATTGAAAGAGTATGTCTTATGCACATTATAGGGCTTACGGGCGGTATGGGTATGGGAAAAACAACAGTTGCTACTTTGTTGCAGCAAGAGGGGATGCCTGTTTTTGATGCCGATGCCGAGGTTTTACGGCTTCAATCTGATCCTGGTCCTGTTTTGCTGGCGATCGCAAATCTTGTTTCTGGTGTTGTGCGTGACAATGTACTTGATCGTTCTGCTTTGCGGCAGGCTGTCGTAGCAGATCCAATTTTATTGCAGAAGTTGGAAAAAATTATTCATCCACAAATACGTGCTTCTTGCTTACGTTTTATAATGCAATGCCGTCGTGTTGGGAGACGTGTTGTTGTACTCGATATTCCTCTTTTGTTGGAAACGGGTGGACAAAAGTTATGTCATGATGTTGTAGTTGTTTCTACGCCACGGTGGATACAAGTGCGTAGAGTGGCTGCGAGGAAAAGAATGCCTCTTTCAGAAGCAAAAAAAATTATTGCACGGCAAATGCCAAATGCTAAACGTAAGCTTATGGCTGATAAGGTTATTCAAACGGGTGGATCTTTATACGAGACGCAAAGAAAGGTAAGGCAATTTATGAGATGTGTAAGGAGGTATGGAAAGGTATGACACGCTCTGTTTTATTTGATTTAGAAACAACGGGGTTATCTCCAGAAGCGGGAGATCGTGTTATTGAAATCGCTGCTTTAGAATTGGTTAATGATGTGCCGACAGGGAAAAATTTTCATGTTTTAATAGATCCAGAGCGGGATATACCTAACGAGTCAACAAGGGTGCATGGGTTTACACATGACCATCTTAAGGGAAAGCCAAAATTTGCAGATATTGTTGATTCTTTTTTGGCGTTTATTGAAAATAGCCCGCTTATTGCCCATAATGCGAGTTTTGATTTTAGCTTTCTTAATATGGAATTACAGCGGGCGGGTTATACCAAGTTAGATATAGGGCGCATGATTGATACATTAGAGATAGCTCGTAAAAAATACTCTGGTATGACAAATAGTCTGGATGCTTTATGTCGTCGCTTCAATATCGATTTATCAGAGCGGACAACGCATAATGCTTTGTTAGACTGTAAGCTTTTAGCACAAGTCTATGTTGAACTTATAGGGGGACGTCAACGAGGTTTGGAGCTTGTTGTAAAAGAAGAGGCTGTAACGATCAAAGGAATTTGCTACAATGCACCTGAAAATCGTGAAATTGTCCGTGTTGTGCCTAGTTCTGAAGAATTGATTCGTCACGATCTATTTGTTAAAGAAAAATTAAAAAATTCTCTTTGGGACATCTTTTGAAAAGATTTTTGAAAGAGTAGAATAAGGGGACGATTCTAAAAAAGTTAATGACTCGTTCATTTGTTGTTATGGAAAACTATATCTCATGCGTTTAGTATTTTTTCGTTCTCTTATAGTTCTTACTTTATGGGGGACGTGTTTGACAACACTAGAGGCGAAGAATGCGTGGGCAGTAACTGTGCTTGGTCCTGTAACGGCGAAGCTTTCTTTTGTTGTGCGTGCGGCAAATCTAGGTGTTGGTTATACGTGGGGGCATGGGGTTTTAACCTATGCAGGACGCCGTTATCCTTTTAAAGTGGTAGGAGGATCTGCTGGAGCTGTTGGGTTTTCTTTGGAGAAAAGTGTTGGTGTCGTTTATAATCTTCAACGAGTTGAAGATTTCGTTGGCGTTTATTGGGCATTGTCAGGTGAGGTAACTGTTGGAAAAGGGGTGTGTAGTTCTCTTATGGAGAATGAGGAGAATGTGCGTATTCGTCTAAAGGGACATTGTGTGGGGGGACGTATTTCAGCCTCTCCTTCACGGCTTACGATAAAATGGAGTAAACCAATAACACAGCGCGTTTTTCATGAAGCAACTTCTGGAAAAAAGCCTTAATACGGCGAAGTATCCAGAGGAAAAGTTCCGGATCATTAAATATTTTAAGAGGGTTTTATACGTAATAATGCCCAACGAATAGGAGGAGAAGAAAAAGTACCAGCCTGTTGTGTTATTGCTGAAGGGGAATTTTCCTTTAAAGTATTTTCAGAAAGAGAGTTAGATGGTTTTTTATAGGTACGTGCTAATGTGAGCTGTAGTGTTGGGATAGGTGTGCCTTGCCCTAAATAAATACTTTCTTCTACCATGATATGGGTGTTTGAACGGAATAACCAAATTTCTTCAGGTGTGTGTAAATGATATCCGTTTTCTGCAGCTTTAATCATAACGTTAGGATGTAAATGGAAACGGACTTTAACAGAGGTTGAAATGTGCGCGTTTTCAATCAATTCTTCACCACGCAGATTCTGGCCGTTACGGCTGAGATAAAGCCTACGATAATATAAACCGCCGCCTTGAGAAGCATAGTTGTTATGGCTCATTTCTAACCAGTGATCACCGTTATTTGTGCGATGATCTTTGGTAACTTTGGGGAGCGTAGGAGATGTATTGGATGTGTACGGATATGATGGGGTAAGATTTGTTATTTCCAGAACAGAATGGGCAGCAGGATAACGCAGGGCTTCTGCCAATGGCGCAATAGGGCTAGAGCCACAATTGACAATGATTCTTTGTTTGGCAGAGGAAAACTCAAAAGAAAGCATGCCTGCGTGTACGTTAGTTTCAAATTCTGTCAATGTAGGAGGCGCTGCATCGACAATAACAACTGCACGTCCGTTACTCATTCGTAAAAAACCCGTTTCAGGAAGGCTAGAGGCTATAACCTTGTTGCGTGAAGCACGGCTAATGACATGTTTGATGATTTGTGGGTCAAGTTCTGTACTACCGTTAAAAAGAGCTAATCCTCCATCACTGTGTTGCATTGCTCGTAAGGCTTGTGTAGTACGGTTCGCTGTTTCTTGTAATCTTGTAGGAATAGGCAGTTGAGCTGCTCGGAGGAGGGAGAGCATTTCTGCTAATTCACGTACGATAAGAAATTGTTGTTCAGGATTACGAGAATAATGCCCGCCGTCAGAGTGAAGATGCTGTTGTAATACATCATCAATAAGATGTAAATAGTGTTTAAGAAATTTAGGATATTGTGGAAGGGAAACTGCAGCAGCTAGTAAGCCTTTAAGGGCGATAAGAGCTTTGTATCCTTGAACAGTTTTAGATAATACCATGATAGAGTGTGTTTCAATGATGATAGTGGAAGTAAGATTTTGTTTAAAATTATCATCAGATGAGTCAGCAAAGAAGCCATAACAACCAAGCAAAATGGCAATACGAGAACCTGTAATGGAAGGATCTACTAAGGGGCGCTTGGAGGGAGGAGTATGCATCCATTGTTTAATCAGTGTGCGAGCTTTTTGGCGTGCTGATTGTGTACCGACTTGTCGTAAATCACGTAGCCAAACAAAACTTTGCAGCCAGCGTTTAAAAGAATCTGTCCATAAATCATTATCCCATTCCCCACAATGGAGAGTATAAATAGTACCATTATGTAAGACTTGGTTGTAAATAAAGCGCTCTCCTGTAATGATATCACCATGCCACGGGTCACGTAACATGAGACTTGGCGTTGTCGGGTTACGAGTAAAACGTAGGAGCGGGTTTCCTAAAACATAGGAAAGCCGAGTATTGAGAATTTGTTGCTGTAGAGCATTTATTGAAAGAAGTGTCACAATTCGCAAGAGTAAGTTAATCGTAAAAACGAAGTAATTGACAAACTAAAACGATATTCTACATCCTATGCAGGAGTGCGTAAGGCAGTAATAGCTTGATCGTAATCTGTTTTTCCGTAGATAGCACTTCCTGCGATAAGGACATCGGCACCTGCTTGGGTTGCAAGAGGAGCTGTTGTTTCATCAATACCCCCATCAACAGCAAGATGAATGTTTTTGTTGGCTTGTGTGAGCATGTGACGTAGGCGGCTAATTTTACTAAGTTGACTATGGAGAAATTTTTGTCCGCCGAAACCTGGGTTGACAGTCATAATTAAAACAATATCAATAAGGTCAATAACCTCTGTAATGGCTTCTAGAGGTGTTGCTGGACAAAGTACAATCCCTGCTTTAACACCAAGGCTACGAATATGTTCTAAAGAGCGGTAAATATGGGGGACGGACTCAACGTGGATTAAAATATGGTCAGCTCCGGCTTGGGCAAAGGGTTTGAGATAAGGATCTACAGGGTTGATCATAAGGTGTACGTCAAACGGTAAATCAGTTTTTATTCGTAATGCTTGAACAAGAGCAGGACCAAAAGAAATGTTAGGTACAAAATGTCCGTCCATAATATCAAGATGGAGCCAATCAGCACCTGCTTTTGTAACAGCTTCTACCTCTTCTCCTAATCTGGTAAAGTCAGCGGCAAGAAGGCTTGGTGCAATGAGCGGACGTAAAGTAGGTGATGTTATAGACATAATCTTGGTCCAAAAATAAATTGTTTTAATACTATCCTAGGCATTTTGAATGAATTAGTTTCTCCGTATAAAACGTGCAGCAAAAAAGCCATCCATACCGCCTTTTTCTTGCCATAGACCTGGGTGTGTACGTAACCAACCTTCAGGAGTAAGGGCTTCAGGCAAAAAAGTAAGTTCTTCACGAGTAAAAGGTACAGGTATAAAACCCATAGCTTCGGCTGCTTTTGCACGGTCGGGTCCTTCCTCTTTTTGAAGAGAGCATACTGTGTAGATCATTCTTCCTCCTGGACGGATTATATTTTTAGCTGCTGCGATGAGACGATCTTGTGTGAGAGTGAGCGTAGTAAGGTCGCGTTGTCGTTTTGTCCAAAGCACATCAGGGTGTCGACGTGCTATACCTGTAGCTGAACAAGGAGCATCGATTAAAAGTGCATCTTGTAAAATATCTGGCTTCCATGTCGTGGCATCGGCTTGTATAAGATTAACCGCTATTTGAAGGCGTTTAATGGTATCTTGAAGCTGTATAATACGTGCCGGGTTACTTTCTATTGCAGTAACATGTGCTCCTGTGAGTGCAAGTTGAGCGGTTTTTCCACCAGGGGCGGCACAAAGATCTGTTACGTTCTCTCCTTTTTGTGCCGCAAGGAGAGTTGCTGGTAAACTTGCAGCGACATCTTGCACCCAAAAAGCGCCATCTGCATAGTTAGGGAGTTGTGTTACGATTGTATCTGCTGAAAAACGAAGAGAGCCGTTTGGTAATAATGTACCGCCTGCTTCTAACATGGTATCAAGTAATATTGTATTAAGTAAGTTGGGACGAAGCGTAATATCTAATGGAGCTTCATGGCATAAAGTCGTGGCAATTGCGCGGGGAACGTTGGTATCGATCATAGACCAAGAACACCATAACCAT
>JAZLEM010000044.1:0-11154 GCA_045615245.1 Acetobacter sp. | reverse complement strand
GGCTACGATCCGACTTATTGAAATTAAAGCCGTTGCGCGTGACCCTGGTTCTCGAGCAAAAATGGCTGTTTTTTCAAGAGATACAGCGATTGATCCTATTGGTGCTTGTGTGGGTGTTAGAGGTTCTCGCGTGCAAGCTGTCGTTTCCGAATTGCAGGGTGAAAAGGTTGATATTATTCCCTGGAGTGCTGAACCCGCCACTTTTGTGGTCAATGCTCTTGCACCTGTTGAAGTCACTAAAGTTGTGATGGATGAAGAGGGTGGTCGTGTAGAAGTGGTTGTGCCTGATGATCAACTTTCTTTGGCAATTGGGCGTCGTGGGCAAAATGTACGTTTGGCGAGTCAATTAACGCGTCGGGATATAGATGTTTTAACGGAGCTTGAAGAGTCTGAACGTAGACAAAAAGAATTCCAGCACCGTACAAGTCAGTTCGTTGAAGCGTTGGATATTGATGATGTTATTGCAGGCTTTTTAGTTACGGAAGGCTTCCATAGTATTGAGGAATTAGCCTATGCTGATCCAGAAGAGTTAAGCAATATTGAAGGCTTTGATGAGTTTATTGTGCGTGAATTGATTCGAAGGGCTGAAGCTTATCTGGCTGATCAAGAAAATATATTAGAGAAGCGTCGTCAAGAACTTGGTGTTGCTGATGATCTTGCTGCATTAGAGGTATTTACTAATCGGATGCTTGTGACTTTGGGTGAAAAAGGCATAAAAACGCTCGATAATCTCGCTGATTTATCAGGAGATGAGTTGGTTGAGATTTTGGGTGAAGATATTTTGGACGAAGAATCAGCTAATAATATTATTATGTCGGCACGTGCACATTGGTTTCATGAAGATGATTCCTGCGGTGAAGAGTAAGCTTATTTATATGTCTATATGAGGTATTAAGGGATGTCATGCAGATTATGCGTGAAGATAACATACCGGTAAATAATTATGACTTTCCTTATAAAATAGTCAGAGAAACAGATAATGACAAAAGCGGAAGGCATAAAAAAGAGGTTCAGAGGCGTTGTGCTGTAACGCGGGCGGTCGGGGGTACTGAAGAAATGGTGCGTTTTATTATTTCTCCTGATGGGGTTGTTGTGCCCGATTTAGATAAAAGTTTGCCTGGACGAGGAATCTGGTTGAGTGCGCAGAGAAAAGTGATAGAGCAGGCTTGTGCACGAGGGGTGTTTGGGCGTGTTAGCGGGCGGCGCGTTTCTGTGCCGAGTGATTTGTTAATACAGGTTGAATCTGGACTGCGGCGGCGTATGATTGAACTTGTCGGGTTGGCACGGCGGGCAGGGCAGGCGGTCAGTGGTTTTGTGAAAGTGCGGGAGTGGGTTGTGCAGAGGCGTGCCGGGGTTATCCTTCATGCACGAGAGGGAAGTAAAGAAGAACTGGAGCGTTTGCTGTCGGGTGGAGGAAACATACCTGTGATAAGAGAATTGACATCTATAGACCTCTCGAGGGTTTTCGGGCGTGATCGGGTTGTGAACGGGGTATTGGCGACCGGAAAGTTGGCAACGCGTTTGTGTCGGGAAAGTAAACGTTTTGCAACAGTGTCTCAAATGTCTTAATTGGCTTTTGTAAGCGAATAAAGCGAATGAGTATAAGCATGTGCTGATGACAGAGTGTGAACAGGCAGATTAATGAGCGACAATAAAGAGAACAAAGAGAAAGACAATCAAGAGAAAAGTAAAACCAGAACGAAAGAGCAAGGGAGCGGGCGCTTGTCTCTTCGTGATGCAGGGCATACGACTGTAGGTAAAACGGTTGGTGTAGGTTCTGTAAGGCAAAGTTTTAGCCACGGTCGGTCTAAGCTTGTACAGGTAGAAGTGCGTAAAAAGCGTAGTTCTTCGCCTTCTGGTGCTAAAATTTCTGGCGTTAAAACTTCTGGCGCCAAAAAAAGTGCCCAAAAAAGTGGAGGAAATTTATCTTCTCGTACAGGCGGGGGGCGTGCTCTTACGGCGGCTGAATTAACAACCCGTCAACGCGTTTTACAAGAACAAAAACAAGAGCAAAAAAAAGAGGCAGAACGCGCAGCACAACGTGCGGCAGAGCGGCTTGAAGAGGAAAAATTACGTATTCTTTCCAAAGCTGAAGAAGAGCGTCGCGAGCGTGAAGCACTGCAGGAAACACAGGAAACAAAAGCAGAGGAAACGCCAGCTCATGTTTCTGAGGAAAACATCAGTAAAAGTTCTGATGGGGGTCATAAACCCGTTAAGCAGTCTAAAAAAACTACGAAATCTCTTCAAACAAAAGAATCAGAAATTTCTGACTCTCTTGCAGAAGACAACGTAACAAGTGCGTCGCCAGATCGTCGTTTACGTCCGATTGCTGAACGGGCAATTCTTCCTCAACGTCCTTCTTCTTCGCGTTCTTCACGCCAAGTTTTGCCTGACGAGCCTTCTCTGCCGCCGGTACATAAGCTGGTTGAACACGAACGCGATTCTTCTGCACAAACTTTGCGTTTACGATCATCTCGTAATAATGACGAGATAGAGGATGAACCACGTAAGGGGTCGTCACGTAAGGCTTCTTCGTCAAGGCGTAAAGAGGCTGCAGGCAGAAAAGATGGAGGTAGTCGCCGTTCGTGGCGTATTGATGTGCAGGCAGCTATTGAAGGTGAGGACGATAAAATTCGTTCTTTGGCGTCTGTGCGTCGTCAGCGTGAACGTGAACGCCGTCAAGCGGAGTTAGAACGTTTACGTTGTGATCAGGTTAAAGTCGTGCGCGATATTGTGCTGCCTGAAACAATTACTGTGCAGGAATTGGCAAATCGTATGGCTGCGCGTCAGGGGGAAGTCATTAAAGCTCTCATGAAAATGGGTGTGATGGCCACGATTACTCAGTCTATTGATGCGGATACGGCGGAACTAATTATTGAGGAATTTGGGCACCGTGTTCGTCGTGTTTCTGAGGCTGATATCGAACTTGGTATTGAGGGCGTTGAAGATGCGCCCGAGGATTTATTGCCGCGCGCTCCTGTTGTCACCGTCATGGGGCATGTTGACCATGGGAAGACTTCTTTATTAGATGCCTTGCGGGTAACCGATGTGGCAACAGGCGAGGCCGGAGGTATTACGCAGCATATTGGGGCTTATCAAGTCAAATTAGCGTCAGGGGCTAAAATTACTTTTCTTGACACACCTGGGCATGAAGCCTTTACGGCTATGCGTGCGCGTGGGGCGTCGATGACCGACGTGGTGGTTTTGGTCGTCGCAGCAGACGATGGCGTTATGCCACAAACAATAGAGGCAATTAAACATGCCAAAGCTGCACAAGTGCCGATTGTTGTGGCGATAAATAAAATAGATAAACCTGGGGTTAACCCTGATCGTGTGCGTAGCGAATTATTACAGCATGATATTGTCGTCGAATCGATGGGTGGTGATGTTCAAGATGTCGAGGTCTCGGCACTTAAACGCCAAGGTTTGGATAAATTAGAGGAAGCGATTCTTCTCCAAGCTGAGATGTTGGAATTACAGGCTAATCCTAAACGCCCAGCTGAAGGGGTTGTTATCGAAAGTCGCCTTGATCGTGGGCGTGGTTCTGTGGCTTGTGTTTTGGTGCAAAAAGGTACATTGCACCGCGGTGATATTGTTGTGGCAGGCACAGAATGGGGGCGTGTGCGCGTTTTAATGGATGACCATGGGCGTCAAATCAATGCGGCTGAACCTTCTTTGCCTGTGGAAGTGTTGGGGTTATCAGGTGTACCTGAAGTGGGAGCTTCTTTTGTTGTGCTCGATAATGAAGCACGTGCGCGTGAAATTGCAGAGTTCCGTCAACGTCGGGTAAGACAACACCAAACCGCAAACCAACTTGCCGCACGTGGTACGCTAGATCAAATGCTTGCGCGTATTCAGGCGGGTGAACAAAAAGAAGTTTCTCTTTTGATTAAAGCCGATGTGCGTGGCTCTGCCGAAGCAATACAGGCAACGGTGCTTCGTTTAGCGAATGAAGAAGTACGCGTTCGGATTATTAACGCGACTGTTGGGCAAATTGCTGAAAGCGATGTACAACTAGCAAGAGCGTCTGATGCTGTTATTGTCGCTTTTAATGTGCGCGCTACAGTGCAGGCACGCCAACTTGCTATGCGTGAAGGGGTCGATATTCGGTATTATTCTGTTATTTACCAAGTGGCAGACGATGTAGAGGCGATGGTGCGCGGAAAACAGGCCCCTAAACATCGTGAAAAGTTTCTTGGTTATGCCGAAATTAGGAAAGTTTTTGATATTAGCAAAGTGGGCAAAGTGGCGGGCTGTTATGTGACCGAAGGGGTTGTTAAACGGGGTTGCGGTGTGCGCTTGCTACGAGAAGGCGTTGTGATTCACGAGGGAAGCCTTGGGCAGCTGAAACGTTTCAAAGACGATGTGAAAGAAGTGGCACGTGGGTATGAGTGCGGTCTTTCCTTTGTTGGGTATAATGACCTGCGCGAAGGCGATGTGGTGGAGTGTTTTGAAAGTGAGCTGGTCACGCCATAAGGTATAAAAATGAGTCGTCAAAATGAGTCGTAAAAACACGAAAACAACGTCTATTAGAAGAGATAAAGCCTATCTTTCTCGTTTTGCGGCTTCTGCGCCTTTTCCGCGACATTTACGCGTGGCAGAAGAAATACACCGCGTTTTAGCCGATCGTTTTGCACGCACCGAATTTCGGGAGCCACTTTTAACCAATGTTACGATAACTGTTACAGAAGTACACCTTACCTCTGATTTTAGGCATGCAACAGTGTTTGTGAGTTGTTTAGGACAACAGCACGATATAAAAGCGTTACTCCCTGCGATTGAACGCGTAGCACCGTGGCTACGGGCACAATTGGCGCGTGCTTTGCGTATGCGCTCTGTGCCTGAACTGCATTTTAAGGCAGATACCACTTTTGATACGGCTGATCATATTAACGCCCTTTTGCATTTACCCGAAGTGCAGCGTGATCTTGTGGTGCATGAGCATGAACAAGGCTCTGACAACGCTCTTTGATATTTCCTTTTTCTCGCTCACTTGTGTGTGTGTGTTGTCTGTATCTTGTTTTTTATTTGCTTTTTTGGTATCAAAAAGGCTGTGTCCGCGTAGCTCAGCAGGATAGAGCACAGGATTCCTAAATTGGGCACTATGTGCGGAAACGGCATAGTGAATCCGCTCAAATTCGGGGAACGCTACAATCTGAAAGAGAGTCTCTGTCAGATTTTGCCAATCCCGAGCCAAGCTGCCACAAGGCAGAAGGTGTAGAGACTGGACGGGCGGTACCTAAAGGCTTAAAGACTTAAAAGTTAAGAGCTTAAGGTAAAGGGACAGTCCAGCCCACAAACGCCTTTTGGACAGGGCGGTTATGAAAATAATAGTGGGATGAATCCTGGGGTCGTGGGTTCGAATCCCGCCGCGGACACCATTGATGAAGTGATGTTTACGTTAAGGTTTTATTTCAAAAAAATCCTTAAAAGCTCATAGCCTTAATGTCTTATATTGTCTTGTTTAAATAGCTTGTTTCAATATATGTTTTAAGCGTTTGTTGGGCAACAGGGCATAGAGTTTTTATTCTTAATTTCTCTTTATATGTTAGGGCAATCTAGGGCAATTGAACAAAGGATTTATGAAGGATTTTTCTTTAAGATCTTTAGGTTAGATGAGAAAACCCCTCTTGCTAGTAAAAGCTAGAAAGAGGGGTAAATTTATAATGAAATAAGCAGTTGACAAAAAGTACTTAAATCAGTATTTCTTTAATAATAATAATAATAATAATAATAATAATAATAATAATAATAATAATTGTTATTATTAGAATTTATGTGTGTTTAAAGAAAGGATTTCTCACGTCTTATAATGAGATTCTTCTTGAGTAACAGACGTCAACCATCTCACTCAGCTGATGGAATGTCGGCTAGTCTGATAGTTGTTTGTAGAGTTGTTTTTGTAAATATAAGGAGTTTACCATGTCAAACGATACAACCGATGACTTTCGTCAAAAGTTAAAGAATTTTGCGGAAGATGTGCTGAAAAAGCGGTCTTTTTGCGACGACGAGGCAAAGACAAAAAAATATATGATTGATCCGTTTATTAAGTTGCTAGGCTATGACACGACGGATCCGAATGAGGTAAATCCTGAATACTCGACTGTAACTCTTGATAAAAAAACGGGTAGAATTGATTACGTGTTATTTAAAAATAAGACACCTGTGCTTGCTGTTGAGTGTAAACCGCGTGACTGTAACCTTAAAACTAAAAGGATCCAGTTATGCCGTTATTTTGTTGATATCCGCTCAAAATTATCTGATTCGAATGTTCTCATAGGTGTTTTAACCAATGGTGTGATTTACGAGTTTTATACGGATACGCAGAAACCTAATCTCATGGATTCAGAGCCATTTCTGAAACTCAATTTGGACAATATTGCTAAGGGACAAATAAGCGAGTTTATGCTTCGTGCGCTTCAGAGATTACGCAAATCGACTCTTGCACTTGAAGAATTAAAGGAGGAAGCCGTTAAGAAGTTTTCTTTGGAAGAGTTTGTAGGCCAAATAAAAGATCTTTTTGAAGAACCGAGTGAGGAGTTCGTGTGTTTTCTTCTAAAAGAACAAAAAAATAGGAAAGAACCTACAGAGGAAGAGGTAGGGAAAGCCTATTCTTTGGTACAAAAAGCGTTAGACATAGTGTTGCCTCAATTAGCAAAGGCTTCTCTTGTTTCAGGAAATAGTGAGGAAGATGAGGTAAATCTGGACAGTGTCGAAGAAGACATGGAACTTAAAGATGTGCGTGTCAATGGGCGCTTCTTTAGTTCTACTCGGGTTGCATTTAGGGAAAATGGATTACCAGATTCAAAACACCGAGAATTCCGTAAGGAATTAAAAAAAGAGGGTTCCCGCGTCTATGAGAAGGCAAACGGAGAAAAGCTTTGCTTTGAGACTGGTGAAGCAATCGCATTGAAAAGGTTAGTTTCTCAAGGGCTTTGCTCTGTAGGGACTCTTGTCTTTGATAAAGACCATTGTTATCAGGCAAAAATTACAGACAGAGGGACGTTACAAACCCTTGATGAACAAGAAGGAGTGCCTTCTTCTTTAGCAGGGCAACTCCTAAAGAGGACAAGCTATGATATCCGCAAAGCGTGGGATTTCTGGCGCGTGAATTATGAAGGGCAAGAGATTTCCCTCTCTGACTTACGTGCGATAGCCGCAGAGAGTCTTAAAAAAATATAAATCCGTTAGGGTTTATTGGGCTTGCTCTTAAAAAGTGTCAACGTGTGAAAAGTGGTAGCGCTCATATAAAGTAAGGAAAGTGTTACAATTGATGTTTGCTACGATCGACGAGACCAATAATTTTCGTGAAAAATTAAAAGAATTTTCCGAAAAATGTAATGATGAGCAGATAAGAACTGCCTGTGGATCTGGAGAAGATAAGCAGAGGGAAAGAGAAACAGAACGCCTTCTGCTTGAACCGTTTATTGAGAAAATTTTAGGTTGCGACATAAGGAGCACAACTGACGTTAAAACACAATATCCCGTTGGTGTAGGTAGGTATCAGAAGGAGATTGATTTCGTTCTTTTAAAGGAGGAAAAGCCGATTATTGCCATAGAATGTAAAGCCTATGGTTGTCGGTTGGGAGATCATGAGAGAGGGCAGTTAGAGACTTATTTTCAGATGTTAAAGTCAGCAGGGGATACTTTGACTGTGGGTATCTTAACAAACGGCACGCTGTATGAATTTTATACAGACCTTGAGAAAACCAATGTCATGGATAAAGAGCCATTTCTTCGCTTTGATTTGGGTGACGTTGATGCAATAGAGGATTCGGCGATTAAATGGCTTATGCTCCTCCGGAAAGATTCCTTTGAGCGTGAAAAGATTGTTCATGAACTTAAGAAAGAGAACAGCGTTCAGAAGTTTACGCATCGTATAGAAACTCTTCTTCGAGAACCGAGTGAGTCATTTATGTCTTTGCTTTTGAAAGAAGAGGGCTTCAGTGGTGGCAAAAAAGAAGTTCGCCAATATACTTCAGCAATAAAAGAGGCATGTAAAGCATTTTTATTAAGAGATGTTTCTCGAGAAAAAAGTCAGGAAATAGAAAAACCAATTATGGTGGTGAAGGTGATGGCGCCAGAGAGAGAAGGTTTAAAGTTAAAAGAAGGTAGAAAAAAATTCACTGTTACACTTGCAGATTTGTTACGAAAGGGTTATTTGCGTGTGGGGGAGGTTGTTGAAGCCCAGCACATGGGTTGTAAACTGGAGGCAACAATAACAGAAAATGGTAGATTGCGAACTTTTGACGGTAAAGAAGGTAAACTTTCTCCCATAGGACTGCACCTTGTAAATTTAGAGAGAAAAAAATTAGGATTAAATCCTTGGATTAGCCTTGCTGGATGGGTCTTCTTTCACGTTGAACGCAAAGGGCGACTTGTTTCACTCGCTGAACTGCGGGACGAGGCGGAGTTTGCAAACTCTACTTCTTAAATGAGACAATAAAGAGGTTGTTCTCTCTTAAAAAGAAATTATGATACAAATGTGAATTTGTGACGAGAAAAGAAAACATATAAAATTTTGATAATTTTAGAATGTGAGAACTTGTGCTATACTAAACGCCCTAGTAATAGAACGAGAGCAATATGGTTATCTTCCCATCGACCTTTCTTGTTATTGGAGATGGATTTTTTAAGCAAAAACAAAAAAGCTTATGGGAGGTCATAAGTGAAAGAGAGAAGGAATAAAACTATGACAACAACAACCAAAAACAAATTCTTAGGGGTCTTGGCTGGAGCCTGTGTTGCTTTAGGGGTAGCAGCAGAGCCTTTGGGGGCTAACGCTGTATGGGCTGCTTCTGTTAATAGACCTTCGGCAGAAGCGCTTTTGAATAAAGCGAATATGTTGGCACAACAAACACGTTTTGATGATGCATTATCAACGTATAATGAAATTATTTCTCAGTTTTGGAATGTACAAAACCTTGCTGTACAAGAAGCGGTCATCAAAGCTCTTTATAATAAAGGGACGACATTAAACGCGCTTGGTCGCAAGAAAGATGCGATTGCGGTTTTTGAACAAATCGTGAATCGGTTTGGAAATGTGCAAGTTCCTGCTATTCAAGGAGTGGTTGCACAAGCACTCTATAGTAAGGCGAATGCTGTTTTGGCTTCTGCTTCAAGTCCATCTGTTACTGCGAGCGCTTTGGTTAATAAAGGCGTGGCTTTAAGCAGGCTCAATCGTGATCAGGAAGCGATTACAGTTTTTAATGAAGTGATTCACCGTTTTGAAAGTAATCAACAAAATTCTACAATTCAATTAGCTGTGGCTTCTGCTTTGTTTAATAAGGGTAACACACTTTCTATTCTTGGTCAGAACAAAGAGGCAATAGCTGCCTATGAAGAGACTGCGCATCGGTTTATAGATGTACAAGTTCCTTCTGTACAAACAGTGGTTGTTAAAGCGCTCTATAACAATGGTGTTACGTTAAATGAACTTGGTCGCAAGAAAGATGCGATTGCGGTTTTTGACGAAATCGTTCGCCGGTTTAGTGATTCGCCACTAGTTGCTATTCAAGAGGAAGTGGCAAAAGCTCTGTATGAAAAGTCGAACGGTATTATAGCCTTAGGTGTGAAACCTGACATTACTGCAGATGCTATGCTCAATAAGGGCGTGGCCTTGAAAAGGCTTAATCGTAATGATGAGGCTTTAGCTGTTTTTGATGAAATAGTGCGTCGATTTGGAGGTGCTGCTGAACAAGATCCTGCTTTGCAAAAAGCTGTAGCTTTTGCGTTGTTTGATAAGGGTAATACGCTTGGTAATCTTAATCGTAAAAAAGAGGCAATAGCTGCCTATGAAGACGTGATTCGTCGTTTTGGAGATGTGCAAACACCTATTATGCAAAAAGCTGTAGCGAAAGCTCTCTATAATAACGGGGTTATTTTAAGCGAGCTTGGTCGTAAAAAAGAAGCGATTGCCGTTTTTGATGAAATTCTTCGTCGCTTTGGGTCTTCGCAAGACATTTCTATTCAAGAGGAGATTTCAGAAACGATGTTCGCGAAAGGGATTGCTCTTGGAGGTCTCCGTCGTAGCAAGGAAGCAGCAGCTGTTTGGCAGGATATTGTTCATAGATTTGGAACTTCCTCACAAGATCCCATTATTAAGAGAGTGGTTGTTAATTCGCAGCAGATGCTTGCTCAATTTCAATAAGTCACTCATGATCTTCGTAAGGAGTCTATGGAGAATAGATGTATAAAGTAAGGCTAAAGTAGAAGTATGGTTGTAGTGCGTAAAGGTAAGTTTCTTTTTGGAATATGTGTTGCTTTAGGTGTAGCAATAGAATCTTGCGCATTGAATACGGCTATAGCGGCTCAGACGGAAGCGAGTCACTCTGCGGCAGAATTTTCTGCCGCAGAAACGCTGTTTAAGAAAGGGTTTACCCTTTTTCAACAAGGGCATTGGCAAGCCTCTTTACCTATTTTTGATGAAGTTATTCATCAATTTGGGCATATTGCAACACCTTCTATGTCTGAACTTATTGCCCAGGCTTACATCAGTAAAGGAGTAGCACTTTTCAAACTTGGTCGTCAAAAAAAAGCGCTTTCAGTTTTTGATGAAATCGACAGCCGCTTTCAAGATAGCGCCGAGGAAAATCCGCTATTGCGCCCTATTGTTGCGGAAGCTCTTGTAAATAAAGGGGCGATTTTGGATAGTTTGGGGCATAGAAATGAAGCCATTGAGGCTTTTAATATAGTGTTGCAGTTTCAAGACGATACTGATCTTATGCTTCAACGGCAAGTGGCGCGTGCTTTTGTGAATAAAGGACGTGTCTTTTTCCACCTTCATCGTGTGCATGACGCACTTGCGACCTACGAAGATGTATTTGTTCGTTTCAAAGATGAAAAAGATCCCTACCTTCAAAAACAAGTGGCCAAAGCTCTTATGAATAGGGCACTTGTTCTAGGAAGAATTGGTCATTTTCAAGAAGCTATTAAAACGTGTCAAGAAATCATTTATCGTTTTGGGGAGACACAGCAACCTCAAATACATCAGCTTGTCATACAAGCCCATTTGTTGATGGAAAAATTTCAACGTGCTGTGCCAAAATTGCCTCAATAACCCCAATAATAAGGGGTAATCATTTTTATAATACTTATTTTTTACTAATTCTTCATTTAAAGTAGATATAGGGGCTTTTTAGGTTTTTTGTCTTA
>JAZLEM010000043.1:0-4453 GCA_045615245.1 Acetobacter sp. | reverse complement strand
GCCTACTCTGCTGATTGCAGAATTTTTCAGAAAGAAGGAGGCATGATCCTATGGATTTGCAGGTAAACGGCGCGTTTATTTACTTTGAAATTCCGATTTTTGGTGGCATTCCCATTACCCAAACAACTGTATCCTTTTTCCTGGTGACCGTGCTGCTGTGCTGGGCCCGCAACATTTTTCTCTTGACGATGAAAGCGGTCGTCACGCCCATCATCGAGAAACAAAGCGTGGTCCTCAACAGGGGGCGTCTGAAACCCATTTACACCTCCATCTTGTTAGTGCGTCTTTTGAAGGCGTTGGGCGTGTGGCACGTTCGCGCCTTGTTCATGAGGCATTGGCAGAGGAATTTGCCAGCGGTCTCCATGCTTTAAGATTAAAACTTCAAACCCCAGAAGAATATGCGCAAGAAAATCAAGAAAATCAAAAATTTAAATAAATTTAAATAAATAAATTAAATGCAAGAACATAAACATGAAAAAGAGAATAGGGGGCTATGATGAGAAAGTTATTTTTTTACCTCACTCTAAATTTTTATCTCACGCTAAAAAAGTACCTCAAAAATTTTCATGCACTTTTTTTTAAGAATTTTTCAAAAAGAGAAAGAGGGTTAAGCGGGCTTTTTACTAGTGTTTTTATAAGTGTTGTCGTGCTTCTAGGCATGACAGCTTGTGCGGTCTCTCATAAGGAACAAACCGTTTCTGATAAAGATAAAAAGGAGATTCTTGCAGCAGAAGCCTATTTGAATACGCTTAATTTGAAAAACGCGCCTTTTGTACAAACATGGCCTGACGGGGGGCAAAGTGCAGGGGTGATGACCTATCATCCCGGGTTTTTACTGATGCAATACACGCAACCCCATGCAATGACGCTCAGAGCTAATGAACATCGGGCTTTGTTTGTCGATAACCTCACCGCCTCAAGAACGAGTATGGGCATGGCGCATAATCCTTTGGGGGTTCTCTTAAAAAATCCTGTTCGTTTGTCCGGTTCTGTTATGGTTACCGATGTTCAGCAAAGTTGGTTGGGGGATAATGGCAGTATACAAATCTCAATGGCGCAGGCGAGTAATCCTGCTCGGGGGTTAGTTGTCTTACGTTTTAAACAATTCGGTAAAAAAATGGCTCTTTATGAAATCCGTATTATCGACGCAGCACGGAAAACGACCATTATCGACCTCGAGCCATCTTTTTGATGAATGATCTGAAAACAAAATACCTTGACTGAATAAGTTTACGCTTATTTTTTAACGCCGATAAATGCACTAAAGGCTTTAACAAAGTTTTTGATGAATAAAGTTTTTTATGATGAAGGGGGCTGAACCTCACAAAGGTGAGGTGTGCCACCAAAAATGGTTGACCACACCTCTATCAGAGCTTTATCTAATTCTGCCATGTCAAGGGATAAACCAAGTTTACGTAAACTTGTGACGCCGTATTCACGTAGACCGCACGGAACGATTCCCTCAAAATCTGACAAACGCGGGTGAAGATTAATCGCAACGCCATGCCAGCTCACCCAACGCGAAACCCGCACACCAATCGCGGCTATTTTTTCTTCTTGCCCTGTGTGGGGGTCAACAACCCAAACGCCAACGCGCCCATCACGTATTTCGCCATGTATATCGAAAACAGCAAGCGTTTGAATAATCCATTGTTCTAATGCGTGGACATAAGCACGCACATCTTTGGGTGGAACAGAGCCATGGGGCTGGCTTAAATTAAGCATAACATACGCAATACGCTGCCCGGGTCCGTGATACGTCCATTGTCCGCCACGCCCAGCTGGGTAGGTAGGGTAGCCTGCAGGGTTAAAAAGGTCTTCTTGTCGGGCAGAAGTTCCCGCCGTATAAAGGGGCGGATGTTCTAAAAGCCATACGCGTTCAGGTGTTTGTTGGGCATAAATCTCATGCACAAGGTGTTCCATACGGGTCAGCGCTTGGGGGTAAGGAACTTCTTTTTTACTTATTTCCCATAAAATCTGTTTTTTTATCATTGCCGTTTGTCTATTGTTAGTGTATACATCTTCTTAACATGTGATATCGCTGTTGTGGTATAGTTTTATAATATGTTTATATGCGGTCGTGGTGGAATGGTAGACACGCAAGCTTGAGGTGCTTGTGGGGGAAACCTCGTGGAAGTTCGAGTCTTCTCGACCGCACCATCTATCTATACATATATCTATATATGTCGTATTTCTCCTAAAAACTAAAATTTTGCGTAAAATTTTGTGATAGATCTTTATGCAGTATAAACCCTATTATGTTTTTCCGTTCTTTTAGGCTTACTTTTAGGCTTAATAGCAAAGCTTAGTGGTGTTGTAGGAATACGTTTCATTCGTTTATCTGAAATCGGTTATACTGTGAAGATAAAATATAGATAAAATATAAATTTAAGATATAAGTTAAGGAGTTTTTTTATGTCTCAACACGTCCCTTTGCGTAAGGCTGTTTTTCCAGTTGCTGGGTTAGGGACACGTTTTTTACCGGCAACAAAAGTTATGCCTAAAGAAATGTTACCCGTTGTAGATAAGCCTTTGATTCAATACGCCATTGATGAGGCACGGGCAGCCGGTATTGAAGAATTTTGTTTAGTCACGGGGCGCGGTAAAGAGTCTCTTATTGATTATTTTGATACGGCGTATGAGCTTGAAGATACTCTCAAAAAACGTGATAAGGCGGAGTGTCTCGATATTTTAAAGCCCAGTATTGTTCAGCCGGGCTCTCTTGTCGCGGTGCGTCAACAAGTGCCTTTGGGGCTTGGACATGCCATTTGGTGCGCGCGTGATTTTGTCGGTAACGATCCCTTTGCCGTATTACTTCCAGATGATATTGTTCAATCATCTGTGGGCTGTTTACAGCAGTTGGTTGATGTCTATAACCAAACGGGGGGAAATGTGCTCGCTGTTTCCGAAGTTCCGCGTGAGCATACCAATCGTTATGGCATTTTAGATATAGGGGCAGATGATGGTCGTTTAGTCGAGGTGAAAGGGTTGGTCGAAAAGCCAGATCCAAAAGATGCCCCTTCTTGCTTGTCTATTATTGGGCGTTATATATTAACGGCAGACATTATGCCCCATTTAGCGAAGTTAGAGCGTGGCGCAGGGGGTGAAGTACAACTCACAGATGCAATGGCAAAACTGATCGGAAAAGTGCCTTTCCATGGTGTTCGCTATCAAGGGAGGCGTTATGATTGCGGCGATAAAGTCGGTTTTCTTGAAGCACAAATTGCTTTTGCCCTCGAGCGTGCTGATCTTGCCGATGGCGTGCGTCAGTTTTTGAAACAGTATATTTAATCAAAATTGATTAGGGGGGGGCAATGTCATTTTCACATCAATTTGAACCAACCACTTTGCGGGAATACGACATTCGCGGTATTGTCGGCAAAACGCTAACCTCTGAAGATGCGTTTGCAATAGGGCGCACCTTTGGCAGCCTTGTTCGCCGTAACGGTGGCAAAACAATGGTGGTTGGCTATGATGGGCGCCTCTCTTCGCCTATGTTAGAAGAAGCCCTTGTTCAAGGGGCGGTAGAATGTGGGCTAAAAATCATACGCATAGGGTGCGGACCAACACCCATGCTCTATTATGCCTCTGTGGCTCTGCAAGCTGACGGGGCTATTATGGTCACGGGAAGCCACAATCCCCCCGACTATAATGGTTTCAAAATGATATTGGCGGGCAAACCATTTTTTGGCGAACAAATTCGCGCCATGGGGCAACAAGCCGCCGCGGGCGATGTTGTGCCTTTAGAAAAAGGCACTTTGTGCGACTATTCTATACGTGAAGAATATGTTTGTCGTTTGATTCAAGACTATCGGGGCGGCGATCGTCAGCTAAAAATTGTATGGGATAACGGGAATAGTTCGGCAGGGCAAGTACTAGAAGATCTGGTCGCTTCATTCCCCGGCGATCATGAACATATTGTTCTGAATGCTGCCATTGATGGCACTTTTCCCGCACATCACCCCGATCCAACGGTCGCCAAAAACTTGGCGCAATTAATCAGTGTTGTACGCGATAACAAAGCCGATTTAGGAATCGCTTTTGACGGTGACGCCGATCGGATCGGTGTTGTTGATAATAAAGGGCAAATTCTTTGGGGCGATCAAATTCTTGTTTTATTAGCGCGTGATATTTTGAAAACTCATCAAGGGGCAACCGTTATTGCCGATGTCAAAGCCAGTCAAGTTTTGTTTGATGAAGTCGCGCGTGCAGGAGGAAAACCGCTGATGTGGCGGACGGGACACTCCCTCATTAAATCCAAAATGGCAGAGACAAAATCTGTTCTTGCGGGGGAAATGTCAGGGCATATCTTTTTTCTCGATAAATGGTACGGCTTTGATGACGCCCTTTATGCGGGCGTGCGGGTGTTAGATATTGTCGCTCGTATGGAGGAACCGCTTTCTGTTTTCCGTGACTCATTACCTTTGACGGTGTCGACGCCGGAAATTCGCTT
>JAZLEM010000042.1:0-6690 GCA_045615245.1 Acetobacter sp. | reverse complement strand
AGTTTCTACAGCTCCAGCTGCGCCGAGCAAATGCCCAATAGCAGATTTTGTTGAAGACATAGCAAGCTGGCGAGAATTTTCACCAAAAAGCCTTTCAACAGCTTCCAACTCTAAATCATCTGCCATAGTAGATGTCCCATGTGCATTGATATATTGAATATCTACCGGTGTTAAACCTGCATTTTTAAGTGCAGCAGACATAGAGCGAAAAGCGCCATCATGTCCTTTTGCTGGGGCCGTAATATGATATGCGTCACCAGACATACCATATCCAACAATCTCAGCATAAATTTTCGCGTTTCTTGCTTTAGCATGTTCATATTCTTCAAGCACAAGAACGCCAGAACCTTCTCCCATTACAAAACCATCACGATCTTTATCCCATGGACGAGAGGCTGCATAGGGTCTATCATTAAACCCTGTAGAAAGAGCACGTGCGGCACAAAAGCCCGCAATTCCAAGAGGACAAACTGTTGCCTCTGCGCCTCCAGCAACCATAACATCAGCATCGCCGAGCATAATCAAACGAGATGCGTCGCCAATAGCATGTACACCCGTCGCACAAGCTGTAACGACAGAATGATTTGGACCACGAAAGCTATATTTAATAGAAACATGACCCGACAGAAGATTAATCAACGCCGAAGGAATAAAAAAAGGTGACAATCGCTTTGCTCGCCCCTCATGTACAGTAATCGAAGCATCGTAAATAGTTTGTAAACCACCAATACCTGCTCCAATCATAACACCAGTACGACATTGCTCTTCTTCAGAATGAGGAATCCAACCAGAATCACTTACAGCTTCTGTTGCAGCGATAAGTCCCATATGAATAAAGCGATCCATTTTTCGCTGGTCTTTCACAGGAACCCAGTCGGCAAGAGTCAATTTACCTTCTTCTGTTGGTCCTTCAGGCACTTCACCAGCAACATGAGTAGGAAGATCGTTAGGATCAAATTGAGTAATTCTCCCAATACCACTTTCCCCAGCAATAAGACGCGACCACACGTTCTCAAGACCAAGCCCGAGGGGACTAACAATACCCATGCCCGTAACAACAACACGCCTAGAATCTAAAGCTCTTCTGGCTAACAAGCAACCTATCCTTATTTTGGTATGCAATATACTCCTTAGTTACTCGTAGTACCAAGGAGCTTGCTCTATTGACGCAACAAAAAGCGATATATGCTAAACACCTTTTTGTTTTTTGATGTACTCAACAGCTTCATTAACTGTCGTGATCTTCTCAGCCATATCCTCAGGAATTTCAACATTAAAAGCTTCTTCGAATGCCATAACCAACTCTACAGTATCAAGACTATCAGCACCAAGATCATCAACAAATGATGATTCTGGAGTAACCTTATCTTCTTCGATTCCGAGGTGTTCAACAACGATTTTTTTTACTTTATCAGCGATTTCATCCATTTGTTTTTCAGTCTCTTTCAAGTTCACAAGTTTAGAATAGAAAGCTAAGTTCAGACTACTCTACTCTAAAAATTAAAGTAGAGATGCCCTACAACAACTTATAACACAAAAGCAAATATTTTCAACCCTAACCATAAACACAGGCTAACAGCTGAATATTTCTGCCTATCTTGGTTTGTACATAATGACGTAAAACAAACCACTTACATCCTTATACCATGCTTTTTAGAACATAGCCATACCACCATTAACATGTATAGTCGTACCAGTAACCCACCTTGCTTCTTCCGAAGCTAGATAAAGCACAGCTGCAGCAACATCTTCCGGCTTCCCAAGTTTACCGAGAGGAATTGTAGATATAAGCTTTTCTTTTTGTGTATCTGATAAAGCATCTGTCATAGGAGTTTCAATAAAACCAGGCGCAATAACATTAACTGTTACCCCTCGGCTTGCCACTTCTTGTGCCAGTGATTTACTCATACCAATAAGACCAGCTTTGGCCGCGGCATAATTAACTTGTCCAGCATTTCCTGTAATACCTACAATTGAGGAAATGTTAATAATACGCCCAGATCGACGACGCAACATACCTTTTAGAGCAGCTCGACATAGACGAAAAGGAGCGGTTAGATCAACTTCTAAAACGTCGCTCCAATCTGTGTCTTTCATACGTAAGACCAATGTATCACGTGTTAGACCTGCGTTATTAACTAAAATATCAATACTCGCATTTGCACATTTCTCTGCACGATCTATTAAAGCATCAGCTGCCATCGGGTCAGTTAAATCAGTCGTAACATAGAATGCCCTATCTTGCCCTAATTTTTGTGCATATTGCTCAATAATTCTTTCTCGCGTACCTGAAAGAACAACTTTTGCACCTTGCGCGTGTAAAACACGCGCAACACTCCAACCAATACCTCCCGAAGCTCCCGTAACAAGAGCTGTTTTGTCATCTAATCTAAACATATTTATACATCACTTTATCAAATAGATTGAAGGAAACTTTCAATATCAGTAGGTGTCCCAATATGAAATGTAGAAGCGGAAGGAACAATCCGTTTTACAATGTTAGAAAGAACTTTTCCAGATCCAACTTCAACAAAAGTATCAACCCCCATACGCACCATTTCATCGATACTTTCGCGCCATCGTACACGACTAACAACTTGCTGAACAAGATTTTCTCGAATAACGTCAATATCACTTTCACAGGTTGCTGTAACGTTACTAATTAATGGAACGACAGGTGACTCAAGATGTGCTTGTGCAAGAGCTTCTGCCATAACATCTTTAGCTGATTCCATGAGAGATGAATGAAACGGTGCAGACACAGGCAGCATTATTGTACGCTTAATTTTCATTTCTTTAGCAATAGAAATAGCTTTTTCAAGAGCAGCCATTTTTCCGGATAGAACAATTTGCCCGCCACCGTTATCATTTGCAATTTCAAGGTTTCCGTCTCCCCCACAAGACATGCAAAGTGCCTCTGCCTGATCTAAATTAGCTCCAACAAGGGCGATCATACCTCCTTCACCTAAAGGAACAGCATGCTGCATAGCTTGACCACGCAGTCTTAACAAACGTGCTGATTCTGAAAGCATTAGTGCTTTCCCTGCAGTAAGCGCTGTATATTCCCCTAAAGAATGTCCTGCTAAAACAGTAACGATTTTACTAATATCAAGGTTACCCTCATGTTCGAGCACTCGTAATACAGCTATAGAAACAGCCATTAGTGCAGGTTGTGTATTTTCAGTGATCGTAAGTTCTTCTATAGGACCATTAAAAATAATTTTAGAAAGATGAGTATTTAAAGAATCATCAATTTCTTCAAAAACAGCACGTGCAACAGGAAATACGTTGGCGATTTCCTGTCCCATACCTACAGTTTGACTACCTTGTCCTGGAAAAATAAACGCGTAAACAGCCATATTTTTATCTCATAAACTTGTCTTACAAAAGGTTATAACTACGCTACTATAATGTATTTTCGTCGTTTTTCATAAAATCAAACATGATTTTTATATAATTTTAAACCTAAGTTAATGGGCGTAAAAGCACACGATTAAGGCTTTCTAAAACACAAAAACTTTCATGCCAAACTTGTTGAAATTTTTGATGATGAACACCTCGTTCTGCAAGAATTTGAGCAATCTCGCCAACTGTACGCACGCCGTCTATCAAAGGCAAAATACCTCTTGCTTGCGGCGGTAACGCAATAGGAACCACTAGAGTACCAAAAGCAAAAGGCAATATATTATCAGGGCGTATTTGCTTAGCAAGTTCACTTCCTGAAATTTCTCGCATAATCGGTATACTTTCAGAAGAAAGAGGGTTTTGCCTTATAGGTTTTTGACCTTTACGTACAACATAAGCAACATGTGTCGCCATATTTCCACACAGATTTTCAGCAAGTTTAGCTTGTTCGTGCCATGACAAAGCAGCAATTTTCTGACGGATTTTCACATCAGGCAAAAAAAGTGCAGGATTATAACGAGCAGGCTCCATTAAAGCTGTTGTTTCAAGCCCCACTTCATTAAGAAGGTCAAGAAATTCTAAAATGGTATAAGCCCTATCTCTAGGATTTAAAAGTAGATCATAAAGTCCGGAATCTCCACCTGAAAGATGATCTCCAAAATTACCATTCTGACGTAACCATGCCGTTGCAGGTAGTGTACGCATCACCCTACGTGCCATATCAAGACGTTCTTGCGGTGAGCATGTTAAAGGGGCTAAACTCTGCAGGGCATCTTGGAGCATATATACCCCTGTTCGACCATATGGAGCATAGACCATAAGCCCCATTCCTCCATTAGGATTAAGTTGATTTACTAATAAACTTAATGTTTCTGAAGGATTAGGCAAATGATGTAATACACCACAACAATCAATATAATCAAAACTACCCAATGTCTTAAAAGTCGATGACTGTGTCAAATCACCTTCAATAAACTGGATATTTTTTAATTGCCTGATTTTGGCGCGTTGATGTGCTATAGCCAAAGCATTACGAGAGCGGTCAAGACAAATCACCTCTCCGGGACGATTTGCACGAGTAAGATGGGTAGCAAGCATAATAGCCCCATCACCGGTGCCGCATCCTGCAATAAGCGCTCGTAAGGGTGTGCTCATTGAACGAGTTGATCCAAAAACCCAATAATCAATTTCACGCAAATGACTTGGGCTTCCGATTAAAAGACGTGTGTGTTCATCTGATGGGTTACGTTGAGGGTAAGGATATACCTCGTATTGATGAGCTAAACTTAAATCTTGTAAATCATTTTGTTGTTTCATGAATATCGTACCTTATCTACATCTACATCTACATCTACGTATTATTTATGTGTTAATAATTTACCACGTTACCAGGCTTCTGCGAATTCATAAGCGATAAAACTTTCTGTATGAATCATATAGTCCATAGCACTTGTAATTTTAGTGTTTGATGTAAGTTCTTCTAATTCATCACGTATATTTCGATCGAGTTGTTCTACGAAATTCTTGTGGATAAGAATGTAAGCCGTTTCTTCATGTCTCATAGCAGTTAGCGGATCAGAAAGATTAACAAGATAAAAAAATGCTATCTGATAAAAAAGACAGCAAAATAAAGCAAAGGAATGAGAAGAAGGCTCTTCTTTATGAAAATAGCATCAATTTTCGCAAGTGTTTCAGAACCCGGTAATATCTGCAAAGTAAATCCTAACTTATCAAGCCCATAAAGCTGTAAAACTATTTCCATAATCTTCTGAAGAAAGAAAGGGGTTGTAATATTTCATAACAAATTCTCTCCCCTCCCCTTTTTGAGATAATATCTAGCAAAGAGGATAACTGTAATGTATCCTTACAAAAGTAAGAATACTTTCCTCTTTAAAGATTATCCAAAGGAATAGATCATAGGATAGCATGTCACTATCCATTTTTGGTAACCATGCAGAAAAGATCTATGCAAGTGTTATAAGTTCCGTAATTCAATCTTTTTTGTCGAGAATAGTGTTGTCAATAAAATAATAATTAAGAGTATTACGCTTAGAATTTGTTATCGTATATGTATATATCGATACATATTATGTATACTGTGTATTGCTTTGCACAATAACGGCTGTAAGGACAATCAAAATTTCAGACTGTCTTAATTTGAAAACTTTTTAAAACTTAAAAAACACATTATGTCTCTAATGTATTTAATAATAAAATTTTTAATAAACTCTCTCCCGGTTTTTAATAGTTGTTTACGACGAACTCATGTTATAATATAGAAAAATTAGGTATATTGTTATAATTAGCCGTTAGGCTATTTTGCTAATAGTATGCTTAATGGTTAATTTTAGAAAGTTTGGAGAAGTGGTCTATATCTCTTAAAAATTCAGGAGTGAATCTTTTGAAAAGTAGCGGGATCGATCACCAATCTTGTTTTTTGTATTATGGTGAGTTTGAAGAAGATTATATGATGCCATCTTTTGGTGAACGTCCATCTTGCGATGGTCTTAATGAGCGTGAAGAAAGTTCTTTACATCATACAGTGAGTGATCAACCGGTTGTTGCCGATGATACAGAAATAACTGCAACCGTCAAATGGTTTAATGCCAACAAGGGGTTTGGCTTTGTTGAGCTTTCTGATGGTTCAGGTGATGTTTTTCTCCATGCTAATACATTGGCTCAAACAAAATGGAATCGTGTTAGCTCTGGAATGACTCTTGTTGTTCAAGTTGGTCAAGGGCCGAAGGGACGTCAAGTTGTGAATGTGATTTCTGTTGATGAAAGTACGGCACAGCCCGAACAGACACGCGCGACACGTCACGGACTTCATCAGACTCGTGAGCCACGTCCGGCTCCTGATATGTCCAATGTACAGGATGTACGGGGGGAAGTTAAGTGGTATAATCCTTCCAAAGGATTTGGTTTTATTGCGCCGGAAGATGGAAGTAGAGATATTTTTATTCATATCTCTATTCTAGAGCACGCTGGTATCAACAATTTACGCGAAGGACAAGTTGTGGGTGTTAAAGTTGCCCAAGGACAGAAAGGTCCTGAAGCAGTTGAGCTTTTAGTTGACTAGCCTTTGTCTTGGTTTCTTTTTCTTTCTATCTTCTCCTTCTAAGGTGAAGATAGAAAGTTTTCTATTCCGTTGCTTGTTTCTAATAATAATAACATTTTTAGCTATTCCGTTATATTGGAAGCACTAAAAGTTTACGATGAGAAAGTAGTTAAATAAGTTTTTACTCTTTAACTAAAATAAAAAAAGTCGTCTAAAAATAATAGTAG
>JAZLEM010000041.1:0-32325 GCA_045615245.1 Acetobacter sp. | reverse complement strand
CCTGTTGCTTGTGTGGTCAATCTCGGTCTTGCCAAGGCTGGCCACTGAACAATCAAGGCGATATTGCCTATCGATAGTAAATTTCCAACTGAGTCTTATGAAAGATTGTTAAATGCCATAGAGGAAAGCGATAGTGCTGCGGAGAAAACAGCGCGTAAATCTTTAGAAAGTGCTGTAAGACTTGAGGCACAAAAAATTGCTAAAAAATATATTCATCCCCCTCAAACTGTAGAATTTGCTGTAATTTATTTGCCAACTGATGGATTATATACCGAGGTAGCTCGTATTCCTGGCTTAATAGATGAAATAGGTCGCCGGTTTCGAGTGATTTTAATGGGACCTGCTCTCATGCCGGCTTTGATAAGAACAATCCATTTAGGATATATTACATTAGCTCTTGAGGAAAGGACGGAAGCTATAGCCTATCTTTTGGGAGAAACCAAACAGGAAATGTTACGGATGAATACAGTGCTTGATAAATTGGCACGTAATGCACAGACATTATCAACCTCAATTGAAGAGGCGCGCAGACGTACGCGTGTTGTAAGTCGTAAACTTAATGACATTGATATTGCGCCGCAAGATATATTAACAGAAATAACATATGAGATAGACAGTGAAACAGGGGAAAATAAATAATCTGTTGATTGATGTATGATATTCTAAAAGCGAATTTACTAGATATTAGAGAGGAAATAGAGAAATAGTAAAAAGAGAGAGTCTAAAATATAACTGAATCGAAAAGAGAGGTTAATATGGCAGAAGCGTTGCAAAAACACAATCAGGAAGAAAAAAAAATCCTTCTTATTGAAGATGACAATGTTATTGCGGAAGAAATTGTTTCTACAATGCATTGTCATGGTTTTTGTGTTAAGCACATTGATAATGGTGATGCTGGGCTTGAAGCAGCGGTTAACGATGAAGCTGATGTCATTATTATTGATCGTATGTTGCCAAGTGCAGATGGTAACGGTATGGATGGTCTTTCCATTATCGAGAATATGCATAGACAGGGGGTGTATATACCTGTTTTGGTTCTGTCAGCCTTATCTGCTGTTGATGATCGTATCGATGGTCTTAAGGCAGGCGGTGATGACTATCTCACAAAACCTTTTGTTATTGAAGAACTTGTGCTCCGGATTGAGGCATTGTTACGTCGTCCGTCTGATGCACGTGTATCTAAGCTTTGTGTTGGTCCATTAGAGATGGATCTTGTTGAACGGCGTATCTGGTGTAATGGAAATGAAATTATTTTGCTGCCGAGAGAGTTTCGTTTATTAGCATATTTTATGCGTCGTCCAGGACAAGTGTTGACGCGTGCCATGCTTTTGGAAGATGTTTGGCAATATCGTTTTATTCCTAGAACAAATCTTGTTGATGTACATGTGGGAAGACTACGCCGTAAGATTGATTTGCCTGGTCAGGAGTCATTTATTCAAAGTGTTCGGGGGGTTGGTTTCCAGTTGCGTGTTTTTGATTGACCTTTTTAAAACAGCAATTTTTCGTATTTCTTTCATGGCGCTTTTTGCCATGACAGGTGTTCTTGTTATACAATCTTGGTTGATTTATACTCATATAGAGAGTGTTGAAGTAGCTCGTTTAACGAAAATTCTTACAAAAGATGCAGATACACTCTCACATATGCCTTTTGAACGTCTCAAATACGTTGTAAATAATCATATCGTAGATGATTTGCATATTCTTGTAAGTCATATCGGAATATTTACATCAGATCGCAAGCCTATTATAGGAAATATACCAACGTGGCCTCAGGGGGTGGTGGCTGATAGTAAATTACACTTTGTAAAAATGCATTCTCAAAATAATAAACAGTATTTTTTACGTGTGTTAGCTGTTCAATTGCCAAACGGTTATTTTCTTGTGCTTGGATGTAGTTTACGTTTTTTAATAGAACAAAAGCTGACGTTACAGAGTGCAATGGTTGTTTCTATAGTGCCGGTTTTTTTGATTGCCTTAATTTTAAGTATCGCTCTAGGATATCGTGCCTTGTTGCGTATAAGGGAAATGAACGAAGCAGTAAAAAAGATTATGGATGGAGGTATTCATGAACGTTTACCTGTTCGATCAAGGCAATATGACGGTGTAGAACAACTGGCTACTAGCGTCAATCATATGCTTGACAAGTTAGAGCATCTGATGATGGATATGCGTGATGTTGGCAATAATATTGCACATGATTTAAGAACACCCCTTTCGAGACTACGAGCACGTTTAGAAAGAGCTCTTGTTATGGCAGAGGGCAAAGAGTGCTGTAAGGCTTCTAACGAAGTTATTAGCCAAGCAATTGGTGATTTGGATCAATGTTTGGCGGTTATTACTGCTTTATTACGTATTACAGAATTGGAAAATACTCGTCGGAAAGAAGGGTTTTTTCTTATTCGTCTTGGGGAAATAATCAACGATGTGTATGATTTGTATGAACCTATTGCTGAGACGGAAAATAAATGCTTGCAGAAGTGTTTTGAAGAGAACGATATTCAAGTATTAGGCGATAAACATTTATTAATAGAAATGCTTGCTAATCTTGTTGATAATGCTATTAAATTTACCCATAAAGGAGGAAGTATTACTTTAAGTATGATGACTATGAATGGACGGACCATACTTACAGTGACAGATACAGGAATTGGTATTGCTCCTGAAGAAAGACAATCTGTACTTTCGCGTTTTTATCGTTCGGATAAAAGTAGACATGTGCCAGGGTATGGTTTGGGTTTAAGTCTCGTAAAAGCAATCGCTTTTCTGCATGAAATAGAGGTAAGTATAGACACTGGTCCTAATGGTATTGGGACGTGTTTTAAGTTAATTTTTCATAAAGTGTGTAAAAATTCTGGAGCTTAAGAGCTGAAACAACTAATGTTTTACGTAGCAATGCTTTTAAAAAATAATTAGAACAGTTGAAATGATGGATTCTATATATTAACTGCTTGACAAATATGTAAGTGTGTATTACAAAGACTTTTTACGCATTAGGAGTAATGTTTGGAACGTGGGAGATGGCTGAATGTAAAGCATTCTGATAAGAGTGCTGTACTTTTAGTTTAAGAATCGTATGAACCGCGGTCCTGGTTTTATGATGATAAGGAGTCCAGGATATGGCTAAAAAAATTGTTGGCTACATCAAACTGCAGATACCGGCTGGGAAGGCGAATCCTTCACCTCCTGTTGGTCCTGCTCTAGGTCAGCGTGGCTTGAATATTATGGAGTTTTGTAAAGCGTTCAATGCGCGGACACAAAATCTTGAACCAGGTATGCCTATCCCTGTAGTTATTACGGCATATGCTGATCGTACGTTTAGCTTTATTACAAAAACTCCACCTAATACATATTTTTTATTAAAAGCTGCCAAGATTTCTAAGGGAAGCTCTGTTGTGGGTAAAGGGGCGTCGGTTGGAAAAGTCACGATAAATCAGATTCGTGAAATTGCCGTGCAAAAACAACAAGATATGAATGCAAATGATATTGACGGGGCGGTGCGTATGTTGGTTGGATCTGCTCGCTCTATGGGTATTGATGTGGAGGAGGGCTGATTATGGCGAAAAATAAACGTCTTTCTGCGGCTCGGGCTAAAATTGTTTCTGGGCAAGCTTATAGTCTTGATGAGGCTGTGACTTTGGTCAAGATGAACGCTGTAGCTAAATTCGATGAGACAATAGAAATTGCGTTGAACCTTGGGGTCGATCCTCGTCATGCAGATCAAATGGTGCGGGGACTTGTCTCTTTACCTAACGGAACAGGTAAAACGTTACGTGTCGGTGTGTTTGCGCGAGGGGCTAAAGCGGAAGAGGCAAAATCTGCGGGGGCAGATATTGTCGGGGCGGAAGATTTGCTAGAAGAAGTGCAGGCGGGTAATATTGGCTTTGATCGGTGTATTGCTACTCCTGATATGATGGCTTTAGTTAGTCGCTTAGGAAAAGTGCTTGGTCCACGTGGTTTAATGCCTAATCCTAAGTTAGGGACTGTCACTATGGATGTTCGAAGTGCCATCGAGGCAGCTAAATCTGGGCAAGTTGAATATCGTGCCGAAAAGGCAGGTATTGTCCACGCGCCAGTCGGGAAGGCATCTTTTGGTGCTGAACAATTAGTAGAAAATATCCGTGCTTTTGTTGAAGCTGTTCAACGTGCGAAGCCTGTGGCGGCAAAGGGGGCGTACTTGAGAAAGATGGCTTTGTCTTCTACGATGGGCCCGGGTGTTTTGGTGGATATATCGGCTTTTGTTGCTTCGTAACAATGGGTAATAAGGTTTAAAATATTGTGACTTTGCTTCGTGCGGGTCATGTGGAGGTACTTCTGTTTGCGGGTATCTTCAACTTGTCCAAAATCTCACGTGGGGTTAAACCTTTAAGTAGTGGAAACGCTAGCGGGAGGTAGACGGGGGTACAGGTTTAGGCTGGTTTTAGCGTGATGAGTATTCCGTTAGGGCAGATGAGTGGGTCTTATTGTATGTATGGTAAGGCTGAATGATAACCGTTCTTCTATTTTGGAGGAACTAGACGGAGACTGGATTTGAACCGTACAGAAAAGAAATTACTTGTTACTTCTTTGTCCGATGTTTTTGTGCAAACGTCTATGGTTGTGGTTACCAGAAATTTGGGATTGACTGTAGCTGATGTGACGGACTTGCGACGTAAAGTGCGGGAGGCAGGGGCGAGTTATAAAGTGGTAAAAAACCGGTTAGCTGTTCTTGCTTTGAAAGGAACAAGGTTTAACGGTATTATACCGATTCTTAAAGGTCCAACTGCCCTGGCTTGGGCAGATGATCCTGTTGTTGTAGCAAAAGTTATTGTCGATTTTGCTAAGACAAATGATAAAATTGAGATCCTTGGTGGCTCTCTTGGTGTGCAAGTGCTTGATGCATCTGGCGTGAAGGCATTAGCAGAGTTGCCATCTCTTGATGTGTTAAGAGCGCAGTTTGTTGGGCTTGTCTCTACGCCGGCGACGCGTGTTGCAACACTAATGCAGGCGCCTGCGGCACAGTTGGCGCGTGTGTTGGATGCTTACGCTAAAACGGGTGATGCGGCGTGAGTAATAATCCTTTGTAAGGGTTAACGATGTATGTTACTCTGAATTAGAGTCTCTTTTGTTTTATTGTTTTATATAGTAATTTGTGACGTTAGGAATATAAACGATGGTTGATCTTGTAAGGCTTGTTGATGAACTTTCTTCTTTGACCGTTTTGGAGGCTGCTGAGCTTTCTAAGCTTTTGGAAGAGAAATGGGGTGTTTCTGCGGCTCCTGCTGCTGTTTCTGTGGCTCCTGCTGCTGTTTCTGCGGCTCCTGCTGCTGAGGAACAGACAGAATTTACGGTGATTTTGGCTTCCGCTGGTGAGAAGAAGATTAATGTGATTAAAGAAATTCGTGGTATTACAGGCTTAGGTTTGAAAGAAGCGAAAGATTTAGTTGAAGGTGCTCCCAAAACAGTGAAAGAAGGCGTTAATAAAGAGGAGGCAGCTAAAATTAAAAAGCTTCTTGAGGATAACGGCGCGACTGTTGAGGTAAAATAGTAAAATTCTTCGCCTGCTGTATGTGGGTAGGGTTTTTATGGTTTCGGGTGGGGAGAATCTCTGCCCGTTTGCCTGTTGTAAGTATATTAAGAGTTGCCGTGTATAAAGGATTTTCTATCCTTTTTTGAGTTTTGAAGTGACAGGGTAAAGCAACGGAGAATGGCGATGAATACAGTTGTCAGATCGTTTACAGAGCGAAAGAGGATTCGTAGAAATTTTGGACGGATTCCTGAAATTGCTCCAATGCCGAACCTTATTGATGTGCAGCGTAATTCTTATGAGGCATTTCTTCAGGTTGATGTGGCGCCTGATGAGCGTAAGCCAATAGGCTTGCAAGGGGTTTTTTCTTCGGTTTTTCCTGTTGATGATTTTGCGGGTCGTGGACGTTTAGAATTTGTCCGATATGAGTTGGAAGAACCAAAATATGATATTGAAGAGTGTATTCAACGTGATCTGACTTATGCTGCACCTCTAAAGGTTGTTCTGCGCCTTTTTGTGTGGGATTTTGATGAAGATACAGGCGTCCGCTCTATCCGAGATATAAAAGAGCAACCCGTTTATATGGGTGATATGCCTCTTATGACTGAGAGTGGTACCTTTATCATTAATGGTATGGAACGTGTTGTTGTAAGCCAGATGCATCGTTCTCCTGGAGTATTTTTTGATAAATTTAGGAAGCCGCACTCTCCTGATAAATATTTTTTTCGTGCGCAAATTATTCCCTATCGTGGGTCTCGTCTTGATTTTGAGTTTGATTCAGATGGTTTGCTCTATACTGTTATAGGTGGTGATCGTAAGCGTAGGGTTCCTGCAACAACTTTTCTTTATGCTTTAGAAAGTGAAGCCTCAATCAAAGCGCGAGCAGAAAAATGTGATGAGGGTGGAGATGTTGATTCCGTAGAAATTAAAGGTATGGATGATAATGAAATTCTTGCCTGTTTTTACGAGACGTTGAATTTTACAAAGACATCGAAGGGTTGGTCTTGCCCGTTTGATATCAATTTTTTTCGTGGTATGGAATTTTCTGCACCTTTAATTGATGCGCAGACAGGAGAGCTAATTCTTCAGGCGAGAACAAGACTTACGGCTAACATTCTTCGTCGAATTGCTAAAAAAACGTGTGAAGTCATTGTTAATGATGAAGATCTGACGAGTTTTTATATAGCGCGTGATATTGTTAATGCTGAGACAGGTGAAGTGTATGGTGAGGCAGGCGGAGAGGTTACTAAAGCTTTTTTAGAAACTATAGAAGAGGCTAATTTATCTGAATTGCCTGTTTTGGTTATTAACAGTGCGCATGGATCATGGATTCGTGATACGTTAGTCAAAAATAAATATACAAGTCGCGAAGATGCTCTGGTTGATATTTATAGTGTTATGCATCACGGGGAGCGAACGATTGCTAAAAATGCTGAAGTAAAATTCCGTGAACGTTTTTTTAAGACCGATTATTACGATTTGTCAGCCGTCGGTCGCGTCAAGATGAATATGCGTCTTGGTTTGGATGTGTCAGACACAGTACATGCTCTCTGTAAAGACGATATTATTCGTGTTCTGCAAGTGCTTTGTGATTTGAGAGATGGTCGTGGTCGGGTTGATGATATTGATGATTTGGGTAACCGTCGTGTGCGATCAGGTAGTGAGTTGCTGGAAAACCAGTATCGTAGCGGGTTGCTTCGTGTAGAACGTACTGTTCGTGAGCGGATGTCATCTTTAGATATTGATACTGTCATGCCGCATGACCTTATCAACGCGAAGCCGGCTATTGTGGCAATAAGAGAATTTTTTAGTTCATCACAACTTAGCCAGTTTATGGATCAAACAAATCCACTTTCTGAAATAACACATAAGCGTCGCCTTTCTGCGTTAGGACCTAACGGTTTAACGCGTGAGCAAGCGCGTGCGAATTTTAAGATTCGTGACGTGCATCCAACTCATTATGGGCGTGTTTGCCCAATTGAAACTCCAGAAGGGCCAAATATAGGTCTTATTAGCTCTTTAGCGATTTACGCAAAAGTAAATCAATATGGTTTTATAGAAACGCCTTATCGCCTGGTTAAAGATGGAATGCTTCAAAATGGCTGGAAATATTTTTCCGCTATGGAGGAAGAGAAATTAGTTATTGCGCAGGCTGATGCTAATGTTGATAAAAAAGGTGCCTTAGTTGGTGATCTTGTTTCTGTGCGTCGCAATGGTGACTTTCGTCTTGTGCCCCCAGAAGATGTAACGGCTTGTGATGTTTCGCCTAGGCAACTTGTTTCTGTCGCTGCGGCATTGATTCCATTTCTTGAACATGATGATGCAAATCGTGCCCTTATGGGATCAAATATGCAGCGTCAGGCTGTACCGTTACTTCGTTCAGATGCACCTTTGGTGGGGACGGGAATGGAGTCCATTGTTGCGCAGGATTCTGGAGCCGTAATTATTGCAAAACGTAATGGCATTGTTGACCAGGTTGATAGTGCGCGTATTGTTGTGCGCGTTATAGATGAACATGGTGTGACGCAGGGTGTTGATATTTATCGTTTGCGTAAATATGTTCGTTCAAATCAATCTACGTGTATTAATCAACGTCCATTGGTTGTGGTGGGTGATCGTGTTGCTTTGGGGGATATTATTGCTGACGGTTCCTCTACAGAGCTTGGAGAGCTTGCTCTTGGGCGTAATGTTCTGGTTGCATTTATGCCATGGAATGGTTACAACTTTGAAGATTCTATTCTCGTTTCTGAGCGGATTGCCCGGGATGATACTTTCACCTCAATTCACATTGAAGAGTTTGAGGTTATGGCGCGTGATACAACACTAGGGCAGGAGGAAATCACTCGTGATATTCCCAATGTTGGTGAAGATGGATTACGTAATTTAGATGAAGCCGGTATCATTTATGTGGGAGCTGAAGTCAATCCTGGGGATATTCTTATCGGTAAGGTAACGCCAAAAGGCGAAAGTCTTGTAACCCCTGAAGAAAAACTTTTGCGTGCTATCTTTGGAGAGAAGGCGTCTGACGTTCGGGATACGTCGTTGCGTTTACCACCAGGAGCTGCAACAGGTACCGTTATTGATGTGCGTGTCTTCTCGCGTCGTGGTGTAGATAAAGACGAACGTGCTATGGCTATTGAGCATTTTGAGATTGAGCGTCTTGCACGAGATCGCGATGATGAAATCGGCATTCAGGAACGTTCTTTCTATAGTCGTTTGCGTGAAAAACTTCTCAACCAGACTGCGGCGGGGGGGGGGATTCCGGAAATAGCAGCGGGTACAGTCATTACGGAAGAAATCCTTAATGAACATCCCAGATCAACATGGCGTAATATTATTGTGACATCAGATGCTGTTGTTGCTGAGTTGGAGGATCTTTGTCGAGAACATGATGCGGTAGTTGCGCGTGTTCAGGCGCGTTTTGAGAATAAGGTTGGAAAACTTCATGCAGGGGACGATCTGCCGCCTGGTGTGATGAAAAAAATCAAAGTTTTCGTTGCCGTTAAAAGAAAACTGCAGCCAGGGGATAAGATGGCCGGTCGTCACGGGAATAAAGGTGTGGTTTCACGTGTTGTGCCGGTTGAAGATATGCCTTTTCTTGAAGACGGTACGCCAGTAGATCTTGTTCTTAATCCATTGGGTGTGCCATCGCGTATGAATGTGGGGCAGATTCTTGAAACGCATTTAGGATGGGTTTCTGCTAATCTTGGTCGTCAGATCGGAGAATTGGTCGACATTTATCAGCGTAAAGGGGAAGAGCGTCAAAAACTTCTTGATTACCTAAGAGATGTCTATGGCGAAGATGTTTTTAATAAGACCATTGCGCCTATGAGTGATGCTGATCTCGTCATGTTGTCTAGTAATTTACGCAAAGGTGTTCCTATGGCAACGCCTGTGTTCGATGGTGTTTCTATTCCAGATATGGAAAATATGTTAGAGAAAGTAGGTGTAAGTCGAAGTGGCCAGTCACAATTAATTGATGGTAGAACGGGTGAACCGTTCGAACGCAAGACAACCGTTGGGTATATCTATATGCTCAAGTTGCATCACTTAGTGGATAATAAAATTCATGCACGTTCTATTGGTCCGTATTCATTGGTAACACAACAGCCTTTGGGTGGAAAAGCGCAATTCGGTGGTCAGCGCTTTGGTGAAATGGAAGTGTGGGCGCTAGAGGCCTATGGTGCTGCCTATACGTTGCAAGAAATGTTGACGGTAAAATCAGATGATGTTTCTGGTCGAACAAAAGTTTATGAGGCTATCGTGCGTGAACAAGATAATTTTGATATAGGTATTCCCGAAAGTTTCAATGTTCTTCTTAAAGAGTTAAGGTCTCTGGCTCTGAATGTTGAGCTTGAATAATATTCGGCTACGTGTGTCGTTTTATAATTATTATTGCGTTATTTGAAAGGGAGATATTAGCCAGTCATTTTGTGCTAATTTCCCGTTTCCCTTCTGGGGGGTATGGTCTATGAGTGAACTTGTAAAAAAAATAGGTCAGTCTGTTCAAGCAATGACTTTTGATCAGATTAAAATTCAAATTGCTTCACCAGAGCAAATTCGCTCTTGGTCTTATGGTGAAGTTAAAAAACCAGAAACTGTTAATTATCGTACTTTTAAACCAGAGCGAGATGGTTTGTTCTGTGCGCGTATTTTTGGTCCTGTTAAAGACTATGAATGTTTGTGTGGTAAATATAAACGGATGAAGTTTCGCAATATTACATGCGAAAAGTGCGGCGTTGAAGTTACTTTAAGCAAAGTGCGGCGCGAAAGAATGGGGCATATTCAACTTGCGAATCCGGTTGCACATATTTGGTTTTTGAAATCTGTTCCTAGTCGTATTGGTTTGATGGCAAATTTGACGCTTAAAGATTTAGAGGCAGTACTCTATTTCGAATCTTACCTGGTTTTGGATCCTGGAATATCTCCATTAAAACAATACGATTTACTAACGGAGGAACAATATCTTGAGGCTATAGAAGAATATGGTGAAGAGGGTGTAGAAATTTCTATTGGGGCTGAAGCAATTAAAACACTGCTTGAGCGTATTGATTGTGCTGCAGAAAAAATATCACTACGTGAGGAGCTGAAAAAAGAGCTTGAAAAAGAAAAACCTTCGCAAATTCGTTGTAAGAAATTAGTGAAACGCCTTAAGCTAATAGAATCGTTTGTTGAAAGTGGTTGTCGCCCTGAATGGATGATTTTAGATGTACTGCCTGTTATTCCGCCCGACTTACGTCCTTTGGTGCCTTTAGATGGGGGGCGTTTTGCAACATCTGATTTGAATGATCTTTATCGTCGCGTTATTAATCGTAATAATCGTCTTAAACGTTTAATTGAATTACGCGCACCTGACATTATTATTCGTAATGAAAAGTGTATGTTGCAAGAGGCAGTCGATGCTTTATTTGATAATGGTCGTCGCGGACGTGCGGTGGCTGGGACGAATAAACGGCCTCTAAAATCTTTATCGGACATGTTGAAAGGGAAACAAGGGCGTTTTCGTCAGAATTTGCTTGGTAAACGTGTTGATTATTCCGGACGTTCTGTGATTGTGGTGGGGCCAGAGCTTAAGTTACATCAATGTGGTATTCCAAAGAAAATGGCTTTGGAGTTATTTAGACCGTTTGTTTATGCCAGACTTGAAAAATACGGTTATGCAACAACGATTAAAGCTGCAAAACGGATGGTTGAAAAGGAACGTCCTGAAGTTTGGGATGTTTTGGAAGAAGTCATTCGAGAGCATCCGATTTTGCTTAATCGTGCGCCCACGCTGCATCGTTTAGGTATTCAAGCTTTCGAACCATTGTTAATTGAAGGTAAAGCTATTCAGTTACATCCTTTGGTTTGTACGGCGTTTAATGCAGATTTTGACGGTGACCAGATGGCTGTGCATGTGCCTTTAAGCATTGAAGCACAGCTTGAGGCTCGTGTCTTAATGATGTCAACGAATAATATCCTTCACCCGGCAAATGGTAATCCAGTGATTGTTCCATCACAGGATATTGTTTTAGGACTTTATTATATGAGTCTAGAGACGTTAGTCTTTAAGACAACTCCTGATCAAAACGAGTATGATGTTAAAAGTGGCACATTAGTTCGTGCGGGGGCGCCTGTTTTTGGTTCAATAAGTGAGGTTGAGCATGCGCTTAGCGCAGGTGTCCTTACTTTGCATGATAAAATTTGTGCACGTGTTGGACAAATAACTGAGAGTGGAGAAAGTATTTTTGAAAGGGTGATAACAACACCAGGGCGGCTTTTGATAGCTCAAGTGCTTCCTAAACATCATGCTATTCCGTTTTCACTTGTTAATCGTCAGCTTACGAAAAAGACGATTCTTGATATCATTGATAAAGTTTATCGACATTGTGGGCAAAAAAAGACTGTTGTTTTTAGTGATCAGCTTATGACATTAGGTTTTCGTTATGCAGCGAAAGCTGGGATTTCTTTTGGTAAGGATGATATGATCGTTCCAGCCAAAAAGGAGGAATTTGTTGCGCGTACTACTGCAGAAGTAAAAGAGTTTGAACAGCAATATCAAGATGGTTTGATCACTTCGGGTGAACGCTATAACAAAGTGCTTGATGCTTGGGAACGGTGTACGAACGATGTCCAAGCAGCGATGACAAAAGAGATTTCCTCTCAAGAAATTGGTAAGCCTATTAACTCTGTATGGATGATGAGTGACTCTGGAGCGCGTGGTTCGCAAGCACAAATGAAACAGCTTGCGGGTATGCGTGGCTTAATGGCTAAGCCGTCTGGTGAGATTATTGAGCAGCCTATTATTGCAAGTTTTAAAGAAGGTCTTTCTGTCCTTGATTACTTTACATCGACACATGGTGCGCGGAAAGGGCTCGCAGATACAGCGCTTAAAACAGCTGAAGCAGGTTATCTTACACGTCGTTTGGTCGATGTAGCACAAGACAGTATTGTTATTGAGGAAGATTGTGGAAGTACTCGCGGCTTGATGGTTTCAGCGGTGACAGATGGGGGAGAAATTGTTGCTTCTTTGTTTGATCGTATTCTTGGTCGGACAGCTGCTGCTGATATAGTTGAGCCTGCAACAGGAATTGTCTTGGTCCCATGTGGTAAGATTATTGAAGAAGATGATGCTGATCGAATAGAAAATTCTTCTGTTGAGAGCGTTTTTGTTCGTTCGGTTTTAACGTGTAATAGTCATGTTGGTGTGTGTGCTTATTGTTATGGGCGTGATTTGGCACGTGGCACTCTAGTTAATATAGGTGAGGCTGTAGGGGTTGTTGCTGCTCAATCGATCGGTGAACCAGGAACACAATTAACGATGCGCACCTTTCATACAGGGGGAGCGGCTCAGCATAGTGTTAAACGCTCTATGATTGAGTCTTCGTGTGATGGGAAGGTACTCATTCGTAACTATAATGTTGTATACGATAGCCAAAATGTCCCTATAGTGGTTGCACGTAATTGTGAGATTCTTGTCCTTGATGCAAGTGGAGGAAGGAAAATGCGCTCTCGTGTTCCTTATGGTGCACGCTTGCTTGTTGCCAATGGTGTAATGGTCACACGGGGGCAAAAACTTGCAGAGTGGGATCCTTATATGAGACCTATTATCGCTGAAAAAGCAGGTAAAGTAAGGTATCTTGATTTAGCGGATTCTCGTACACTTGTCGTGCGTACGAATGAGGAAACAGGTCTTTCTGAAAAGGTTGTTGAAGATTATCAAAGAGGGGATAAGGGGAAAGGAAAGGAGCTTAATCCGCGTATACAACTTATTGATACCAATGGTCATGTTGTAAAGCTTGATAACGAAAGAGATGCGTATCGTCTCTTACCAAAAACTGTTTTACTTGTTGATGAAGGACAAGAAGTAAAGGTGGGTGATGTTATTGCAGGCTTGCCAGAGATTTCTAAAACACATGACATTGTCGGCGGTTTGCCTGAAGTTGTTCGGCTATTTGAGCTGATCCAAGATAAAGAGAGCGGTGAGGCTGTAATTGCTAATATGGAAGGACAAGTTATCGCCGTCGCAAAAAATCATATTGTTGTCGAAAATGACAAAACTGGTGAAAAACAGAAATACGAGATTTCGAAAAATGAATATAAACGTCTTTCTGTTCAGATAGGTGATTTTGTTGAAAAAGGTGATCTTCTTGTTGATGGTGAGCCTCGTTTACAAGAGATTTTACGTGCTGTAGGTGAAGAGGCTTTGTTTGATCATCTTGTTAATAGAATTCAACGCGTTTATCGACTGCAAGGTGTGAAGATTAATGATAAACATATTGAGGTCATTGTTCGGCAAATGCTTCGGAAGGTTGAAATTACAGAATCGGGGGATACGACGTACCTTCAAGGGGAAATTGTCGATCGTGTTGAGTTCGAGATGGAAAATGCAAAGCGTAAGAGTGAAGGAGAACGCCCGGCTCAAGCAATGCCTGTGTTGCAAGGGATCTCTAGAGCTTCCTTACAGACGCAGTCTTTTATCTCTGCAGCTTCTTTTAAAGAGACGGCACGCGTGTTAACAGAAGCAGCTATAGCAGGAAAAGTAGATAAATTGAGGGGGCTCAAAGAAAATGTTATTGTTGGACGCTTGATTCCAGCAGGAACAGGGAGTGTTATTAACCGTCTTGGGAGGAGTGGTGCTTCTACTATATAACCATTGGGGGTGTGTATTTAGTATTTTAAGAGAATCATGAGATGTAGACTTGACTTTTTTTGATGGGGGTGTATAACCTTTCAAAGAGTTTCTTCTATTTTTATGAAAGAAATAAGAGAAATGTTTTCAAAGGTTTTCGTTTGGGGTTTATGTACGGTAAACTTCTTACGGGTGGAGTGTCGGGTGTTGGTGTAGCTTCTATCTGTGTTTTTTATAGAGTTAAATATCCGATTGGGTTCGCTGATTTAAATTGTGTAGGGATTAAAAGGGCGTATGCCAACTATAAATCAACTTATTGCTGGTGGGCGCAAGCCTGCTATGAAGCGTAATAAAGTTCCTGCTTTGCAGGGGTGTCCCCAGCGGCGTGGGGTGTGTACGCGTGTTTATACAACAACGCCAAAAAAGCCAAATTCTGCGCTGCGTAAGGTTGCGAAAGTTCGTTTGACAAGTGGATATGAAGTGGTGAGTTATATTCCTGGGGAAGGTCATAATCTTCAGGAGCATAGTGTTGTTCTTATCCGAGGTGGTCGCGTCAAAGACTTGCCTGGTGTTCGTTATCATATTCTTCGTGGTGTTCTTGATACGCAGGGGATTGCTAAGCGACGTCAGCGGCGGTCGTTATATGGTGCTAAACGTCCAAAATAAGGAGTGAAAAGTAGAGATTATGAGTCGCCGTCGTTGTGCTGTAAAGCGTGAGATCCTACCTGATCCAAAGTTTGGGGATAGTGTTATCACGCGTTTTATGAATGCGTTAATGTTTGATGGTAAGAAGTCTGTTGCTGAAAAAATCGTCTATAGTGCTTTAGATACTATGGCGCGGCGTAGTGGTGGTACATCTGATCCTGTTACTCTGTTTCATAGTGCTCTGGATAATGTTAAGCCTGCTATTGAGGTTCGGTCGCGTCGCGTAGGGGGAGCAACCTATCAAGTTCCAGTTGAGGTTCGTTCTGATCGTCGTCAGGCTTTAGCGATTCGTTGGGTTATTGATGCTGCGCGTAAGCGTGGGGGAGGAACCATGCAAGAGAGGTTGTCGAGTGAACTGTTAGATGCTGTTCACAATCGTGGTGCAGCTGTTAAAAAGCGTGAAGATACTCATCGTATGGCTGAAGCTAATAAAGCATTCAGTCACTATCGTTGGTAGTAACGTAGTAATATGGTCTTTTGATGTTCATCGTTAAAGTGGCGGTGGGCGTAACAATAACTAAACTCAGATTTCTCTGGGTAGGTAAGGAGTAGACAATGGCAAAAGCTAAGTTTGAGCGGACAAAACCGCATTGTAACATTGGCACAATTGGTCACGTTGACCATGGAAAAACCTCTCTTACAGCAGCGATTACAAAAACGCTTGCAAAAAGAGGAGGAGCTGAATTTAAGGCGTATGATCAAATCGATGCCGCGCCAGAAGAACGTGCGCGTGGTATTACGATCTCTACAGCGCATGTTGAGTATGAAACTGACAAACGTCATTATGCTCATGTGGACTGTCCTGGTCATGCTGACTATGTTAAAAACATGATTACGGGCGCCGCCCAAATGGATGGGGCTATTTTGGTGGTTTCTGCAGCTGATGGTCCAATGCCTCAAACGCGTGAGCATATTCTTTTGGCACGGCAGGTGGGGGTGCCAGCTCTCGTGGTTTTTCTCAACAAAGTTGATCAAGTTGATGATCCTGAACTGCTTGAGTTGGTTGAAATGGAAGTGCGTGAGCTTCTTTCTTCTTATGAGTTCCCTGGTGACGAAGTGCCGATTATTAAAGGTTCGGCGCTTGCTGCGTTAGAGGATGGCGATCCTGAAATTGGTGAAAACCGTATTTTAGATCTGATGGAGGCTGTTGATACTTATATTCCGCAACCTGAGAGACCAATTGATAAGCCATTCCTTATGCCGATTGAGGATGTGTTCTCAATTTCTGGTCGTGGTACTGTCGTCACTGGACGTGTTGAGCTTGGGTGTGTCAACGTGGGTGATGAAGTCGAAATTGTTGGACTTCGTTCGACAACGAAAACAACGGTTACTGGTGTTGAAATGTTCCGTAAACTCCTTGACCGTGGTGAAGCTGGCGATAATATTGGTGCTTTGCTTCGTGGTACAAAACGTGAAGAAGTTGAGCGTGGTCAAGTGTTGGCTAAACCTGGTTCTATTACGCCACATAAAAAATTCACGGCTCAGGTATATATTCTGACGAAAGAGGAAGGTGGGCGTCATACACCGTTCTTTACCAATTATCGTCCGCAGTTTTATTTCCGTACGACAGATGTTACAGGTGTTGTCCATCTTCCTGAAGGAACTGAGATGGTTATGCCAGGGGATGACTGTACGATAGAAGTTGAGTTGATTGCTCCAATTGCCATGGATCAGGGCTTACGTTTCGCTATTCGTGAGGGTGGACGTACAGTTGGTTCGGGTGTTGTTGCTTCGATTATTGAATAATATGGAAAGTAAAAATCTTAAAGGCTCTTCTGACTCTGTCAGTTGAGCTTTTAAGTATTGCTTCAGTGTTGGGCTTGAAAAAATATGGACAGCCAAAATATCCGTATTCGCTTGAAGGCATATGATCATCGTGTGCTTGATAGTAGTACAAAGGAAATTGTTAATACAGCAAAGCGTACGGGTGCTCAGGTTCGCGGACCTATTCCGTTGCCGACGCATATTGAACGTTTTACAGTTAATCGTTCTCCTCACATAGATAAGAAAAGTCGTGAGCAGTTTGAAATTCGAACTCATCGACGTTTGCTTGATATTGTTGAGCCTACTCCGCAGACCGTGGATGCTCTTATGAAGCTCGATCTCGCTACAGGCGTAGATGTCGAGATCAAACTTTAGGATCCAGACGATGCGTACCGGATTAATTACAAAGAAATTGGGGATGTCCCGATTATTTAAGGAAGATGGCACTCATGTGCCTGTTACACTGTTACAGGTGGATGATCTACAGGTAGTTGATGTTCGTACTCAGGAACGCGATGGGTATGTTGCTGTTCAATTGGGGGCGGGACAAGCAAAACTGAAAAATGTTACCAAGCCTAATCGTGGTCGTTTTGAGCGTGTAGGTCTTACGCCTAAAAAGGTTCTTCGTGAATTTCGTGTGGCTGATGACGCAATATTAGAAATTGGAGCGAAACTTTCTGTGTCTCATTTTGTTGTGGGGCAAAAAGTTGATGTTACGGGGACTAGTAAGGGAAAAGGTTTTTCTGGCGCTATGAAGCGTTGGAACTTTGCAGGACTTGAAGCAAGCCATGGTGTTTCTATTTCGCATAGATCACACGGATCAACGGGTAATCGTCAAGATCCTGGTAAAACTTTTAAAAATAAAAAAATGGCTGGCCATTTAGGTCATGAGCGTGTAACGACTTTGAATTTAGAAGTGATGGCAGTCGATCAAGAAAAGAATATTATTATGCTTCGTGGCGCTGTGCCTGGGGCGAAGAATAGTATTGTTTTAGTTCGTGATGCAATCAAATCTGTATGTCGCAAGGATCTGCCTTATCCTGCCGGTCTTGTGAAATCGGAGGGTTAGGAACATGGAAATTGAAGTTAAAACACTGGATAACGATCTTGTTGGTTCTCTTGTGTTACCTGAAAGTATTTTTTTTGTTACACCCCGTTCTGATATTATGGCGCGCGTTATTCATTGGCAGCTTGCAAAACGTCGTGCTGGTACGCATAAAGTAAAAGGTATGGGGGAAGTTTCAGGAACGACTAAGAAGCCCTATCGTCAGAAGGGAACGGGTAATGCCCGTCAAGGTTCTTTACGGGCGCCGCAATATCGTTCTGGAGGTATTGTACATGGTCCTGTTGTTCGTGACCATGGTTACGTGCTTCCTAAAAAGGTGCGTCGTTTGGGTTTGGTTTCTGCTCTTTCTCAAAAGAAACAAGAGAATAAGCTTGTTATCTTGGAATCTGCTTCCGGTGTTGTGAAAACAAGTGAGCTGGATAAGAAGTTAAAGAATTTTGGGATTAGCTCTGCTTTAATTATTGATCGTATTGTTGATAAAGGGTTCTTACGTGCGGCACGTAATCTCTCGCGTATCAATGTAATACCTGTCATTGGTGCTAATGTTTATGATATTTTGAATCATGACACGCTTGTTGTTACGCGATCTGGTCTTGCAGGGTTGGAGGAGCGTTTGGCATGAGTGATAAGTTGGTAACGAACAAAAAAGATTGTGTCCTTTCGAAAGAGGTGTTATACGATGTTCTTCGTGCGCCTGTGACAACTGAAAAATCGACGATTTTATCTGAAAGAAATCAACTTGTTTTTAGGGTGGCTTTTAGAGCTAGCAAACCTGAGATTAAGGCAGCAGTAGAAATGTTATTTGGGGTAAAAGTTCTACGCGTAAATACCCTGATCCAGAAAGGGAAGCTTAAGCGTTTTAGAGGGCGTGTAGGGCAACGTTCAGACGTAAAAAAAGCGTTTGTGCATCTTGCTGAAGGTCATTCTGTTGATTTAACTGCAAAACTGGCATAATCAGGAGGAAAAATGGCACTGAAGCACTTTAACCCTGTAACACCTAGCCTGCGTGGTACAGTTCTTATTGATCGTAAAGATCTTTGGAAAGGAAAGCCGTTAAAATCCTTAACAGAGGGGAAGAATAAGACGGGTGGCCGTAACAATAGGGGGCGCATTACTTCTCGCTTTCGTGGAGGCGGTCATAAACAATCTTATCGTTATATTGATTTTAAGCGTCGTAAGTTCGATATCATTGGCGTGGTGGAACGACTAGAATACGATCCGAATCGGACAGCTTTTATTGCGTTGGTAAAATACGAAGGCGGGCAGTTTGATTATATCCTTGCGCCGCAGCGCTTAAAGGTTGGTGATAAAATTGTTTCTGGGACTTCCGTAGATATTAAACCTGGTAACGCTATGCCTTTAGCTTCTGTTCCTGTGGGTACTATTATTCATAATATAGAACTTAAAAGTGGCGCAGGAGGTAAGTTGGCACGTTCAGCGGGATCGTATGCGCAGTTGGTTGGTAAGGATTCTGGGTATGCGCAAATTAAATTGCGCTCTGGAGAGTTGCGTGTTGTGCGTAGTGAGTGTATGGCCACTATTGGCGCTGTCTCTAATCCAGATAATATGAATCAGCATATGGGTAAAGCTGGGCGTATGCGTTGGTTTGGTTGTCGACCACATAATCGTGGTGTTGTTATGAATCCTGTAGACCATCCACATGGTGGTGGCGAGGGGCGCACTTCTGGTGGTCGTCATCCTGTTACACCATGGGGTAAACCAACAAAAGGCTATAAGACCAGGGTTAATAGGCGAACTGATAGCTTGATTCTTCGTCGTCGGAAGACTGGTAAATAAGAGGTATAGAAATGGCACGTTCAGTCTGGAAAGGTCCGTTTGTTGATGGCTACTTGTTGCGTAAAGCAGAAGTCTCTCGTGCGTCGGGCCGGAATGAAGTAATCAAAATCTGGTCACGTCGTTCGACTATCCTTCCTCAATTTGTGGGGTTGACATTTGGTGTCTATAATGGTCATAAGTTTTTACCTGTACATGTCACGGAGAATATGGTTGGTCACAAATTTGGTGAATTTTCTCCAACTCGTACGTTTTACGGGCATGGTGCTGATAAAAAATCTAAGCGGGGCTAATATATAAATGAGTAAATCAAAACGTCTTCGTACTTTATCGGAAACGGAAGCGCAGGCTGTTACACGTAATATTCGTGTTAGTCCGCGGAAGTTGAATCTTGTGGTTGAGCTGATTCGTAATAAACCTGTTTCTCAAGCTGTGGCATTATTAACTTTTTCGAAGCGTCGTATTGCGCAGCAGGTTAAGAAAACATTAGAGAGTGCGATTGCTAACGCTGAGAATAACCATCAGCTCAACGTTGATCGATTGGTGGTTAGCGTAGCAGATGTTGGTAAATCTATTGTTATGCGTCGTTTTCATGCGCGTGGTCGTGGTCGTTCTGCGCGTATTGAGAAATTTTTTAGCCATTTAAAGATTGTAGTAGCAGAACGAGCTACTCAATCTGATGTGGTGTCTTCCGAACAGAAGGTGGCCTAAAGATGGGGCAAAAGGTTAATCCAATTGGATTGCGGCTTGGGATCAACCGCACTTGGGATAGTCGTTGGTATGCTGAAGCTGATTATTCTAGCCTTTTACATGAAGATCTCAGACTACGTCATTTTTTGCGTCGCAAATTAGCCGGAGCTGGTGTGTCTCGTGTTGTAATTGAACGATTAGTTAAGAAACCACGTGTGATAATACATGCAGCACGTCCTGGGGTTGTCATTGGTAAGAAAGGTCAAGATATAGACGTTTTGCGTAGAGACCTTGTACGTATGGCAAAAACAGATGTTCAATTGAATATTGTTGAGATTCGTAAACCAGAAATTGATGCGACTTTGGTTGCTGAAAACATTGCTCAGCAGTTGGAGCGTCGTGTTGCTTTTCGTCGTGCTATGAAGCGTGCGGTGCAATCTGCTATGCGTCTTGGTGCACTTGGTATTCGAATTAATTGTTCTGGACGTCTTGGTGGGGCTGAAATTGCTCGTGTTGAATGGTATCGTGAAGGGCGTGTACCACTTCATACATTGCGTGCGAACATAGATTATGGCAAGGCAACGGCGATGACGACTTATGGGACATGTGGTGTAAAAGTCTGGATTTTTAAGGGTGAGATTTTCGCACATGATCCATTAGCGCAGGATTGTCTAACAACTGAACAGTCTGTCCAGCGTTAAAAGCAAGGGGATACAGGGTAAAAGATAATGCTTTCTCCAAAAAGAACAAAATTTCGTAAAGCCCATAAGGGCCGTATTCATGGTCTTGCAAAGAGTGGTACGACTCTTAGTTTTGGGACTTTTGGTCTTAAGGCTATTGAACCTGAGCGGATTACAGCACGGCAGATTGAGGCTTCTCGTCGAGCTATGACGCGAGCTATGAAGCGTGCTGGACGTGTTTGGATTCGTATTTTTCCTGATGTTCCAGTTTCAAGGAAACCTGCTGAGGTGCGTATGGGCTCTGGTAAGGGTTCGCCAGAGTACTGGGTAGCCCGTGTAAAACCTGGTCGTGTTTTGTTTGAAATTGAAGGTGTTTCGGCAGAGTTGGCGCGGGAAGCTCTTGCTCTCGCTGCTGCAAAGTTGCCTATTAAAACTAAATTTGTGACTAGGATTGGAGATTCTTAAAAATGGCAAAACAGCTTAAAGCAGCTGATTTGCGTGCAAAGACACTGGATGAGTTAGAGTATCAGTTGCTTGAATTAAAACGTGAGCAGCTTAACTTGCGTTTCCAGCGTGCGGTTGCTCAAAATGAGGCGCAAAATCGTACTCGTATCGTTCGCCGTGATATTGCACGTGTAAAAACGGTTATAACACAAAAAGTAAACTCGACGGTGGAGGAAAAAGCCTCTACGGTTTCTTCTTAAGGAGGTAAACTAATGCCAAGGCGGGTCCTGACAGGGCGTGTGACAAGTGATAAGATGGATAAGACAGTGACTGTTCTTGTGCATCGACGTGTTATGCATCCGCTATATAAAAAATTTATTCGCCGTTCTAAAAAATATGCGGCACATGACGAAGAGAATATTTGTAAGATAGGTGATACAGTATCTATCGAGGAGTGTCCTCCGATTTCACGACGTAAAACGTGGACTGTTATTTCGCGTAATGGTGATGCTGTAAATTGTTGTGTATCCAAGTGAAGGGTGTTAAATTATGATCCATCCCGAGACCAACCTTGACGTTGCGGATAATTCTGGTGCGCGTCGGGTGCAGTGCATCAAGGTACTGGGCGGCTCCAAAAGGAAATCTGCTTCGGTCGGCGACGTGATTGTCGTGTCTGTTAAAGATGCTATTCCACGTGGAAAAGTAAAAAAAGGTGATGTTCATCAGGCTGTTATTGTGAGGACCTCTTATCCTGTCCGTAGGCCTGATGGAAGTGCTATTCGTTTTGATCGGAATGCGGCAGTGCTTATTAATAAGCAACAGGAACCTATAGGGACACGTATTTTTGGACCTGTTGTACGTGAGCTGCGCGCTAAGAAATTTATGAAGATTATTTCTTTAGCACCGGAGGTGCTGTAATGGCTGCTCGTATCAAAAAAGGTGACATGGTTTTTGTTATAAGTGGTTCTTCTAAAGGCATTCAAGGAGAGGTTTTAGAAGTTCGTCCTAAAGAAATGCGTGCCGTTGTGCGAGGTGTTGCTCTTGTAAAGCGCCATTGTCGTGCACGTCGTGTTGGTGATGAAAGTGGGATTGTTTCTCGTGAGTCGTCGATACATCTTTCTAATCTAAAGCTTGTGGATCCTGTTTCTAAAAAACCGACTAGAATTTCTTTTAGGTTTTTAGAAGAAAATGGTAAAAAAGTGAAGTTCCGTGTTGCTAAAGTGACAGGTGAAGTGATTCGAGGTTAAGGAATTAGTATAAATGAGTAAGCAGAGTAAGACTCATTCTCTTCCACGTCTTCAGCAACGTTATGAGGATGAGTTATGTTTAAAGCTGAAAGAACAGTTTGGTTATACAAACAATATGCAGGTACCGAGGCTTGAAAAAATTGTTTTAAACATGGGGGTTGGTGAAGCAGCTGCTGATCAGAAAAAACTTGATTCCGCTTTTGCTGAAATGGCGTTAATTGCAGGGCAAAAGCCTGTGAAAACGTTGGCAAAAAGGGCTATTGCAGGTTTTAAAATCCGTAAAGGTTTGCCGATCGGGTGTAAAGTAACTCTACGTCGTGCTAGGATGTATGAGTTTCTTGATCGTTTAATAACGATTGCTATGCCTCGGATTCGTGATTTTAGAGGTTTGCCTGCTTCGAAGGGTTTTGATGGTCGTGGTAATTTTGCTTTTGGTCTAAAAGAGCAAATTGTCTTCCCTGAAATTGATTATGATAAAGTAGATAATATTCGTGGGATGGATATTATTTTCGTCACGACTGCAAAAACAAATAAGGAGGCTAAGGCGCTTTTAAAGGCGTTTGATTTTCCTTTTGTAGGGTAGTATTAAGTTAATACTATAATGTATTTTGTGGAAACCGTCGAGGTTTTTCGAGAGGTCCAGGAGGTATTTATATGGCTAAAGCGTCTGCTGTCTTGCGTAATGCAAAGCGTAAGCGCATGGCGGTACGAGATAAAGAGAAACGTGCTGCTTTGAAAAGTATTGTAATGGATCGTTCTTTACCTATGGAGGAACGATTTGCTGCTTCTCTAAAATTAGCGCAATTGCCGCGTAATGGTTCGCATGTCCGTGTGCGCTTGCGTTGTAAGCTGACAGGTCGTTCTCGCGGTAATTATCGTAAATTTGAATTATGCCGTGTTGTTTTTAGGGATTTGGCTTCTTCTGGTCAAATTCCAGGGGTAGTTAAAGCTAGTTGGTAAGGATGTGGTATGTCTCTTTCTGATCCATTAGGTGATATGCTTACTCGTATTCGTAATGCGCAACGTGCACGTCACGCTTCTTGTGTCGCACCTGCTTCTAGATTGCGTGCTAATGTTCTTGATGTTTTGCAACGTGAAGGTTACATCCGCGGTTATAAATCTGAGGAAGTACGTAAGGGGATTACTCAGTTACGGATCGAGTTGAAATATATGGAGGGTGAACCTGTTATACGGGAAATTCAGCGTGTTTCTCGTCCTGGTCGTCGGGTTTACTCGAAAATAAAAGAATTGCCACGTATTTGTGCAGGTTTGGGGATTTCTATTCTCTCTACGCCACGTGGCGTGCTTTCTGATATAGAGGCTCGTGCTGCTAATGTTGGTGGCGAGATTCTCTGTCGTGTGTTTTAGGGGGCATAGATGTCGCGTGTAGGTAAATATCCTGTTGAGCTACCTGCAGGAGTTGTCGTTTCTATTAAGGATGGCATATTCTTAGCTAAAGGTAAGTTGGGAGAACTCTCATTGCCTGTTTCTGCTCATGTTGAGGTTGAGGTAAAAGAGAATAAAGTTGTTGTGCAGCCTGTTGGTACAACAAGTCAGGCGCGTATGATGTGGGGAACGACGCGTGCTCTTATTGCTTCTGCTGTGAAAGGTGTTTCGGAAGGTTTTTCTAAAACTCTTGAGATTACAGGTACAGGTTATCGTGCCGCTGTGCAGGGTGCTAACTTGGTTTTGAATCTTGGTTTTTCCCATGATATTGTTTATCCAATTCCTAGTGGAATTAAAATTACAACACCGCGACCGACAGCTGTTGTTGTTGAGGGGATTGATAAACAAAGAGTTGGGCAGGTTGCTTTGGATATTCGAAATTATAGAAAACCTGAGCCTTATAAGGGGAAGGGAGTACGCTATGATACGGAAATTATTCGTCGTAAGGAAGGTAAGAAGAAATGAGAGTTCATGAGCTTCGAAACCGACGGCGTGCACGTCTTCGTTTTAGACTTCGCTGTCAGGCGAGTAACCGTCTTCGTCTTTCAGTGTTTCGTTCAGGTAAGAATATGTATGCACAGGTTATCGATGATGTCGCGGGGCGTACTGTTGTTTCAGCCTCTACGCTAGATAAAGAGTTGCGTAATACTCTTAAGAGCGGTGCAACGCAGGAAGGGGCGGCTGCTGTTGGTAAGTTAATTGCTCAGCGTGCTGTTGCGGCTGGGGTTTCTTTGGTTGTTTTTGATAGGGGAGCATACCTTTATCATGGACGTGTTAAGGCTTTGGCAGAGGCGGCGCGTGAAGGTGGTCTCTCTTTCTGAAGAAAGGATTTAGAAATGGCTCGAGAGCCAAAAGAAAATAATAGACAGGGGTCGCGTGAAAACGAGGGTGATGAACTTGTCGATAAACTTGTTGCAATCAATCGTGTTGCAAAAGTTGTTAAAGGCGGGCGGCGTTTTGCTTTTGCCGCATTAGTCGTTGTTGGTGACCAAAAGGGGCGCGTTGGTTATGGTGCTGGTAAAGCGCGTGAGGTTCCAGAAGCGATTAGGAAGGCGACAGAACGTGCGCGGCGTGGTATTATTCGTGTTCCGATGAAAGGTGGACGTACTTTGCATCATGACGTCGTTGGGCGTTTTGGAGCAGGTAAGGTTATTTTACGTTCGGCGGATGCAGGGACAGGGATTATCGCAGGCGGTCCGATGCGTGCTGTTTTTGAGAGTCTTGGTATTAATGATGTCGTTGCAAAATCCCTTGGAAGTCGTAACCCGCATAATATGGTGAAAGCTACTTTTAATGCTTTAGCGCGTTGTACCGCCCCACGGGTTATTGCAGCGCGTCGTGGTAAAAAGGTTGCGGAGATTTTTGGCAAACGTGAGCAACTTGCAGGAGTTGCCGATGTCTGAAAAAAATAAACTTAAGGTGATTCAAATTGCTTCTAGCCATGGACGTAAACCTGGTCAAAAAGAGACTTTAATTGGTCTTGGTCTTAATAAGATTGGTCGAGAAAGAGTTCTTGAAGATACACCGTCCGTACGTGGTATGGTGCGTAAAGTAGCTCATCTGGTAAAGGTGGAAGATTAAAATGAAACTCAATGAGCTTCGTGATAACGAAGGGGCACGCTATCGGAAAAAACGTCTTGGGCGTGGTATTGGTTCTGGTAAAGGAAAAACATCTGGTAAAGGCGTTAAGGGACAGAAAGCGCGTGAGGGTGTCTCTTTGAACGGTTTTGAGGGTGGACAATTGCCGATTTATCGTCGGCTTCCTAAACGTGGCTTTACGAATATTTTCCGTAAAGTATATGCTCCTGTCAATTTAGGTGATGTTGATCGTGCTATAGATGAAGGTAAGTTAAAATTACTTTCTCCTGTAACAGAATCGGCTTTAAAAGAAGCGGGACTTGTTACTTCTGGTAAGCGCGCTGGTGTTCGTCTTCTTGCAAAAGGTACGTTGACGAAAGAAGTGACTTTTGAAGTTTCGGGTGTTTCTGCTGCAGCGCGTGCTATAATTGAAAAAATAGGTGGTTGTGTTATTCTGCCGAAAGAAAAAGCATCAGCTACGGATATTTCCAAATAGGTATTTCTTACAAGACAAGGGTGGGATGATTTTTCGTCTTTTTTCATTTAGGAAAATCTGTTTTCAGGTTGTTTGTAAGGGGTTGTTGCTGCTGTGATACTGTTTGGTGGCGCTATCTATATGAAGGGATAAGTTATGACTTCAGCAGTGGAGCGGCTGGCTGCCAATTTTAGTATGGGAGCATTTGTAAAGGCAGTAGAACTCCGAAAGAGAATCTGGTTTACATTAGGTGCCTTAGTCATTTATCGGATTGGTACCTATATTCCTGTACCTGGTGTCGATGCAGCTGTTATAGGGCAGTTACTGGCAAATCACCGAGACGGTATTCTTGGTCTGTTTAATATGTTTACGGGTGGTGCTTTAGGGCGTATGACGATTTTTGCGCTCAATATTATGCCTTATATTTCTGCATCGATTATTGTTCAGCTTATGTCAACTGCTCTGCCTTCTCTTGAGGCGTTAAAAAAAGAAGGAGAACGAGGGCGTACAAAACTTAACCAATATACACGCTATTTAACATTGTTTATTGCTATTTTTCAGGCATATGGTGTTGCCTTAAGTTTAGAGAATATGCAAAACGGTGCGGCTGTAGTTAATCCGGGAGCATTATTTCTTATTACGTGTGTGACGAGTCTTGTTGGTGGTACCATGTTTTTAATGTGGATAGGCGAACAGATTACTTCGCGAGGTGTAGGGAATGGTATATCACTTATCATTTTTGCTGGTATTGTCGCGAATTTACCACAAGCGATGGCGAGTCTTTTCCAACTAGGTTACACAGGTGCGTTGTCTCCAGCTTTTATAATTGTCTTTCTTTGTTTGGCTGCAGTGACCGTTGCTTTTATTGTTTTTATGGAGCAAGCCTATAGGCGTGTCATTATTCAATACCCAAAACGGCAAATGCTTGGAGGAGACACAACCTATATGCCGTTAAAGGTGAATACATCTGGTGTTATTTCTCCTATTTTTGCCTCTTCTATTTTGCTGATTCCGGCAACGTTGATTGGTTTAATGAATGAGAAATCTATTCCAAATTGGCTTTCTCTTTTTGGTCAACAATTTGGGCGTGGGCATATTCTATATATGGCTTTTTATGCATTGATGATTGTCTTCTTTTCATATTTTTATGCGGCTGTTAGTTTTAATCCTGTAGAAACGGCAGATAATTTGCGTAAACATGGAGGGTTTATCCCAACAGTTCGACCGGGAACAGCAACAGTGCTCTATTTTGATAGGGTATTGACTCGTTTAACAGCTGTTGCGGCAATCTACTTAGTTATTGTTTGTCTTTTGCCGCAGATATTGGTGACTCATTACAATATTCCGTTTTATTTCGGTGGAACGAGTTTGATCATTATTGTTTCTGTCACGATTGATACGGTAAGTCAGATACAATCGCATTTGGTGGCTTATCAGTATCAAGGTTTGATGCGAAAAGGGCGTGATAATAAAAGACAAAGGATTATAAGGAGATGAATATTATTTTTCTTGGTCCTCCGGGTGCAGGGAAAGGGACACAGTCTCGATTCCTTGAAAAAAGATACGGAATTATTCAGATTTCTACGGGTGATATGTTGCGTTCGGAAGTCGCTTGTGGTTCTGATATCGGGGAACAGGTAAAAGCTCTTATGGATTCTGGGAAGCTTGTTCCCGATCACTTGATTATCGCCATGATCAAGAATCGGATTGCTCAGAAAGATTGTCAAAAAGGTTTTATTCTAGATGGTTTTCCTAGAACTGAAGCACAAGCTGAAGCCTTAGATCATCTTCTCGTTTCTGAAGGGAAGAAAATAGATGCTGTTTTGTTTCTGAGTGTTGATGAAGATGTTTTGGCCGATCGTATTTCTGGCCGCTTTACGTGTGCTGTTTGTGGAAAAATTTATAATGATATTTCTAATCCACCTCGTGTAAAAGGGGTCTGTGATGCTTGCGGTGGTCATGAATTTCAGCGACGTGCTGATGATAAACGGGAAACTGTTGTTGAACGTTTAAAAGAATATCGCCGTTCTACAGCACCAATTTTATCATTTTATGAGAAGAAAGGGTGTTTGTATACGGTGAATGGTATGTTACCTACGGCTGATGTTACAGCTGAAATAGAGACTTTTCTTAAAATAAAGTGAAATTTTATGAAAAAAGTTTGTTATTTCTTGACTTAAACGGTTTTAAGTATTAAAGGGAAGTTTGGGTTTATGTGTGATATGTGGATAAAAGAGTTGTTCTTCGCCATGTGTCGAATGAGATTAGGAGTATAAATTGTGGCTCGTATTGCTGGCGTGAATATCCCGACAAACAAACGTATTGTTATCGGGCTTCGATCTATTTATGGAATTGGTGCAACGCGCGCTACCGAAATATGTGGGCTTGCGGGTGTTTCGGAGTCAAAGCGTGTTCATGCACTGACAGAAGAGGAGATTCAAAAAATACGTGAGGTTATTGATAGTGACTATCGTGTCGAAGGTGATTTGCGTCGTGAAGTTGCTATGAATGTTAAGCGGTTAATGGATCTTGGTTGTTATCGTGGACTGCGTCATCGACGTGGTTTGCCTGTGCGTGGTCAACGGACCCATACGAATGCGCGGACTCGCAAAGGGAAAGCTGTAGCGATTGCCGGTAAAAAGAAAGTAACACGTTAATAGGTTTGAGTTTGCCAACACTTGTGACTTGTAAGAGGTGGATAAGTTATGTCAAAAGTTGTAGCCCAGCGCGTTTCTAGGAAAGAGCGTAAGAATATTGTTTCTGGCGTGGCGCATGTGCTTTCTACGTTTAATAACACAATGGTTACTATTTCAGATGTTCATGGAAATACTGTTTCGTGGTCATCTGCGGGAACTCAGGGCTTTAAAGGCTCACGGAAGTCGACTCCTTACGCTGCTCAAGTTGCGGCGGAGGATGCTGGTCGTAAAGCGCGTGAGCATGGTATGCAAACTCTTGAAGTAGAAATTTCTGGTCCTGGTTCTGGTCGTGAAAGTGCATTGCGTGCTCTCCAGGCAATGGGCTTTTCAATTACTTCTATTCGTGATATGACACCTATTCCACATAATGGTTGTCGTCCACGTAAACGCCGGCGTGTCTAAGTTAGGATTTTCTTCGTTAAAGTATTTGTGGAGCGTTTTGTTTCACTTGTTAGAGCAAGTTCTGCGTTATAGCAGTTTTTTTATTGGAAGTTAGTTCGTTGGTCTTTCAGAAAAATTGGCAATCTTTAATTAAACCAGAAAAACTTAACGTTGTCCCTGGTTCTGATTCGTCGTATAGTGCAACAGTTATAGCAGAACCTCTTGAGCGTGGTTTTGGTACAACTTTAGGAAATGCTTTACGGCGTGTGTTATTATCGTCTATTCAGGGAGCTGCTGTTACGGCGATCCAGATTGATGGTGTCTTGCACGAGTTTTCATCTCTTGCAGGTGTACGGGAAGATGTTACCGATATTGTTTTGAATGTTAAGCAACTTGCTTTGCGGATGCATGCAGAAGGGCCAAAACGGATGTCATTGGTGGCTAAGGGGCCTGGTGAGGTGCGTGCTGGTCAGATTCAAACTGGACATAATATAGAAATTATCAATCCTGATTTTGTTCTTTGTACACTCGATGAAGGTGCGCAGCTGAGTATGGAATTTATTGTGAATTTAGGTAAAGGGTACGTCCCTGCCTCAATGAATCGTCCAGAAAATGCACCACTTGGTTTAATACCGGTTGATGCGATTTATACGCCTGTCAAGCGTGTTTCTTATAAGGTTGAGCCAACACGTGTTGGGAATGTGACTGATTATGACAAATTATTGTTGACGGTCGAAACTAATGGGGTTGTAATCCCTGAAGATGCTGTTGCTTTGGCTGCGCATATTTTGCAAGATCAGATTCGTTTGTTTATCAATTTTGATGAACCGGAAGCTATTCAGGCGAGTAAAGTTGAAGATGATCTACCTTTTAATCGTAATTTATTGTGCCGGATAGATGAACTTGAGTTGTCAGTGCGGAGTGCAAACTGTCTCAAGAACGATAATATTGTTTACATTGGAGATTTAGTCCAGAAAAGTGAGCAAGAAATGTTGCGTACGCCGAATTTTGGCCGAAAATCTCTTAATGAGATTAAGGAAGTTTTAAGTACAATGGGCTTATCCTTGGGCATGAATATTCCAGCCTGGCCTCCTGAAAATATTGAGGATTTGCTCAAGCGGCTTGATAAGTCATTTTAGCTAATTTGTTTTATTAAGGAGTTATTCTATGCGGCATCGGATCGCGGGCAGAAAGTTAGGTGTTTCTTCTTCACATCGTGCTGCCATGTTTCGTAATATGGCCGTTGCGTTGATGAAGCACGAGCAGATTACAACAACTTTGCCGAAAGCAAAGGAGTTACGTCCTGTTGTTGAGAAAATGATTACGCTTGCTAAACGGGGTGATTTACATGCCCGCCGGCAGGCCTATGCTTTATTACGTGATGATACTATTGTGCGTAAATTGTTTTCAACACTCGCAGAGCGTTATAAAACTCGTCATGGTGGCTATACGCGTATTTTGCGTGCAGGGATTCGTTACGGCGATGCGGCTTCTATGGCGGTTATTGAATTCGTTGAACGTGATGTGCTGGCTAAAGGGCAAGGTAGCGGACCTTCTCAGAAAAAAGAAGAGACATCTCAAGGACTCGTGGCGTAGTTTTGTCGCATGCCGTTTTTAGGTATATTGTGTTTTGTTAAAAGTTTCAGAGTGATCAGGGATCTGCTATGAACAGTAAACATGACCAAGACTATCGTCTAGAACCGGGGGTAGGGCGTTTGCAGGATGGTGCAGAGGTGTTTTTTGATAGAACACGAAAGTACTCCTCTTCGTCATATAATGAACATTTTGCGTCTATAGAGGCTGTCTTAGATGTTATGGTCGATCAGCCTCTATTAATGATAGCTGTTTCAGCGTTGAGCGGTGTGGTAGCGGGCATTTTCCTACGACGGGTTATGTAGTTCAACAAGTGTTCTCTTTTATTTGTTGTGTTGACACTAGCCGATAATCTAAAAAAGCATGTCCAGAACACAGGACATGCTTTTTTAGATTAAATATTGACTAAACAGGAAGCTGTTTTCTTTTTTTATTGCTTGATAAGGCAGGAGGTAAGATGTTAAATCTTATCTTTCTGTCGTTTATTTTTTTAATCAATCACAACTATTTATCACCCTTCAATAAAGTGTTGGTGTAGGGGATGATCTTTTGAAAGTTCTTCTTCTTTTGCTTCTCATAATAGGACAGTCACGAGCTTTTTGCTGATCATGGATTAGTGGTCGTTTTTATGCGAGCTATTGTAGCGTATAGGAAAAGTTAATTATTTTCTTGTTATTAGGTGGGTGTATCAAGCGTATCTGTTTTTTTTTTGATGTTTTTATATCTGCTCTCTAAAAATTTCAAAATGCCTAAAATTTCTCTGAATCAATAATTTTGAATAAAGCACTATATTTTAATTTTTACACTCTTTGTACTGATAGGTGAAGGTCGTAAGGGAAGGAAAAGGAAGATTCAAGAAACTATAGGAACGCTCGAAACAGATAAGAAACAAAAACTTATAGTAATGTGGTAAAAGTGATTAAAAAGTGTTGTGAAGTTTTTTATTTTTTGTCTAAAAAGGGGAAGAAAATCTCCTTTTTAGGCATCTGTAAGATATGCATTTTGGGTAAGTTTGAAGCATCCCAGCCACCACCAAGAGCTTCGATGAGATTCACTGAGGCAATAAGGCGGTTTTTTTGGATTTCTAACGCTGTTTCAGTGTTGGAAAGGGCTGTGACTTCTGCAGAAATAACGGTTGTGTAAATCGATGTACCAGCCATATATTGGTTAAACGCTACAACAGCTGCCTGTTTTGAGCTTTTTACGGCAATGGCTTGTTCTTGTGCTTGTTGTGCCATAATACGGAGATTGGCAAGCTGATCTTCGACCGATTGTAGGGCGTTGAGTACAGTTTGGCGATAGGCGGCTACATAGATGTTGTAGGTGGCTCTTGCTTCGCGTACAGCGGCGAGACGTGCACCACCTTCAAAAAGGACTTCTGATGCTGAAGCACCGAGTGCCCAAATACGGTTAGCGAGTTGGATCAGGGTTGCGAGTGGGTCACCTCCATAGGTATAACGTGCTGTAAGCCGAATGTCGGGATAAAAGGCGGCTATGGCTGTACCAATTTGGGCGTTATACTCTGCCATACGTCGCTCTGCGGCTGCAATGTCTGGTCTGCGTTGTAAAAGAGTTGCCGGAATTGAAACAGGAATAGAGGGAATTTCGTTAGGAAGACTTTGTCTGGGAATAGAGACATCTGCCGGGGGTTT
>JAZLEM010000040.1:0-4981 GCA_045615245.1 Acetobacter sp. | reverse complement strand
ATTGTTTCTGTTAGATAAGTTGTTGGGTGGACCAAAAGATGATGAAAGCTATTCGTATACTTTTTCAAATATGATGGGAGCAGCAAAATGCTTTTATAAAGCGGTGTACTACAAACATTACGGAGTGGATCCTGGTCTTGTGGATAATTTATTATGCCCTTTTTACGCGCCTTACCTTTTGGTATGGCCTTACTTGCCAAGGCCATTTTAACACTAAATTATTGAATAAATTCCTCTCATAGCTGCTTTACAGTTGTTGCGCCTGTAATAGGAAGTTTTTTTACTTGCAAAAAACTCCTCTATTTCTTTGATTATTTGCTAAAATACTACCCTTAACGTCATTGAGACATAATGAAATATTACTGGTAAATATCTGGTAGATATGACCTAAAAACATAGCAGGGGGAGGTATGGCAATCAATGCTCAATTTTTGGATGAATTGCGCATCCGTACGCCTATCGTCTCTGTTATTGGGCGTAGGGTAAAACTTGCTCGCTCTGGGAGGCATTGGAAAGGTTGTTGCCCGTTTCACGGAGAAAAAACGCCCTCTTTTTATGTTTATCAAGATCATTTCCATTGTTTTGGGTGTGGGGCTCATGGTGATGTTATTTCATTTGTAATGCAGTTAGAGGGGAAGACTTTTTTAGAAGCAGTGGAAACGCTTGCCTCTTCTGCAGGGTTAGAGATTCCTGCTTATCAAAAAGAAGAAGATCGTCGTGCAACGGTTCATACGCGTTCTCTTGAAGAAGTTTTGATAATGACGCAAGAAATATGGGCTGACTCCCTTTATACGCCAGAGGGACAAGAAGGGCTTAACTATCTTCTTCAGCGTGGGTTGAGTTATGAGACTTTGCGTTCTTTTGGAATCGGGTGGGCGAGTACGCGTCGTGGGCATTTGATGGAAGCACTTCAGAGAAAAGGTGTTTCACCAGAAAAAATGGCAGAAGCGGGCTTAATACGCTGCGATGAGGCAGGAAAACCAAAAGGAGACCTGTTTTGGAAACGCGTGATATTTCCTATTCACGATTATAAAGGACGGTTAATTTCTTTTGGAGGACGTCTTATTGCTGAAGGACAGCCAAAATATCTTAACGGTCCGGATACTTCGTTATTTTCTAAACGGAAAGTTTTATTTGCATTTGATCGTGCACGGGCGGCGTTGCAAGCGTCACGACGTGTGGGGGAAAAACCACCAGATTTGTTGGTTGTGGAAGGTTATATGGATGTTATAGCTCTGCACCAAGCGGGATTTGTAGGCGCCGTTGCGCCTTTAGGTACGGCACTCACAACAGAACAACTTCACGCCTTATGGCAAGTCGCTTCTGTGCCAATACTTTGTTTTGATGGAGATCGTGCTGGGCGCAAGGCGGCAATGAGAGCTATGGAAGTCGCGCTATCTCATCTACGTCCAGAATGTTCTTTAAGGATTTGCCTACTTCCAGAGGGAGAAGATCCAGCTAGTTTTTTACATCAGCGCACACGGCATGAAGGACAAAAGGCTATAGGGGATCTGCTTGCCAAAGCACAGCCTCTTTCAGAAATGATTTTTCCCTTAATGGCTGCAGAGTTTGGAAACAAGCCTTCTCCTGAAGCACGTGCGGCTTTGCGATATAAATTGATACAGGTGGCGGATTTAATTCCCGATAAAGCGTTACGGGCGGAATACCGAACGACTTTGCTGGATCATTTTTATACACATTTTCGTGCATTTCGAAAAAATCAGAAAAAAGAAATACCCTTTCGTGTGTCTTCTTCGGCTTCTGTTGATTCAACACCGGCTTTGTTGGATCAGACATATGAGCGACAACGTTTGTTGTTATGTTTGTTGTTGAAGTGCCCGCACCTCATTTCCCACGTAGAAGAAGCCTTTTGTACTTTAGATCTACCTTATCCTTTTGATGAAATGCGCTCTCTTTTATTAGATTTTTCTGCTGAAGCGTCTGTATCAGAAGGTTTGATATTGCGGAACTGGTTAACCGATCGTCATGCTGAAAATATTGTTCAAGCTGTTATGCAAGAAAAAAAAGAGACCATTGACATGTTTCTTCAGAATGACGATCAAGAGGGATTAGAAAAGGCTTCTATGCAATGGTGGCATGTGTATGGTTTGCTAAATCGTGAGCGTTTCGAAGATGAAGTGGATCGTATTGCAGAACGTCTTTTTTCTAAAGAAATGTGGGATGTTGAAGAGTGGAAACATTTACAATCTCTTTTAGAGGTTAGAGAACAATTACGTTGTGGAGATATTGACGAAAGTGCTATGAATGATTCATTCTTATTTAATTCTAAAAATGATTGTGGCAATAAATGAGTAATAAAAATACTATAAGCTGTTCTTTAACAAATGGTGTATAGACAGGTTTAGGGATAGGTGTGGTGATGGCAACAAAAATAGCATCTACGATGAATGAACAAGGTAGTAATGATCTGCTTGATGCGCGTTCATCAATAATTATGGATCTTATAGATGTTGGGAGAGAGCGTGGGTGTATAACTTTCGATGAGCTTAATGCAGCTCTTCCTCAAGAAAAGGTGTCTCCTGAATTGATAGATGAGGTAATAAACTATTTATCAGATATGGGTATTCAGGTTGTTGAGATCGGGGATATAAATGTCGCCGATATGCAACATGATTATAAAATAGACAGTAAAGAAGGCATCTTGGAAGAAGAAGAAGGAGATATTGAGGAAGATAGTTTTTCGGAGAATGTCAATATTGGCGGTTCTGCCCGTAGTGATGATCCGGTACGGATATATTTGCGTGAAATGGGCGAAATGGAGTTGCTCTCTCGTGAAGGGGAGATCGCTATTGCAAAACGGATTGAGTTTGCACGAGATGAAGTGATTAGTGGCTTGTGTGAAAGTCCGTTAACTTTGAAAGCTATTATTTCTTGGTACGAAGGAATTCGCAGTAATGACATGCAGCTGCGTCATATCGTAGACCTTGAAGCTATGCAGGGTGGCGAGAATTCTCTAGGAGAAGGTAGCTTTGAAGATAGCGAAGAAAGTGAAAATCAAGAAGATGACGCTAGAAGTGAAAGTAATAACTCTTCTATTTCCATGCTTGAAAAGAAATTTATGCCAGAGATTCTTGCATGTTTTGGAGAAATTGAGTCACTATATGACAAGCTTCGTCAGTTACAAATTCAGCGTATTGATGTTTTGAGTTCTGGATCTGGTATTGATGTGTCTCTTCAAGAATCGTATGATGAGATTCGTGGAAATCTCGTTCGAAGAGTTAAGCAGGTTTACCTACATGCTAATCGTATTGAAGAACTCGTTGTCAATCTTCGTAAGATATTCCAAAGTTTAACATCTTTAGAAGGAAAGATGTTACGATTGGCACAAGAATGTCGTATTTCGCGTGATGATTTTTTACAAGAATATCGAGGCAATGAGCTCGATACGAATTGGATCGAAACTGTTTCTACTGTATCTGATCATTCGTGGCAATTTTTTATTGCTAAACATGGTTTAAAGATAGAAGAGCTGCGTGCTCAGGTTGCACAACTTGCGCAAGAAACAGGGTTGCCAGTTGAAGAATTTCGCCGTATTTATGCAATGGTTTCGAGGGGAGAGCGTGACGCCGCGAGAGCTAAAAAGGAAATGATCGCTGCTAATTTGCGGTTGGTGGTTTCGATTGCCAAGAAATATACGAATCGCGGACTTCAGTTCCTAGATCTTGTTCAGGAAGGGAATATTGGGTTAATGAAAGCGGTGGATAAATTCGAATATCGCCGTGGTTACAAATTTTCTACTTATGCGACATGGTGGATACGACAGGCGATTACACGCTCTATTGCTGATCAGGCTCGTACTATTCGTATTCCTGTACATATGATTGAAACGATTAATAAGTTAATGCGTGTATCGCGTCAAATACTACATGAGACAGGACAAGAGCCAACGCCAGAAGTTCTCTCTAAAGAGTTGGGTATGCCCGTTGAAAAAGTACGTAAAGTACTCAAGATAGCCAAAGAACCAGTTTCACTTGAAACCCCAACGGGCGATGAAGAGGATAGTTGTTTAGGTGATTTTATTGAAGATAAATCTGCAGTTGTTCCTTTAAATGCGGTAATTCAGGCAAATTTGCGTGAAACAACTGCCCATGTTTTAGGTACTCTTACTCCGCGTGAAGAACGTGTTTTACGTATGCGCTTTGGAATAGGTATGAATACGGATCATACGTTAGAAGAAGTGGGTCAGCAGTTTAATGTTACGCGTGAACGAATTCGTCAAATTGAGGCAAAAGCTCTCCGTAAACTTAAACATCCTAATCGTAGTCGTCGGTTGCGTTCTTTTTTGGATGATAATGGATGACTATTAAAAATATCTTCAAAATAGATAGATTTTATTGTCGCTTGCTTAAGGGAATAGTTATAAAGGGCTTTTTTTCTATTTGAAAATGTGTTTTAATTCTTTTGTTGTTTCCCTGCCGAGCGTTTCTGAACGAGGCGTACGGCTATATCCGTGTCTTTAATGTACCGTAACGGGTTATATTAAGTCTGGCGGAGTGATTATATCCAGAGGGGGTTGTATGCCACTTTATGAAGTTGTTTTTATTGCGAGAAGTGATATTTCGCAACAACAGGTAGATGCTATTGTTGATGGTATTGTAGCGCAAGCGGAAACAGATGGTGCTGTTGTTCGTAAACGTGAATATTGGGGTCTAAGAAATCTTGTTTACAGAATCAAGAAAAACCGTAAAGGACATTATGTGCTCTTAGGGTTAGAGGCACGGATAGCCTTTGTTAAAGAAATAGAGCGTCAGTTGTTTTTGAATGCAGATATTTTGCGATTTCTTATACTGCGTGTCGAAAATATTGATGCAGCTCCGTCTCCGATTTTATCTCGTAAAGGAGAAGAAAAAGGGGAATACGTCCATTTTAGAAGCAAAAAGCCGGTGAAAGGTGGGCGTTTTGAAAGCGGTCGTCGTAGCACTGAAGGAGGGCATGGTGATCACGTTGATTTGGTTAATAG
>JAZLEM010000039.1:0-2131 GCA_045615245.1 Acetobacter sp. | reverse complement strand
GTAATAATAACAACAGCTTTGGAGGGAAGGATAGGGGCAAGAAAAGATCCTGCTTTAGAAATAAGATCATGTCCAATGAGAACATCATAACGGGTGTTACTGAGGGTAATCGGTAACCGTAAGGGACGCTCTGTTTTTTCTAACGCCTCTATCATGCGTGTTGTAACGTTTTCCACAGTATCCTCCTTTTTTCCACAATCAATGATAATGTCTGCTTGTGTATAGACGGGTTCACGCAGGGCTAAAAGCTTTTTTAATATACGATAAGGGGACTTTGTATTGACCAAAGGGCGATGCGTATGTTTTTTTACACGGCGTACTATAACCGATAAAGGACAACGGATCCAGAAAGATATGGCTCGTGCATGGATAGCGTTGCGTGTACGGGCATCCATAAAAGCACCTCCTCCTGTCGCAATCACTTTGGGTGTGGTATCTTTAAGTAGGCGCTGGATAACCTCATGTTCTTTTTCACGAAATGTAGATTCACCATAGAGACGGAAGATATCTGCAATAGAACACCCCATTTCGTGTTCAATTTCATGGTCGCTATCGATAAAAGGATAGTTTAAGCGACGGGCAAGGTAACGACCAATTGTTGTTTTACCCGCTCCCATCATGCCGATAAGCACAATATGATGGAGGGGAAAAAAAGTGTTTTGAGAAGGAAATACTTGTTGAGATTGAGAAAAAGACATGATTATTTTGTAAAAACAAAATATGTTGAAAATGTTGTTTTATCTTAAATTCTGTTAAAGTCAGAGAGAAATAAATATAACATACGTTTCCGAATATCAAACAACTATATACGATAACATGGTGACGACATATGCGTTATTATTTTTTAGGAAAGCGGGCTTATATGGCTTATATGTATGATATGAGGTATAAGATTTTTGGTATTGTTTTTCTTGTTTTTTTTGTAGGAGGAATAGCTCTTGGTTTTAAAGGTCATCCTCCACAGCAACGCTCAGTTCATCGTAGTTTTCGCTTTGAATTACCTTCAACGGGGGGAGTAACTTCTCAATCATTAGCACAGGTGAAATATCACGGCGATATTGTTCCTGTTGTCCCGTCAGAACCGATTCACCCTCTTATACATCATTCTGTTCAGAAGGCTGATCAAGGAGCTATTCAGCAGGAATCGACATCACAGTGAAGAGAGAAAACACTCACAAAGAGGGAGGTAGTGGGATAAGTTTTGAGCCTTTTCTTGAAATGTTGATCGCAGAACGTGCAGCATCTCCGAATACTATTTCGGCTTATGAAGCGGATTTGCGTTCTTGTGCAGAAAGTCTTTCTCATCGGGGAGAAACACTCATGACTGCAACAACAGAAGGGCTGAAAGGATGGTTAACAGACCTTGTGCAAAAAGATGGGTATTCTCCTAGAACTGTAGCGCGGAGGCTTTCGTGTATTCGTCAGTTTTATCTCTTTCAATTGCGAGAGGGGGTACTTCATGATAATCCGGCAACGCGTTTAGAGACACCTCGATTAAATAAAACATTACCGCGTTTTTTATCTGAATCTGAGGTTTTAGATCTTCTTGACGCTTGTTCTGTGCCAGAGGGAGCATCGGCTACTCAACTAAAGCGCGGGCTTGTTGCACGCGCAGCGTTAGAATTATTATATACATCAGGGTTACGTATTTCTGAGCTTTTAACATTACCAAGTGAGGCTTTAGGTAAAGACGCTCGTATGATGGTTGTACGTGGTAAAGGCGGACGGCAAAGGCTTGTTCCATTATCAGAGAGTGCAAAAGAAGCTGTAAAATCTCTCCTTCAAAGCAATAAATCGTGCCGTAGTCCGTATTTATTTCCTGGGCGTGTACCGACAAAACCTATGACGCGTCAAGCTTTCGATCGTATTTTACATAGTGTTGCTCTCCGTGCTGGGATAGATCCTGTACGTCTTTCTCCTCATGTTTTACGGCATTCTTTTGCAACGCATTTGTTGGCACATGGGGCTGACCTAAGGGCGTTACAGGTTCTGCTTGGACATGCCGATATTGCGACGACACAGATTTATACACATCTGCAATCAGAGCACCTAGCCCGTGTGCTTACAGAATATCATCCTTTAGTGCACGGTAGAAAAATGGGTAAGGAAACAAAGAAAGAGAAATGATTTT
>JAZLEM010000038.1:0-6970 GCA_045615245.1 Acetobacter sp. | reverse complement strand
CTTTTCTTCTCGTAGATAGGATGGAAGATATTCTTCTTGGGGAAGAAGCAACCGGGATCAAGAATGTTTCTGTTAATGAACCGTTTTTTCAGGGGCATTTCCCAGAAATACCAGTTATGCCTGGTGTGCTAATTGTAGAGGCTATGGCGCAGACAGCAGCGACATTGGTGGTCTTAACACTTGGTGAAGCATTTGATGGCAAGCTTGTTTATTTTATGACGATTGATAATGCAAAATTTCGTCGTCCTGTCGAGCCAGGTGATCAGTTACGTATTCATGTTGTTAAGGAACGACATCGTGCGAATGTTTGGCGTTTTGTTGGAAAAGCACGTGTTGATGGCGTTGTGGTTGCGGAGGCTTCTTTCAGTGCGATGATAGCCGGCTAGAAATAGATCGAATTTGTTAAATTTTGTATTATAGTTCTCTTTGTAAGTTGTAAGTAACTTTATTTAATAACGCAGTGGTCGTTGCGTAAGAGAGTGATGGTGCATGTAACCATAGGTGAAATGAGAAAAACAATTATTCATCCTACAGCGTGTATTGCTTCTGGTGCACAGATTGGCCAAGGGGTATCTATCGGACCGTGGTGTTGTGTTGGGGCTGATGTTACTATTGAAGATAACGTTGAGTTGATTTCTCATGTTGTTATTGACGGGCATACACGGTTAGGAGCTGGATCGCGTTATTTTCCATTTTGTACAGTGGGTATGGCTCCTCAAGATCTTAAGTACAAAAATGAGCAAACTTCTTGCGAGATAGGATGTCGTACAGTTGTGCGCGAGCATGTAACTATTCATCGTGGTACAATAATAGGGGATGGTATTACACGCGTTGGTTCAGATGTCTTGATTATGGCAAATGCTCATGTCGCGCATGATTGTATGATTGGTGATCGTGTGATTATCGTTAATAATGTGGTCATGGGGGGGCATGTTAGAATTGATGATGACGCACGTATTATGGGTGCCGCAGCTATTCATCAATTTGTTAGGATTGGTCGAGCTGCACTTGTGGGGGGTGTTACTGGTGTTGAGGCTGATGTCATTCCTTATGGAAGTGTTGTGGGTAATAGAGCTAGGTTAATTGGGTTACATTGGATATGGCTGCGTCGCCATGGTGTTAGTTCTGATGAGATTCATCATATGCGTCGTGCGTTTTTGACACTTTATCCTAAAAAAGGTAGAAAATTACCGTTTTTTACACGGCTTGAAATGGTGCGGCAGGCATTTAACGATTTACGTATTCGTGAGATTTTAGAATTTATTGATGCACCTAGTCGTCGTGGGCTTGTTCATCCAGCTTGGTGTGATATGGATCAGAGCGATGATGAGATTGTGTGAGGTCGGTAGTGGGAACGATTGGTATTTTGGCTGGGGGAGGCGTTCTACCGGCTCGTGTTGCTGAATCAGCGTATGCAGCGGGATATCAAGTTTATATCCTTGGTTTTGAAGGTTTCGCTGAAGCCAATGTTATAGAATCGTGGACACATGATTATGTAAGATTGGGGCAAGTTGGGAGGATTTTAACGCTTTTGCGTCGGCATGGTTGTGAGGATTTGGTACTTATTGGTCATGTGCGAAGACCTTCGTTATCGAGTTTACGACCAGATATTGAGGGAGCCCGTATTTTAACTCGGCTCGGACGTGCCCTCTTTTTAGGAGATGATGGCTTATTGGGTGCCTTGGTACGAATTCTTGGAGAAGAAGGTTTTCGTGTACGAGGGGCGCATGAATTTTTGCAACATTCTATGTCAACACCGGGTATATTAAGCCGGTCTATACCTGATACGCAAGCTATGGCGGATATTAAACAAGGAATTACGGTTGTACGTACACTGGGGGTATTGGATATAGGGCAGGGGTGCGTAGTTCAGAACGGTGTTGTTTTAGCGGTAGAAGCTATGGAAGGAACAGATCGTATGCTTATGCGTGCTGGTGAGTGTCGTCAACCGGGTAAAGGAGGAGTTTTTATTAAACTTCTGAAGCCTGGGCAAGAAAAGCGCATTGATATGCCAACGATTGGATTAAAGACAATAGAAATTTCTGCTGCTGCTGGTTTGCGAGGGATTGCTTTTGAAGCAGGGAATGTTTTAATTGCAGAGAAAGAAAAATGTGTCGCTATGGCGAATAAATATGGTTTGTTTCTTATAGCGGTCGAGCCAGAACTCTAAAGCTTTTAAATGTTATAATATTGAATTTCTAGGTTTATTTTTAGAGACTTATATTATACACTAATTCTCGTGTTTTTGCTTCGCGACTGAACTGTTGCTTTGTGTTTGCGTAAAGTAAATTATTTTGAGATTGTGAAATTTGGAATAGGAGTAAAAAATGAAACGTACTTACCAACCATCTCGCCTTGTTCGTAAACGTCGTCATGGTTTTCGCAGTCGTATGGCGACTGTTGGCGGTCGTCGTGTTTTGATAAGTCGCCGTTCTAAGGGGCGTAAGCGTCTTTCTGCTTAAGGGAGTTTTGAAAATCACTCTCTGAAAGTTTAGTAGCTTGAAAGTTCAACGACTGAAGAAAAGAAAAGAGTTTCTTTTTTTAGCATCGTGTGGGTGCAAAGCGTCGACCCCAGGATTAGTTCTCCAACTTCTTAAGCGGGAAGATATGGATGGGGCGCGAGTCGGTTTTACAGTAACTAAAAAAGTTGGGAACGCCGTAGTGCGTAATCGTGTACGGCGTAGACTTCGTGAAGTTGTACAACATGCCGATGTGGTGCTTGATGGGTATGATCTTGTTCTTATAGGGCGTGCTAGCACTTGGCGACGTTCTTTTGATTTACTTGTGGCTGATTTTCGTAAGGCATTGCAATTGTGCAAAAAAAATGTTTGATGTGTTTTAAGAGTGTAATTGGCTGTGCTCTTAATTTTTGGTGATAGGGGTTCTCTAACTGGCTGTCTGATATAATAAGTGGTGTTGGCGGCCTAGTAATTGGGTAGGATTGACAGGTTAGGGTGCATGGCATGGATACAAGGCGTGTAATTTTAGCAACAATATTATCAGCTCTGGTTTTAATAGTATTTAATTACTTTTTTCCGTTAAAGCAGCAGTCAGAACAACAACTTTTGTCTCATGAAAGTGTTTCAAATATAACTTTACACCACACTGTGCAAACAGTGGCTTCTACTCTTTCTTCTACGGTAAAAAAGCCTGATCCTCGTCTTGTCATCAATGCACCGTCTGTACAAGGTACTGTCAATTTACGTGGTGCAAGGTTGGATGATCTTGTACTCAAGCATTACCGTGAAACAGTGCAACCTAAAAGTCCTGATGTACGTGTGTTAAGTCCGGTAAATACAGTTCATCCGAATTATGTTGATTTTGGCTGGAGAGTATCTTCCGGTGAGCAAGTACGTTTACCTGATGAACAGACATTGTGGACAGCGTCAGGTAAGATGTTAGATGTTGGTCATCCTGTGGTGTTGACGTGGAATAATGGGCAGGGTCTTACTTTCGAGCTTTCTTTAGCGATCGATGATAATTTTATGTTTACCGTTATACAGAAGGTTCATAACGCGACAAACAAAACAGTGGTTCTATACCCATTTTATCGGGTTAATAGAGGATACACACCTGAAGAAACAGGGAGTACTCTTGTGCATGAAGGACCGATCGCTGTTATCAATAATCGATTAAATGAAGGGGCTTATAAAGATGTACGAACCGAGGGTGTTCCGCCAGAGGGTATATCGTGGAGTGAACAAGGTCAAGGAGGATGGGCTGGTATTACAGATAAATATTGGTTGATGGCTGTTATTCCAAACCAGTCTCGTTCTGTAATGGGTAGTTATTCATGGGATTCTTTACATGGCGTCTATCAAGTGGGTTTTACAGATGTAATGCCTATGCAGGTTGGTGTTGGCCAAACACAGACAACAGAATTTCATGTTTTTGCAGGGGCGAAAGAGGTTAATTTACTTGATGACTACGAACGGACATTGCATATTCCCATGTTTTGGAAAGCCGTTGATTTTGGTGTTTTGTCTTTTTTAACGCGTCCTGTCTTTTTTATTCTAGATTGGCTAAATGGGAAGCTAGGTAGTTTCGGTATGGCTCTTCTTACTTTTACAGTGATTGTGAAAGTTGTTTTTTTGCCACTTACCGTTAAACAAATGCGTATGACCTGGAAAATGTCGGCTCTTAGACCGCAGGTTGATGCTTTACGTGCACGTTATAAAGATGATCCATTGCTTGCGCAGCAGCAAATTATGCTTTTGTATCGTAATGAAAATATGAGCATGTTTAGTGGTGTTATCCCTCTGTTGATTCAGATACCAGTATTTTGGTGTTTATATAAAGATCTTTATATTACGATTGAAATGCGTCATGCACCTTTTATTGGATGGATTAAGGATCTGTCAGCGCCAGATCCAACAAATGTGTTTAATTTATTCGGGTTACTTCCTTTTGATCCGACTCATGTGTTCTCTTTCTTAGTGCTTGGGGCATGGCCTATTATTTACGGCATAACCTTACTTTTTATGCAAAAGGTGAGCATGTTTACTTCTAATTCTGGTGATATGAATCCGGCGCAAAAAAAGCTTATGCTTATTATTCCAATAGTGTTTACGCTTTTTATGGTGCGTCAACCAGTGGGCTTGGTTATTTATTATTGCTGGAGTAATATTCTGACAGCCTTACAACAAGGTATTATCATCGCGCGCCTTAAATCACTTGATGGGAAGGCTAAACTTGTCAAGAAAGTGTAGAGGGTTATGGTAGTCTCTTTTAGAGAGCTGAAGAGTGATGCAGAAAAAGTGAAAGCTTTTGAGAGGGGGAGGCAACTTTTTGCAGGAGAGTGTCAGTTTGTTTTTGGCACACAGTGCTTAGAGCAGCTTCCGCCACCAATATTGCCGGAAATTGCATTTGCTGGGCGTTCTAATGTCGGAAAATCAAGTCTTATTAATGCACTTACAGGGCGGCAGGCTTTGGCACGTACTTCCTCTGAACCAGGGCGGACACGGCAGCTTAATTTTTTTAATTTAGCGTCTAGGCTTATGCTGGTTGATATGCCAGGTTACGGATATGCTCGTGTGGCAAAGAGTGTTAAAGAAGATTGGCAAAAGATGATGTTTGATTATCTACGCGGTCGTCCTATTTTGCGTCGGGTTGTTGTTTTGTTGGATGCGCGTATTGAATTAAAAACTCATGATAAAGACGTTATGACTCTTTTGGATAAAGCTGCTGTTAGTTTTCAAGTTGTCCTTACAAAATGTGATGATATTTCAGAAGAAAGACTTGTTTCTAAACAGGCTGAAGTGGCGTTAGAAATTTGTTCTCATCCGGCAGCGTTTCCTTATGTGTCAATTACAAGCAGTCGAACAGGATTCGGGATCGATATGTTGCGTGCGGAGCTTGCAGAATTTGCGAATTGTGCAGTGTTTAAGTAATAAAAATATGTATTGTAAATATGTTAGATGTACAAATGTAAATGCTAGAGGGGAAGGACTATTATGATGTCTCATAATTCTCATATTGATGCAGCACAGGAAGCTGCTATTCTTGCCGGTGCTCTTCCCTATTTACGTCGTTATGCAGGGGATACGATTGTTATTAAATATGGCGGTCATGCTATGGGAAATAATATTTTATCCAGTGCTTTTGGACGTGATATTGCTTTGTTAAAGTTGGTAGGCATTAATCCTGTTGTAGTGCATGGTGGGGGACCACAGATTAACCAGATGTTTGAACGTTTGGGTATTTCGTCAACTTTTATTGATGGTTTGCGTGTTACTGACGCGGATATGATGGACGTGATCGAAATGGTTCTGTCTGGGTCCGTCAATAAAGAGGTTGCACGCTTAATTACTCAAGCAGGCGCATTGGCTGTTGGTGTTTCAGGGAAAGATGGTCATATGATTACGGCGTGTAAAATTAATCGTGCTAATCATGATCATCAACATGATCTTGGTTATGTAGGGACGCCGATTAAGGTTGATCCTCGTATTATTTATGCGCTTTCAGGTTCAGGTTTGATACCTGTTATTGCACCTATAGGTTTGGGAGAAGATGGTACAACTTATAATATTAACGCGGATACAGCAGCAGGGGCTGTTGCTGGGGCGGTTCGTGCTACGCGTTTGTTGATGCTGACGGATGTTGCCGGTGTTTTAGACAGTGAGGGGAAGCTTATATCTGAACTAACGGCATCACAAGCGCGGCAAGCGATAGAACAAGGTATTATTACAGGGGGAATGATCCCTAAAGTGGAGACCTGTATTGAAGCGGTTGAGGCGGGAGCTCAGGCTGCTGTTATTATTGATGGACGTATTCCTCATGCGTGTTTGTTAGAGTTGTTTACAGCTTCTGGTTCTGGCACTCTTATACATGCGGATTAAATGATTAACTTGTGGTATAATTTGAATTCAGTTCATTTAGTTCATTCAGTTCTAATTTAGTTTTGATTTTTTGTACCGTTAACAGCGCTGCGGAAATAGGATGGTACTTTTGTTAATGAATGGTGTACTATGATAGATGAAACGCTTTGTAAGCATATTGAAGAACTTTGGGAAAATCGTGACCGTATTTCTTCTGCGACATCTGGCACAGAACGTAATGTTATTGAAGAGGCATTAGAGGCTTTAGATACAGGGCGTTTGCGTGTTGCGACTTTACAAGATGGTGGGTGGGTTGTACACGAATGGCTTAAGAAAGCGATTTTGTTGTCTTTTCGTTTGAATGATAGCCGTGTTATGTTAGGAAACACGGGAGCTTTAGCTTATGATAAAGTACCGTTGAAATTTTCTAATTGGGATGAGACACGTTTTAAGGCTGCTGGTTTTCGTGTCGTGCCGGGTTCTATTGTGCGACGTTCAGCTTATATCGCACCGAACGTTGTACTTATGCCGTCGTTTGTTAATGTGGGTGCCTATATTGGAAGCGGTACAATGGTTGATACCTGGGCGACTATAGGGAGCTGTGCGCAAATAGGCAAGAACTGCCATATTAGCGGGGGAGCTGGTATTGGAGG